>JAEUSX010000071.1 GCA_016788405.1 Flavobacteriales bacterium
TGGCTGCGCGGTGTTACTGCTCGATGAGCTTGGTGTTCCTCGAACGCTGGATCCAGATGATGATGCCCACCAGCACGAGCGCCATCGGTGGCAGGATCATCATGTTGTTGTTGAAGTAGCCGCCGCCATTGGCCGCGTAAACGCTCTCGGGAATCAGTCGGATGCCCATCCAGCTGCCGTTGCCGGTAATCTCGCGCACCGTGCCCACCGCCACCAGGATCCATGCATAACCGAGCGAGTTGCCCAGGCCATCGAGGCCGCTCGGCCACACCTTGTTGCCCATCGCGAAAGCTTCATAGCGCCCCATGAGGATGCAGTTGGTGATGATCAGTCCCACGTACACGCCCACTTGCTTGCTCACATCGTACACGTACGCCTTCAGAACGATATCCACCAGTGTCACCAGGCCCGCGGCGATCACCAGCTGGGCGATGATGCGGATGCGGCCGGGGATCAGGTTGCGCAGCGCGCTGATCACCATGTTGCCCACCACTACCACGGCCAGCACGCTCAGGCTCATCACCACGGCGTTCTGCACCTTCACGGTGATGGCCAGCGCGGAGCAGATGCCCAGCACCTGCACGGTGATCGGGTTGTTGTCGTTGAGCGGATCGGTGATGAGCTTGCGGTTCTTCTTGCTGAAGAGCCCTTCGCTCGCCTTGGCGGGCGCTGCTGTGGCGGTGCTCATGGATTCACGGTTGTTGCGGTGAGGGAATCTGCGGCCAGGCTGTCGTTGGCCATGGGCTCGACAACAGGCGTGGGCGGTGCGATCACGCTCTTGAGGTATTTGTCGTAGGTGGCCAGCGTGCGCATCAGCATCTCATCCACGCCCTGGCTGGTGATGGTGCCTCCGCTGATGCCATCGACGCCATGCGGGTCGGTGGTCTGCGAGCCGCCCTTGTAAACATGGATGCCCGCGTAGCTGCCATCATCATTGGTGATGGTCTTGCCCGGGAACTGGTCATAGAAGATGGGCGTGGCGATCTCGGCGCCCAAGCCAGGCGTCTCGCCCTTGTGGTCGTAAACGGCGCCGTAGATGGTGCGGCCATCGCTCTCTACGCTGAGGTAGCCCCAGATCGGTCCCCAGAGCCCCGTGCCCACGAGCGGCAGCACGAAAAGGTCCTTGCCTTCGGCGTTGGCCTTGTAAACGGGGTACTTCATGTCCTCGGCCTTCATCACACCGGCCTTCCAGTCCTTGTACTGCTTCAGCACATCCAAGCCGAAGGCATCGCCCTCCACCGGCTTGCCCTCGGCATCAACGAGCACGGTCTCCTTCACGAGTTCTTCGTACTTGGCAGGCGCTGCGTCGCGCTCCACCTTCACCTTCATGCTGGCCAGGATGTTCTGCATCTTCTCGCGGCGCACGTTCTCATCGTACGCCGGCTTCAGCGCCAGGAAGGTCACCGCCAGCAGGGTGCCCACCACCACCACCAGCACGGTGGCGAAGATGAAGGTGAACGAGTTGCTGTTCTTGTCGAAGGCCATGGCGATGCGTTAAGCGGTTTGCACGGCGGCGCGCTTCAGGCGGCGCTTGATGTTGGACTGGACCACGAAGTGATCGATCAACGGGGCCATCACGTTCATGAAGAGGATCGAGAGCATCATGCCCTCGGGATAGGCCGGGTTGATCACGCGGATGAGCATGGCCAGCACGCCGATGAGGAAGCCGTAGATCCACTTGCCCGTGTCGGTCTGCGCGCCAGTGACCGGGTCAGTGGCCATGAAGACCAGGCCGAACATGAATCCGCCCATCACCAGCTGATGCGCCACGGGGATCTGCATGTAGGCGTTGGCGCCGATCAGATTGAAGCCATAGCTCATCGCCGCACCACCGAGCAAGGTGGCCAGCATGATGCGCCAGCTGCCGATGCCGGTGATCAAGAGGATGGCCGCGCCGATGAGACAGGCGAAGGCGCTGGTCTCGCCGATGCTGCCCGCTTCGAAGCCCCAGAACGAATCGGAAAGGCTCGCGATCTTGTCCACTTCGCCGATGGCCGCGTAACCTAGCGACGTGGCGCCGCTGAAGCCATCCACCAAGGCCTGGCCGGGATCGGTGTCGAGATTCACCCACACCTTATCGCCGCTCATCATGGTGGGATACGCGAAAAAGAGGAAAGCGCGCGCGGTCAGCGCCACGTTCACCACGTTCATGCCTGTGCCGCCGAACACTTCCTTGCCGATCACCACGGCGAAGGCGGCGCCGATGGCCACCATCCACAGCGGCGTCTCCACAGGCATCACAAGGGGAATGAGCATGCCGCTCACCAGATAGCCTTCCTGGATGGGATGTCCCTTGATGCTGGTGAAGAGGAACTCGATGCCTAGTCCCACCCCATAGCTCACCACCACGATGGGCAGCACCTTAATGGCGCCGAAGAGGAACTTGTCCCACAGGCCATCGCCCACGGCGGTGAACTGGCCCAGCGCGAGGAAGTGCTGGTGCCCCACGTTCCACATGCCGAAGAGCAGGCATGGGAGCATGGCGGTGATCACGATGCTCATGGTCCGCTTCAGGTCGATGCCGTCGCGGATGTGGGCCCCGCGCTCGGTGGCATGGCCGGGGGTGAAGAGGAAGGTCTCCAGGCCGTCGAAGACCCAATGAAGCTTCTCGAGCTTGCCGCCCTTGGCGAAGGCGGGCTTCATCTTATCGACCAGGTTGCGCAGCGCTTTCATGCGATCGATCAGGTGGTTTCCTTCTTCAGGGCATCGAGGCCGGCGCGCACGATGCTCTGCGAGTTGATCTTGCTGGTGCACACGAACTCGCACAGGGCGAAGTCCTCCGGGGCCACCTCATAGGCGCCCAGCTTCTCCATCAGTTCAATGTCGTTGGCGAGCATGGCCTTCAGCAGGTGCACGGGGTAGATGTCGAAGGGGAAGACCTGCTCGTACTGGCCGCTCATCACGAAGGCGCGCTCCTCGCCGTTCTGGTTGGTGTCCGGCGCGTACTTCTTGCCGGGCATGAGCCAGGTGGGGAAGCTGCGGTTGGCGCTGAACGTGTTGAAGCCCGGTGTGGCCCAGCCGTCGGTGAGGAAGAACTTCGGCGCATCGCCCTCTGGCATCACCGTGATCTGGGTGTGGTAGAAGCCGAGGTAACCGTCGCGGCCCACGTTATCGCCGGTGAGGCAATTGCCGCTGATCACGCGGGCATGGCCATCCGCATTGCCGATCAGATCCTTCACGGGTGCGCCGATCACCGTGCGCACGTACTTGGCATTGCGCGCCTCGCTGCCGGTGACCGCCACGGTGCGCGAAGCATCGAAGCGGCCCTGGCGGAACAGGCGGCCGATCATGAGCACGTCCTGGACCCCGACGGTCCATGCGAGATCGCCTTTGTTGAGCGGGCTGATGGCATGCATCTGCACGCCGACGTTACCAGCCGGGTGCGGACCGCTGATCGTGTGGCGCGTCACGCCTTTGGCATCGAGGAACTCGCGCGCGGCCGTCTTGTCGCTCACGCACAGATGCACTTTGCCTTTGGTGAGCTTGGCCAGCGCATCGAGCCCGGCCTGCAGATCGGCGCCGTGGTTGCGCACCACCAGGTCCTGGTCGGGGGCCAGTGGCGCGCTATCGAAGGCGCTGATGAAAACGGCCTTCGGCTCCTGCGCCGGATTGGCCACCACATCGAAGGGGCGCTGCTTGATCACCGGCCAGATGCCGCTCTTGAGCAGCTTCTGCACGATGGTCTCCCGGTTCATGGTGCTGGGTTCGCCAGTGCCGAAATCCTCATACTGGGTCTGGGCATCGGCGAGGATGCGCACCTCGAGCACGCGGCGCTTCTCACCGCGCACCACGTCGGCCACTTCGCCGCTCACGGGGCTGGTCCAGAGCACGCGCTCGTTGTACTTGTCGGCGAAGAGGGCCGTGCCAGCTTTCACCTTGTCGCCGGGTTTCACCAGCACCTTGGGCACGAGGCCGTGGAAGTCGGTCGGTTTGATCGCGATGACCTTCGCGG
Source organism: Flavobacteriales bacterium (assembly GCA_016788405.1). GTDB lineage: Bacteria > Bacteroidota > Bacteroidia > Flavobacteriales_F > PHOS-HE28 > PHOS-HE28. The sequence goes on from JAEUSX010000071.1 coordinate 3,953, forward strand.
GATCCGCCTGAACGAGGACCTTCTCGGCTTCGCCTTTCAGGCGGATGTTCAGGCCTTTGCGGATCCGGATCGTGGTGGACATGAGGGTTGCCCTTCCGGAAGGGCGCGGCAAATGTAGTCGGCGGTATTTCCCATGCAATTCATGTTAATCGAGTTACCAACAG
>JAEUSX010000074.1 GCA_016788405.1 Flavobacteriales bacterium
CGCGTGATCAGGAGCGCATCGCCCCAGATGGCCAGCTTGCGCGCGCCGCTCACCAGGGCTTCGCCGGTCTGCTGGTAGCTATCCGCATCGAAGCGCAGCACGCGGTCGTCCGCCGCCACGTAAACGGAGCCTTCATCCACGAGCACATCGCTGCCGAATCGCGGGCCGGCAATGGCCGCCACGGTCTGGTACGATCCGGTCGCAGGGTCAAAGCTGCCCAAGGTCACGGGAACGAGCTGACCGCCGCCGTTGAAGTAGTCATAGTAGCCTTCGCTGAGCACGAAGACCTGGTGGACAACGGGGCCTTGGGCGTGGCTCCAGAGGCAAGCGGCGAGCGCGAGGCAGGAAAGGACTGAGCGGTGCATGGGAGAGGGGTTTTGGCTGCCGCGTTCACCGCGCGGCGTTCGTGAGGGTGAAACCCCAGGAACGGAAGGATGGCTACCGCCAGCCAACCCGCCCTTGCCCGGGGCCTTGGTCTGTTGCGTCGTGGCAGGTCTTCTGGCTCACCGCCCTCATACTTCGCGCCTTCCCCGTTGCCGAGTGGCGATTGCGAAGGACCTCAGCGATTCACAGCTGCGGGAACAGCTCCCGGTTCGCACGGGATTCCCTTTTCATCCCGCCCGGAGGCGGGAACCGCGATGCGGGGCCGAAGCTATCAGTCGCCGCCGAATCGGAAGCACAGGGAGAGTTGGATGAGGACGCCGCCCGTGGAGAGCTTCGCCTCGTATTTGTCGAGGTCCACGCTGCTGCCGTTCACCTCGGCCGCGCGCAGTGGCATGCTGGTGTTCACGTACCGTGTCATGAAGCGCAGGCCCACATGATCACCGAAGCCCACGGCCATGCCGGCTCCAAGCCCCCATTGGAATCCGAGGTAGCGGGAATCGCTGTCGTTGACGGTCCCGTTCTCATCGCGCACGAAATGCAGCGCGGCCGCTCCGAGCTGAAGCGAGGTCAGAATCGCGATGCGGTCCTTGTTGAGCAGGTAGAATTTGGGCTGGATGCCCATCAGGGCGACGCTATTGCTCTCCGTCGCGCTGCTGTCCACGTACGACCCCGGCTCGATGTACAGCCCAAGGCTCATGAACTTGGCCACACCGTAGTCGAGTTCAATGGGCAGGGTGAAGGTCACCGCGGCATCGGTGGTGGTGGTATCCACATTCACAGGATTGCCGAAGAAGTTGAAGGTGTACTTCTGGTAGTACTTGGTGGCATGGAATCCCATGGCCCCACCGATGGAGGCATGGAAACGGCCCGCGTCATTGAATTGAGCGTTGGTGGCCGCAGCGGCCAGCACGGCGGTAAGGAGCAGGAGCTTGCGCATGGGGTGTGAGAGCTTGGGGTAAAGATGGCCCAGGGGACGGTCGGGAATCCGACCATGGGTCACGAACTGTTCACAGCAGGTTTACAAGACCCGATCCCGTCCATACTTTCGACCCGCCGCGAGGGAGCACCCTGCAAGGAATCCTTGTGGCAACCAGCCCAGAACCCGTGAACAGGACCGAGAACACCACCCAGCCCGAGGGCGAGGGAACACCGGCAGAGCAGGTCACCGAGAGCGTTGGCTACCAGCGCCAGGAGAATCTGGCCTTCTGTCCGCAGAAAGAGCTCAACCTGCCTGCCAATTACGACGAGGTGGTGGAGCGCTTCAACCGCTTGCAGGCCGGAAGGGCCATGGAGGCCTTGAACTAGACCGTACCCTGTCGGTGTCTGAATGAAGGCTCGCTACGGCGGGCCTTCGGCCTTTGGACCTGACCGATGCCTTGGAATTGTCGGGTCGGCCGGACTAATTTCAGCCCAAGCCTCGCGCGTCCTACGACCGGCGGCAAAGAGCGATTGCGGCCGGGCCTAGTGACCTCCACGGATGGCGGAAGAACCCAACCCTTTAACCCTTCCCCGTCATGAAAGTCTTCGATGCCAAGCACATCAAGAACATCGTCCTCCTGGGATCCCACGGATGCGGCAAGACCACGCTGGCCGAAACCATGCTCTTCGAAGCGGGTCTGATCCAACGCCGCGGCCGAGTCGAGGACAAGAACACCGTGAGCGACCACACGGAGCTGGAGCACGAGCGCGGCAGCAGCGTGTACAGCACCGCCCTGCACACCGAGTGGCGCAACTACAAGATCAACATCATCGACACCCCGGGCCTGGATGACCTCGTGGGTGAGACGATTCCCGCCCTGCGCGTGGCCGATACCTGCGTGCTGCTGCTCAATGCGCACCACGGCGTGGAGGTGGGCACCGACCTGGTGTGGGAGCACATGCAGCGTTACGATCGTCCAGTGATCATCGGCGTGAATCAGCTCGACCACCCCAATGCCGATTTCGAGAGCACCGTGGCGCAGGCCAAGGAGCACTTCGGAAGCGCCGTCACCGTGATGCAGTACCCGGTGGAGCAGGGCGATGGCTTCCACCGCATCATCGACCTGCTCAAGATGACCATGTACGTGTTCAAGGATGCCGGTGGAAAGCCGGAGAAGCAGCCGATCCCACCCGATGAGATGGAACGTGCCACCGCGCTGCACAAGGAATTGGTGGAGAAGGCCGCGGAGAACGACGAGACCCTGATGGAGCACTACTTCGAGAAGGGCGAGCTCGACGAGGATGAGATGCGCATCGGTCTGAAGCAGGGCATGATGAAGCGAACCTGCTTCCCGGTGTTCTGCCTGAGCGCCCTGCGCAACATGGGCAGCGGCCGCTTGATGGGCTTCATTGATAATGTGGCACCTGCCGCGCTGGAGATGCCCGCAGAGGAGCTCGTGGGCGGCGGCAAGCTGGAATGCGCTGCGGAAGGGCCCGCGGTGCTCTTCACCTTCAAGACCGTGATCGAGCCGAAGGCCGGCCACATCACCCTATTCAAGGTCATGAGCGGCGAAGTGCGGGAAGGCGCCGAACTGGTGAACGACAATACGGGAACCACCGAGCGCATCGGCCAGCTCTTCATCGTGGATGGCAAGGAGCGCAAGCCCGTGGAGAAGCTGGTGGCCGGCGACATCGGCGGCACCATGAAGCTGAAGGACACCGCCACTGCGCACACCTTGCACGCGCCGGGCAAGAGCATCAAGCTGCAGCCCATCGCCTTCCCCGAACCGCGCCTGCGGCAGGTGATCAAGGCCACCGAACAGAAGCTTGAGGAGAAGCTGCACGCTGCGCTTCTGGAGATCCAGAAGGAGGACCCGACCATCGTGCTCACGTACAGCCGTGAGACCGCGCAGCAGCTCATCGGCGCGCAGGGCGAATTGCACCTCAACCTGCTGAAGTGGAAGCTGAACCACCACTACAAGGTCGATTGCGCCTTCAGCAGTCCGCGCATCCCGTACCGCGAGACCATCCGCAAGCCGGCTGAGGCGAGCTACCGCCACAAGAAACAGACGGGCGGAAGCGGCCAGTTCGGCGAGGTGCACCTGAAGATCGAGCCCTGGCACGAAGGCATGCCCGAGCCGCACGGCCACAGCGTGCGCGGCAAGGAGGAGCATGAGCTGCCCACCGGCGGCAAGCTGGTCTTCTACAACTGCATCGTGGGCGGCGTGATCGACAACAAGTTCATGCCCTCGATCCTGAAAGGCGTGATGGAGAAGATGGAGCGCGGCCCGCTCACCGGATCACCCGCGCGAGACATCCGCGTGGTCGTGCACGACGGCAAGATGCATCCGGTGGACAGCAACGACATCAGCTTCAAGATCGCCGGGCTGCAAGCCTTCCGCGAGGCCTTCACCAACGCCGACCCGCAGCTCATGGAGCCGATCCAGGAACTGGAGGTGCGCGTGCCCGCCGACCTCATGGGCGATGTGATGACCGACCTGCAAGGGCGCCGCAGCATCGTCATGGGCGTGGACAGCAGCGGGCGTTACCAGAT
>JAEUSX010000139.1 GCA_016788405.1 Flavobacteriales bacterium
TTCACCAGCGTCAAGGAAAGGCATGGTGAGACTCTCCGCTGCCCTCTTCGTATTGCTCATCCCTGCTGCCGCAGGAGCCCAGTGCACGAACAACAACGTGCTCACCGGCGCGGCTGTGACGCCGACCTGCCCCGGCACCACCAACGTGCCCTGCGTGCAAGGCGGGCAGTACGCGCTGATCAATGTGGTCAGCGGCAACACGTACACCTTCAGCACCTGCGCGGCCACCTTCGATACGCAGATCACGCTCTTCAACAACGCGGGCGGCGGCGCGCTGGGCTTCAACGATGATGCGTGCGGCGGCCTCGGCCTTCAATCCTCGGTGACCTGGACCGCGAGCTTCACCGGGCAGCTGCGCGTGCTGGTCGACCTGTACAACTGCGCCACCAACGCCACCTGCGCGCCGCTGAGCATCGCGTGCTCCACGCCGCCGGCGGGCGATTGCGTGTACACGCTCACGATGTTCGACACCTTCAGCGACGGCTGGGGCACCTCGAACGTGGGCGTCAGCATCAATGGCGGCCCCTTCCAGTACTACACCGTGCCGCCCGGCGTGCCGTCCAACTTCGTGCAGTTCGGCGTGAACCTCGGCAATACCGTCGTGCTCACCTACAATGCATCGGGCGCGTGGCAGACGGACAACTCGTACATCCTCACGCTCGGCGGCTCCACGCTCTTCAACTCCGGATCGCCGCCTGCGGCAGGCACCGTGTACGCCGGCACCGTGACCTGCGTGCCGCCGCCGCCACCGCCGGAGGATTGCCTGGGCGCGGTCACCATCTGCAGCAATGTCTCGCTGAGCAACAACACGAACAACACCGGCAACGTGGCCGATATCAACCCCACGAACTCCGGCTGCCTCGATATCGTGGAGTTCCAGGGCACGTGGTACGTGTTCTCGCCGAGCGCCGGCGGCAACCTCGGCTTCACCATCAATCCGCTGGGTCCCGATGATTACGATTGGGCGGTGTGGGGACCCTACCCGCCGGGCACCACGCCGGGCAGCATCTGTCCGCCGCTCGGCCCGCCGATCCGGTGCGCGGCCTCCAGCGGTCCAGCCACCTTCAACAGCACGGGCAGCTACGCCACGGGCATGGGACATGCCACCTACTCGCCGCCGCAATTCGCGAGCACGGTGGTGAGCTATGGCCTCCCCTCGACCCTCGACGTGTGCCCGCTCGTTCCGCCGCAGTACTGCGGCTGGGTGCCTGGCATGCAGGTGACGGTGGGCCAGGTCTATCTCATGTACATCAGCAACTGGAGCCAGAGCAGCACAGGCTTCAACCTCAGCTGGACGCTGGCGAACGGCGCCTCGCTCGATTGCACCATTCTTCCGGTGGACCTGCTCGCGTTCGATGCGTACGCCGCGAAGGGCGATGTGCGCCTGGAGTGGAGCACGGGCAGCGAATCGGGCAGCGACCATTTCCTGGTGGAACGCTCGCGCGATGGCGATCGGTTCGATGCGATCGCGGAGGTGGATGCCGCCGGCCACAGCCTGCAGCTCACGCGCTACGGCCACGTGGATGACGCACCGTTGCCAGGGATGAGCTATTACCGGCTGCGGCAGTTCGACCTGGACGGCACGCAAGCGGTATCGCCGGTGCGCAGCGTGCGGATCGACCACGGCGCAGCATCCGTGCTGCTCATCCCGAATCCGGGCGCGGCGCATGTGGAAGTGCTGGCTCAGGACGTGGGCGACGGCGAGTTCTTGCTGCTCGATGCCACCGGCAAGCAGGTGCTGCGCTCCGTCATCACGGAAGGCCGGACCGCCTTCGACGCGCAAGCGCTGCCGCGCGGGCTCTATGGCTACCGCCTGCTCGGCGCGAACGGGCAAGCGCTCGCGCACGGCACCTGGGTGCGCGAATAGGGCTATTCGTGGATCAGGGATCCACTGCCGGTGATCGTGCTCCGAACGGTCGCAGGGGCCCCGGTGTAGTACACATCGCCCACGCTGCGCACCTGCGCGTCCAGCTCGTTCACCGCCCAGCAACGGATGTCGCCCGTGCTGCTGTTGTTCACACGCACGGCTCCCGCCCTCAGCGCGCCCGCATCGATGGGCGCCATGATCCCGCTGTACAAGTTGACTTCCTCGCAGCGCCCGGTGATCAAGGCATCGCCCGCGCCCGTGTGCAGAAGGATGTCCAGGCGACCCATGCGCACGCTCAGCCGGGTGCTGCCTTCGCCGCCCCATTGCTCCAGGAGGAAGCCGTCGCAACGCAGCGTATCGGCGCAACGCACATCGCCGGTGCCGCGCAGCGTGATCCGGCAGAGCGCATCCACCGGCGCATGCACGGTGATGCGCGGCTTGAAGCTCCGCACCCAGTTGCACTTCATGGCGCTCCGGATGCGCAAGGTGCCCTCGCTCACCTCGGTGCTGATCTGGCCCAGCAGGTTCTCCCCCCCTTCCACCGCGATGCTGCCGCTCGAGCGCGCCTCGAGCACCAGGTCGATGCGGTCCTCCAATTCGATGGCCGTGAACGCGCCCACGGACCGCACTTCCGTGGCATGCTCGCCAGTGCCCGTGACGCAATCGTTCCACTGCTCGCGCTGGCAGCCCATGAGCGCGATCGCGCTGAACAGCACAAGCGGCTTCAGTTCCATCGGTATCCGAGGCCGAACTCCCAATGATCGGCGGTGGCGAAGTGCGTCTTGAGGCAGAGGCTGGCGAGCAGGTGCCCGCCGAGGCGGTAGCGCATGCCGAGGCGCTGGTACACGGGCGCATCGTCGGGCGCCGGCGTGATGAGGTAGGCGCCGCAGTGCAGCAGCAGCTCGCCGCGGCCCATGAGCAACGAACCGCTGATGTGCGCGCCGGCTTGCGTGAGCTCCGCCCGGCTCCTCCCTTCGAGTCCCTGCGCTACGGTGGGCAGGTCGCCCTTGTTGAAGAGGTCGATGCCGCCGCCGAGCGCGCCTTTCGCGCCCACGCGCCAGCTCGCATCGCCGCTCAGCGAATACACGCTGCGCTGTCCATTCAGCGGGCGGCCGCTCTCGCTCAGGCCCGCCGCCGCGACGATGCTGAACTCCCGGCGCTCGCGCTGGTATCCGATGCTCTCGGCCACCGTGCGCTGCGGAGGCGCCGCGCGCAAGGCGTAGCTGGCCCCCAACGCTGCCGAGAGCAGGTTGAGCCCGAGGTTGGGCTGCTTCACGCTGCCATTGCTCCAGTGATCGATGCCGATCCCGAAGCACAGGGCCCAGCGTCCGGCATCGAAGCGCAGCTGGGGCATGATCTGGATGGCGGTGTTGATGCGCGATCCGATGGCGATCTGCCGCGTGTTCTCGCGCCGGTCGAATGGCTTGGCGATGTACCCCACGCCCCAGCCGAGCCGGAGGTCGAAGGCCAGGCGATCGCCCACGATGAGCGGTAGGCTGAGGTAGGGCATCGCGCCGATGGCGTCGCCGATGCGCACGGGATTGGCCATGCGCGTGTGCACCACCATCAGGCCATAGCGCGGCAGGCGATAGCTCCGATGCCACGCCCGGTCGCCTTCGACCTGTCGCTCCAGATAGAGTTCGCTCGCCATGGCATGCCCTTCCACCAGGATCCAGCTCGCCGGCCGATGCGCCCAGAGGAAGCCGTAATGCGCCCGCGCGCCGATGGACCAGGGCTGCTGGGCCCATGAATCAAGCGCGAGGGTGACGAGGATGCAGCCGAGCAGGAAGCGCACGCGGGCAAGTTATCCGCCACGGCCGCGAGTCGATGCTCAGGCCACCACCGGCTCGTTCTGCGGGTAGCGCGCCTTGCCGTACTGCTTCATGTACAGGTCGTAGATGATGCCATCGGCGAGGCCCACTTTGGGCACGAAGACCTCGTCGATGTCCGCGAGGTCCATGACGCGCAGGAAGATGTCGGCGGCGGGGATGATCACGTCCGCGCGATCAGGGCGGAGGCGCAGCACGCGCACGCGGTCCTCGAAGGAATGCGCGGCGATGCGATCGCGCTGCTGCTGGATGTCGCGCTTCGAGAGCGGCTCGCCGAAGAGGTTGCCGTTCTCCTTGAAGATGCGGTTGATGTTGCCGCCCGTGCCCACGGCCATGAAGTGCCCGTGCTGCGCGCGCAATTCGTCGAGGAAGGCCTGCATCTCCACCCACGCGCTCAGGGGAACCTTGTTCTTCAGCATGCGCACGGTGCCTATGCGGAAGCTGGCGCTCTTCACGCGCTTGCCATCCTCCAGCCAGGTGAGCTCGGTGCTGCCGCCGCCCACGTCGATGTAGAGGTAAGGCCGGTCCTTCAGCAGGTCCTGCGTCCAGAAGGTGTTGGTGATGAGGTCGGCCTCGAGCTTGCCGGCGATCGTCTCGATGTGCACGCCGCTCTCCATCTCCACGCGCGTGCGCACCTCGTGGCTGTTCTCTGCTTCGCGCATTGCGCTGGTGGCGCAGCAGCGCATGTAGCCCACGCCGTACACCTCGGTGAGCAGGCGGAAGGCTTTCAGGCTCTTGATGAGGTAGTCCTGCTTCGCCACGGTGATGCTCCCGCCGCCGAACACATCCTCGCCCAAGCGGATGGGCACGCGCACCAGTGTCTGCTTCTTGATCACGGGGTGATCATCGCGCTCGATCACTTCGCCCACCAGCAGGCGCACGGCATTGGAACCGATGTCGATGGCCGCGTATGTGAGGTCCCGTTCGATGGGGCGAAGCTAGGATCGAACGCCTCACCGCGCGACCACAAGCGGCCGGGTGCTCCGACCGGTGGTGGCCTGCACCTGCACCGTATAGCTGCCAGCGGGCAAGGCGCTCACATCCATGCTCAGCGGTCCTGTGGAGGCATTGAGCGAGCGACGCAGCACTTCACGGCCCGCCATGTCGATGACGGCCAGCGAGATCATCCCATGCGCGGCGCTCCAATCCAGCTGCACCCGGTCAGCAGCAGGGTTGGGCCAGAGGATCGGACCGGCCATGTGGTCCTGCGAAGCGATGCCGAGCGAGAGGCCCAGATCGTAACCATGCCAGGCGCCCTGGTCGTAGATCCAGACAGACCCATTGGCATAGGAGAGCCCGAAGGAGGCGCGCTGGGGCGCGTCACTCGGCAGCTGGGTGGTGCCACTGTAGGCTCCGGTGGCTTTGTTCACGTACTGCACCTGGCGGTTCACGTAATCGTAGAGCGCGAGCTCCTTGCCCGGGCAGCCGATGTACATCACCGTATTGCTATTCAAGCTCCCTACCCCGCCGGGCATGCCGGTGATGGCGTAGGTGCCGAGCAGTGCGTTCGTGGAAGCGCTGTAGCGATGGATGGAGCCGGCGAAGTAGTACAGGATCTCGTTCGCCTCGGTGTCGAGGTCGCCGATGGATTGGACATCGGGCTGATTG
>JAEUSX010000167.1 GCA_016788405.1 Flavobacteriales bacterium
AAAGGCAGCGTGGCCATCCCCGCCCGCCTGTTGCTCGATACCCTCAAGGCCTTCCCCGAGCAGCCACTCACCTTCAGCATCGATGGCCGCCACCACGGCGTGGAGCTGAGCAGTGAGCAGGGCAAGTACAAGATGACCGGCTTCAACGGCGCCGAGTTCCCCAAGAGCCCCGCACTGGAAGGCGCCACCAGCCTCACCCTCCCGGCGGGCACCCTGGCCAAGGCCATCAACAAGACCATTTTCGCCACGGGCAACGACGACCTGCGCCCCGTGATGAGCGGGATCTTCTTCGAGCTCACGAACGAGGACATCCGCTGCGTGGCCACCGACGCCCACAAACTGGTCCGCTACCGGCGGACCGATGCGCAGGCGCCCAAGACCGCCAGCTTCATCGTGCCCAAGAAGCCGCTGAACCTGCTCAAGGCCACCCTGCTGGGCAGCAACGCCGATCTGAGCATCGAGTTCAACGAGAGCAACGCCGCCTTCCGCTTCGACAACACCGTGCTGGTGTGCCGCCTGATCGATGGCAAGTACCCCAACTACGAGGCGGTGATCCCCAAGAGCAACCCGAACAAGCTCACCATCGATCGCGCCACCTTCCTCAGCACCATCCGCCGCGTGAGCATCTTCGCCAACAAGACCACGCACCAAGTGCGCCTGCACATCAACGGCAGTCAGCTCACCGTGAGCGCCGAGGACCTGGACTACGCCAACGAGGCGCGCGAGCAGCTCACTTGCAGCTATGAGGGCGAGGAGATCACCATCGGCTTCAATTCCCGCTTCCTCATGGACATGCTCAGCAACATGGAGAGCGAGCATGTGATCCTGGAGATGAGCGCGCCCAACCGCGCGGGCATCCTGCTGCCCGGCGAGGCCGGCGAGCCCGGTGAGGACATCCTCATGCTGGTGATGCCGGTGATGCTGAATAACTAGTCTGCGGGTTGGCCCGGCTGGTTGAATTCGAAGCGATTAGGAATTGAAACGCTCGCGTTGTTGCGGTTCTTCATTCAAGTCGTGCGCGACCAATCCAGTCGACCGGACAGCACTTTACTAGGTCCCAATAATGGCGAGCGCTTCACAAGGAGCTCAGTACACGGCACCGAACTTGGTTACTTCGCCCGCAACACCATCCCAAATGCGCACGCCCCTCATCGCCCTCCTGCTCCTCATCACTCTCAGCGCCAACAAGTGCGTGAAGAAGGGTATTGACCCTGCCGCCTTGAAAGAGAAGAAGTGGATCGTGGAGACCCTGAACGGCCAGCGCCCGGAATTGCCCGATGGCGCAGAGACGCCCTGGCTGAAGCTCGCAGGCGATCAACTGCAGGGATTTGGCGGCTGCAACGCGCTCATGGGCAGCTATGCGCTGGAGGGCACCAAGCTCAGCTTCAGCGGCATCGGCAGCACCAAGAAGTATTGCGAGGGCATTCAGCCTACCGAGAACGCCGTGAAGGAGATGCTCGGCAAGGTGGACAGCTTCAGCCTCGACGGCAACGAGTTGCGTCTGCTGGGCGGCGGCAAGGAGCTGGCACAGTTGCGCGGCGAGTAGCGTTCAATCCGGATCCCAAGTCGTGCTCACGTTGCCGGGCCGTTCGGTGCGCTCGGCCAGCTTCCGCTTCCATTCGAGCTCGCGTTCATCCACCGCATCACCCGCGTCATCTTCAAGGTAGGGCGGGGCTGGTTCGTCGTCGTCCGGCTCATCAGCGAAGGAGGGCTTGGGGTCCGAGACTGCTGGCGGCACATGGCGGTGCGCGAAGGCGAGCACCAGTCCGACGAAGGCGCCGCAGAGATGGCCTTCCCAGCTCATGTCGGCCACCAAAGGGAAGATGCCCCACACCAAGCTGCCGTACAGGAAGACCACGATGAGCGAGAGCGCCATGAGGGTGCGCTGACCGCGCAGCAGGCCGCTGGTGAAGAGGAAGGCCGCCACGCCGTAGATCATGCCGCTGATGCCGATGTGCGGCGAGCCTTCGCGTCCGATGAGCCACACGCCGATGCCGCCCGCGATCCAGGTGAGCAGGGCCACGCGCCCCGCCACGCGCGGATAGAAATAGAGCAGGCACCAGCCGAGCAGCAGCACGGCGGTGCTGTTATCGAAGATGTGGCGCCAATCGCCGTGCAGCAGCGGCATGGTGAGGATGCCCCAAAGTCCTTTGGCTTCTCGCGGGTACAGGCCGAAGCGACCGAGACCGAGTTCAAGCCCCGTGTCGAGTAGCCAGATGCTCCAGAGCAGGACCACGGCCAAAGCAGGCAACAGCAAGGACGTGAGCGCTCTCTTGCGTTCCGGGCTGCTCTCCACCGCCTGCTCCATGCGGCGAAGGTGGCAAGCATCGCGCCCACGGGCGCAAGCTGACGATCCGGCACGCGAAGTGCACGAACTTCGCCCGCGCTCAACGCCGATTGCCATGATCCAGGCCCGGACCTCGTTTCTCATCCTCTTCGTCATCGCCGTTGTGGCTGGCGCGGCGCGCAGCGCAACCGAATCATCCACCAGCGCTGCGCAGGAGCTCACGCCGCCGAGCGAACTGGCGCTGCTGATGCGCGCCATGGCCGCGCACGCCGATAGCGTGAAGGCAGGGATCGCGCGCGGCGAAAAGCACCTGCCTGCCTATCCCGAGCGCATCAAGACGCTGCTCACGGCCACCCCCACCAAGGACATGCACATAGACCCCATCACCTTCCCTACCTTCGGAAAGGACTACCAAGCCAAGGTGAGGGCCTTGTACAAGGCCGCGCGGAAGGACAGGTCGACGGCGTACAACGCGCTGGTTCAAAGCTGCGCGAACTGCCACAGCACGCATTGCCCGGGGCCGATGATGCGGATCAAGAAGATGTACATGAAGGTGGAGGGCTGACCGTCGTCCGATCACGGACGCGCCAATCCTCGCGCACCCTCGGGCAATACCACCGCATCATTGCTCCGATCCTTGTCGGCCGTGCGCTGCAACGGATCCAGGGTGGCCGCTGCGACGAACGTGATGTCGCCTTTCACGCTGAAGGTGTACGTGGGGTCGGTCCATTGCCAGGAAGGCAGCACGACGAAGGCCTCGCGGTCGCTGGCAGCCGTCTTGGAGCCGCGTGCCAATGAGAGCGGCACGTGGAAGTACTGCTCTCGGCCGTCGCGCAGGAGCAGGGCGAAGTCCACAGGCATGAGCATCTCGCCCTCGCGCTTCAGCGTTACGCGCAGCGAGTCGCCCACCTGCAAGATCTCCGCGATGCTGTAATCGAGCGCGCGCGTGGTGTTGAGCCATTCATCGAAGTACCAGTCGAGCTCCATGCTGCTCTGCTTCTCCAGAGCGAGCTCCAGATCGATGGGCTCGGGGTGCTTGAACTTGCACGCATCGTAATAGCGAAGCAATCCCTGCGCGAGCGTCTTCTCCCCTACCACGCTGCTTAGCTGGTGCACGAGCATCTCGCCGAAGCTGTACGCCGTGGCGCCATACGCGGCGTTGGTGATGAAATGATCGGCATGCACGCGTGGCGGCTCCTGCTTGCCGCTGGCCGCTAAGCCGAGGTAGCCATCAATGGCGGATGCGTGCGGATCCCCATCGCCTCCATAGAGGTGCTGCATCACCTTGCTGCTCGCGTACTCGGTCATGCCCTCGTCCATCCACGCGAAGCGCCCCTCGTTGCTGGCCAGCACACCGTAGAACCAGCTGTGCACGCTCTCGTGCACGCTCACGCCCACGAGGCTGCCGATCCGGCGCTTGCCGGTGATGAGCGTGAGCATGGGGTACTCCATGCCGCCATCGCCGCCCTGCACGAAGCTGTACTGCGGCCAGGGGTACTTGCCGAAATGCTCGTTCATGAAGCGGAAGCTCTTCTCCATCTGCTCGGGCAGCTGCTTCCACACCGCTTCCAGTTCCGGATCAGCCTTGTAGAAGCAATGGATCACCGGTCCATCAGCCATCTCACGCACCGTGTGGGTGTAGTCCTTGTCGGCGGCCCACGCGAAGTCGTGCACATCCTTCGCCATGAAGCGCCAAGTGAGCTTGCTCCCGGCCGGCCGCTTCACCGGCTTCTTCGATGGATAGCCATGGCCGATCTGCTCGGGATTCTGCAGCACGCCGGTGGCGGCGATGGTGTAGGCGCTATCAAGCGTGATCTGCACGTTGATGTCGCCCCAGACGCCGTGGAACTCCCGCCCCACGTATGGGATGGCATGCCAGCCACGCTGATCGTACTCGGCGAGCTTGGGATACCACTGGCTCATGCTGTAGGCCACGCCTTCCGCATTGTCACGGCCCGTGCGGCGGATCTGCACCGGCACTTGCCCATTGAAGGCGTATGCGAGGGTGGTGGATCTTCCAGGAAGCAACGGTTGCGCGAGCGTGGCGCGCAGCACGGTGCCCTGGTGCTCCAGGGTGACCGGCTTCCCGTTCTGCATCATGCGCTCCACGCGCAGTTCGCCCATCTCATCCGGTTTGAGCGCCGCGATGCGGTCGCCCACGCGTGGGTCGGGATCGGCGATGGTGCGGGAACGCACGTCCATCTCACTCCCAGGCCTGAAGGCATTGAAGTAGAGATGGAAGAAGAGCTCGTGGAGCGTGTCGGGGCTATTGTTCGCATAGCCCAGCGTGGCCGAGCCGGTGAATCGGTGCGTGGCCGGGTCGAGTTCCACAGCCATGTCGTAGCGCACGCGCTGCTGCCAGCGGTCGCATTGTGCGTTGACAGTGGACGGTGCGGCAAGGGCGAGCAGCGCTAGGGCCGCTTGGTGATGTGGACGCATGGTGATGTGCCGCGCAAGATCGCACGCGCGGGCCCACCGTTCAGCGCCGCGCCCTTAAGGGGCTGCACTGCTCATCATCCTCCCAGGGGATGTGCCGGCCCAGGGTGCCGCGCCACCTTCTCCAGAACGACTCGCGCTCCAGGATGGAACGGAAAGCGGGATCAATGGCCACGGTGGGGTCAATGACGGGATCCGTGGCCGCGAAGAGCTCCGACACGCTGTCGCGCACCAGCGGGATGAGGTCAATGCTCACGTCCAGATCACGCTTCATCCTGCGCTGCATGGGCTTGAGCATCTTCACCTGGAACACATCGCTGGCGAGCGCCACGTTCTTCAGGCCCGCCGCGCAAGCCACCTGGTAGCCGTAGTAGAGGTTCTCCGTGCTGTGCTCCGCTCGCTCATCCAGGAGGATGTGCTCGCGCGGCACGCCCATGGCGGCAGCGTACTCACGCATGATTCGCGCCTCCACGTAGGGCGAGTAGACCGCCGCGCCGGATACGATGATGCGCCTGGTGACGCCCTGGCGGTAAAGGTGCACCGCCCAGACCATGCGCGCCTTCAGGCCGATGTGCACGCCGCCCTCATCGGTATAGGGCATGCCCGGCACGATCACCGCATCGTAGGGCTTCTTCGCCTCAGCGCGCGCGTAGTACTTGGCGGGATTGGAGATGGTGCAGCCCGATAGGAGCGCGAGCATCGCGAAGGCAGGGAGGACGGCGTTCCTGGTCAGCATGGAGCAAAAGTCTGGCGGAAGAACAACGATTCGGCCCGAAGGTTCAGCGGGAACTGCTGCCGATGTGTCAGGAACGCGAGAGCGGCAGCGGAATTGCCGGTTGCGGCGCCAAAGACGACGAACGATGATGATGGAAGGCAATCCGATGATGGGCGCGTACCTGATCGGCATCCTGGTGATGGGCGTGAGCTGGCTGGTGAGCCACCAGCTGAAATCGCGCTTCGAGAAGTACAGCCGCACGCCACTGAGCAATGGCCTGAGCGGTCGTGAGATCGCGGAACGCATGCTGCACGACCACGGCATCACCAACGTGAAAGTGGTGAGCGTGCCCGGCGCGCTCACGGACCATTACAACCCCGCCACGCGCACCGTGAACCTGAGCGAACCGGTGTACCATGCGCGGAACGCGGCGGCGGCGGCGGTGGCAGCGCACGAGTGCGGGCATGCCGTGCAGCATGCCACGGCGTATCAATGGCTCAACATGCGCAGCAAGCTGGTGCCGGTGGTGAACGTGGCCAGCCAGTGGATGCAATGGGTGCTGCTGGGCGGCATCCTGCTCATCAATCAGTTCCCCGCGCTGCTCCTGGGCGGCATCATACTCTTCGCCATGACCACGCTCTTCAGCCTGATCACGCTGCCGGTGGAATACGACGCGAGCAACCGGGCGCTGGCGTGGATCCAGCGCAACGGCATCGTGACCACGAGCGAGTACGCCATGAGCGCCGATGCCTTGAAATGGGCGGCGCGCACCTATCTCGTCGCGGCCATCGGCTCCATCGCCACCTTGCTGTACTATGTGATGATCTTCATGGGGCGCAGGCGCGACTGATGCGATGCACTCGGAAGAGGGTGCTCCGGTGCTGAAAGTGAAGCACTCCTGCGCACCATCCGGTTGAGCGGGCTTCTCCACCGGGAATTCCTGATCGAGGGGTAGCGCAAGGCAGGTAGCGGAGAAGGACAATGCATTGAAGCGAGAGCGATGCACGATTCAGTCCCTTTAGGCACAGGCAGAAGGCCAATTGCGAGGCGGCGAAACTCCTGAAGCGCGTGTCGAGCAATCTGCGGACGTGAGGCATCGGGCGGTCCACAGGACTCCTTCAACACCCCCACCTTGGAAACAAGCCCGGCCTAACCCGGCCCTCCCCTCCGCGCCCGGATAGCTTTCGCTCCCAGCCGCTCAAACCGGCTCCCGATGGCCAACAACGAGATCCGCGCGCTGATCACCCTGATCGACGATCCCGACGAGACC
>JAEUSX010000171.1 GCA_016788405.1 Flavobacteriales bacterium
GGCAGGTGCTGCTTGATCCAGCGCACGGCCTCGATGAAGTCGATGGCGTAGCGGTCGTGCTCGGCCATGCCGGTGGCCACGGTGAGGATGTTGGCGTCGATGATGATGTCGTACGGTGCGAAGCCGGCCTTCTGCGTCAGCAGGTCGTAGCTCCGCTGCGCGATTGCGATGCGGCGTTCGTAATTGTCCGCCTGGCCTTGCTCGTCAAAGCACATCACCACAGTTGCGGCACCCAGACGACGGATGATCTTCGCCTGACGCAGGAACTCCGCTTCCCCTTCCTTCAGGCTGATGCTGTTGGCGATGCCTTTGCCCTGCAGGCACTTCAGGCCCGCCTCGATCACGCTGAACTTCGAGGAGTCGACCATCACCGGCACACGGGCGATGTCGGGTTCGGCGGCGATGAGGTTGATGAACTTGCACATCGCTTCCACGCCATCGATCATACCTTCATCGAGGTTCACGTCGATCACCTGCGCGCCGTTCTCCACCTGCTGGCGGGCCACGCTCACGGCCTCGTCGTAGTTGCCGTTCTTGATCAGCTTGCGGAAGGCCGCGCTGCCCGTGACGTTGGTGCGTTCGCCGATGTTGACGAAGTTGGAACCCGGGAAGATGCGGAGGGGCTCGAGGCCGGAGTAGGTCGGGATGCTCATTGGAAATGCGGGTTCACCACAGAGGCACAGAGGGCACGGAGAAATGCAAGGGGTATGACTCGTTCGTTAAGCGATGGATACCAAACCCCAGTCTGCGAACTGGAAATCCTCCTTTCGATTCACTCCATCATGGACCTTGGCAGGGTCGTCAACTAGAACGAGGTACGATACAACCGCTGAAGCACCTCGCTTGTAGATCTCGTCCTCTTTGGGCTTAATGAGCAGGTGCGAATTAGAGCAGCCAGAGTATGTGAGCGGCGATGCCAGTTCAACAAGCAACCAGTGTTTCTCCTTGCCTAAGGTGACTGGCCGAAGCACTGAGCCCGACAATGGAAAGACATCCCCCAACTTGTTGTCCTGTCGGAATTTCTTGATGGTCACCGCTCCGCCAACCAAGCCTTGCAACATCAGCAGCCGGAACAGAATTAGAAGACCAATCGGGACCACATTGACCTTCAAGTTGAGGTCCCCGTCTTTGGTGCCCAAGGTCAAGCCAACGTCAAAGGTGAAGGCCTGTCCGGCATCGACATAGTGATATTCAACCACATGTTCCACTTCAATGCCTGATGGCAAGATCGTCTCTCTCGAAATGGCAGGGATCTGCGCATAGATCCAAATCCGCAGAAGTGTTGAAGCAAACTTGTTCTTCAAGAAGTAAGCTGCTCCACCAGCTAGCCCGACAAGAGAGACCACGAACCCGAGAACATTCGATAGGTCATAGTTGCTGGACAGCGCGATCAGGCTCATGAGTATCGCGAGACCTGGCAGGATCATGTGGGTGGTCTTCTTGTCCATTGTCTATTCGTCAGCCGCAAGCGGATGGTGATTTCCGCGTGAGCGATTGCAGCGGAAAGCCCGCAAGCGAGGAGGAACGACGAGTGCGGACTTGCAGCGGAAAGCGCGACCCCGAGGCTTTGCGAGGGGGCACGCCCATATCCCCTAGCTCCCAGCAGCGATAGGGAAAATGCGGTGTCACGCAGAGACGCGGAGAACGCAGAGAAATACACCATCGGTTCGCCAAGGCGAACCTCCGAACCGCCTCTGCGCTCTCTGCGCCTCTGCGTGAGATTGAGCTGACCACACTCATGCGTGAACCTGCGCTCTCCTAGGTTCATGTTTCGCCGCTTCCTTCGCCAGCGCCGCGATATGCTCCGGCGTGGTCCCGCAGCATCCGCCCACCACGTTCACCCAGCCGTTGGCCATGAACTCGCCCACGAGGCGCGCGGTGACATCGGGCGTTTCGCGGTACTCGCCCATCTGGTCGGGCAGGCCGGCGTTGGGGTAGATGCTCACGCGGCAGGGGCTCTGCTCGGCGATCACCTCCAGGTAGGGCCGCATCTGGGCCGCGCCAAGTGCACAGTTAAGGCCCATGCTGAAGAGCGGCACATGCTGCATGCTGATCAGGAAGGCCTCGATGGTCTGGCCGCTGAGTGTGCGCCCGCTGGCATCAGTGATGGTGACGCTGCACATGAGCGGCACACGCTTACCACGCTGTTCAAAGACCTCCTCGATGGCGTAGAAGGCGGCCTTGGCGTTGAGCGTGTCGAAGATGGTCTCCACCAGCAGCAGGTCCACGCCGCCATCGAGCAGCGCCTCCACCTGCTCCTTGTAGGCCGCCACGAGCTGGTCGAAGGTGACGGCGCGGTAGCCGGGGTCGTTCACATCGGGGCTGAGCGAGGCGGTCTTGTTCATGGGACCGATCGCACCGGCCACGAAGCGCGGCTTGCTCGGATCCTTCTTGGTGTAGGCTTCGCAGGCCTCGCGGGCCAGGCGCGCAGAGGCCAGATTCATCTCGCGCACCAGGTGCCCGCATTCGTGTTCCGCTTGCGCGATGCTGGTTGCAGAGAAAGTGTTCGTCTCTACGATGTCGGCACCGGCCTCGAGGTATTGCTCGTGGATGCGTTTGATCGCCTCGGGGCGCGAGAGCGAGAGCAGCTCGTTGTTGCCCTTGAGCAGGATCTTGTGGTCTTCCATGCCTTTCGGATGGAAGTCTTCCTCAGTGAGGCCGAGGCGCTGGATCATGGTGCCCATTGCCCCGTCGAGGACGAGGATGCGGTCTTGAGCGATTTGTTCAATGGTCTTCATGCTTCGGTCATCCCATCCGTCGCTCCCAGAAACGAAAAAGCCCCACCCGACGGACCGGATGAGGCTGCATGGCTCCCGAAGGAGGATCGCTACCTGATCACGGCTCATCTCTCCCACCATGATGGCGGGCTGGATTTAGCACCTACCCGATGGTTGCCCACCGGACGGTTGCCAAGGCTTCATAGGGCCAGTCCCTCTGCCTTTCTGGATAAGCGATGGAAAGAACGCGGGGCGAATATAGCTGGCGCCAAGAGCCTTGCATTGAACCGCTGACTAGCTTTCGCTTCAACACGATACGACATGCGGTACAGAAGCCTCTCCTTGCTCTCGCTCGCCTGCGCATCGTTGGCCAGCGCGCAGGTGCTCGTTGACAGCATCCCTCTGCCCGGCATCAGCCAGAGCTTCTGGGGCATCCACGTCACGCCGGACACCATCTTCCTCGGCGCTGATTTCAATGGCAACGTCTATTTCTACGACCACGATGGCGCGCAGCTCGGCACCGAGCCCACCGGATTCACCTTCAACCATGGCCTCATCAAGCAGCAAGGGCACTACTTCATCGCGCAGGACAACACGACCAATGGCGCGCACCTGTACGAGGTGAGCTACAGCGGGGCCGTGCTCTTGAGCACGTGGACCTTCCCACCGGTGATCGGCGGCAATTCATCCGGCATCGGCGACATCTGCCCAGATGGCAACGCGATCTGGTACACGATGTACTACCCCGACTTCGATGTGTACCCCTATGCTTACGCCTACAAGTGGATCCCCGGCGACCCCACGCCCATCGACACGGTGCCGATGTACGGCGAGCAGCCGCAGGGCATCGCGCTGAAGGGTGACACGCTCTTCTACGTCACCGACAACCTCAACGGGGATGAGGAGCGCATCTACGTGTACGACCTCGCGAGCGAGCAGCACATCGGCTCCGTGCTCCTTCCTGATCCAGACGGCGATCAATCGCCTCGCGGGCTGCACTGCGATGGAACCTACCTGTACCTGGTGGCGAACCGGAGCGGCGGCGCGGCCTCCGCGTACCAGACCATTTTCATCTACGCGCTGGACGCCATCCTGTCTGCTGCCGAAGCATCGCGCGCGCCTGGATTGGCATCGTGGCCCACGCCGGCGGACGCGCAACTCATCATCGACGGTCCACCTGCGGGGAGCTCCATCGCGCTGATGGATGCGCGTGGCCGCGTTCTTCTGAACCAGCGAGCGTCATCCCATCGCAGCATCCTCGATGTGTCGTCCTTGCCAGCAGGTGTTTACACCGTGATCGCAGTGGGCGCGAATGGTGAGCGCACAACCAGCCGCTGCGTCATTTCGCGGTGATGGACTGACCGTATTCTTTCAATATCCGCCGCCCCCTCCTTGCCCCTTCTCGATCGGGTGCCAGGTGGTCTTCACCTCCTGTGCATCCAGGATGAAGTACGGTGACTGCGCCGCATCGCTTGACCAGTCGCTCACCTTCGGATACACCATGCGCTTCAGGTTGCACGTCGCTTCTTGATCGAGCATCGCGCGCTCCTCGTTCGACGCGCCTGCAACGACGAGCGCGTTGATGTCCATGTGCGACACCAGCGGCTTGAGCAGTTCCTTGCGGTAGCCGGTGAGCAGGTTCACCACGCCGCCGGGCAGGTCGCTGGTGGCCAGCACTTCGGTGAAGGTGACGGCGGGAAGCGGCATGCCCTCGCTCGCGACCACGATGCAGGTGTTGCCGCCGGCGATCACCGGTGCGATGGTGCTCACCAGGCCGAGCAATGCGCTATCCGCAGGCGCCATCACGCCCACCACGCCGGTGGGTTCGTGCACGCTGAAGTTGAAGTGCGAGCTGTTCGTGGGGTTCACGCTGCTGAAGAGCGCCTGGTACTTGTCGCACCAGCCCGCGTAGTGGATCCAGCGGTCGATGGCTTGCGAAACGCGCGCCTCGGCATGCTCAGGCGTTCCGCCATGGAGCATGATCTCGTGCACGAACTGCGCGCGCCTTCCTTCCAGCATCTCGCCGATGCGGTAGAGGATCTGCCCGCGATTGAAGGCGCTGCGACCGGACCATCCGCCCAAAGCACCGCGCGCGGCGATCACCGCATCGCGCACATCCTTGCGGCTGCTGCGGCAGATGTTCGCCAGCGGCTTGCCATCCGCGCCCTTGGGCTGGTAGTAGCGGCCGCTCTCGGTGCGCGGGAACTTGCCGCCGATGAAGATCTTGTAGGTCTTCATCACGGGCAGGCGCTCGTTCTTCGTCACCGTGCCGTTGGAGGCGTGTCCGTTGAGGTCGGCCTTCCTGACCGCGGGCTTGCTGAGGGTCTTGCTCATGAACCGATTGCTGGCGAAGCCAAAGCTACGGCCATCGCCTCAACCTGCCTGACCCAGCTGACCACGACTCCGCCCCGCGACGATCACTGCTCGGCCCGAACGATCCGGAAATTGAACATCGGATTCTGGAAGGTGCCATAGAGCCGCACCCAGATGGGCAGCAATTGCTCGGTGCCGCGCGCATTGGTGATGTCGCCGAGGTCGATCATCTCGTTGTCGGCCCAGCCGAAGGAGGAGAGCAGCGTGCGCACCTCCTGCTTCGCGCCGGCGTCGTTGCCGCAGAGGAAGATGTGGTGCTCGCCCGGCAGCATCCGCGGCGCCACCATGAGGAAGCTCGTGAGCGTGTTGAGGCCCTTCACCACCTTCAGTTGCGGGAAGGCGCGCTGCAGTTGCTCGCCCAGCGAATCCGTGTTGCACACCGAGAGGCTCGGCGGGAAGCCTTTCGAGAAGTCGAGCGGGTTGGAGATGTCGAGCATCGCCTTGCCGTTCAGGTTCGCCTCACCGGCGAGCTTCAGGGCCTCCATGGCGCCGAAGCCGCTGGTGGCGTTCACGAGCAGCTGCGCATGCGCCGCGGCCTCGGCGAAGGTGCCGAGCTTCACCTTGGGGTGCGCGGCCATCCACTCCTTCAGCGCCGGGCGGCCGTAGTTGTCCTTGCCTTCGCGGGCCAGGCTCTGCTGCACGTCGCGCGTGCCCAGCATCACGTCGTGGCCCAGGCTGTCCAGTTTCTCGGCGATGACCTGTCCGACCACCCCCGTTCCGAAAACTCCGATCTTCATGGTTGTGCGTGTTGGTTTCGTTTCCTTAGCCGCTGCAAACATGTCGGGTCCGTTTACTTTCTACAAGTACTGTCACGAACGATAGTGCATGTCGCCGGCAACGGCCTCGGCGCGCAGGAAGGGCAACGGACGCGGGACGATTTTTCAACGATCATGATCATCGACGGCGACGAGTACCGCATCCGCATGAACGGGCGTGTTTACCACTGCGCGCTGGATGTGACCATGGAGCTGGTGGGCGGCAAGTGGAAGACCATCGTGCTCTGGTACCTGCGCAAGGACAAGAAGCGGTTCAGCGAGCTGCGCAGGCAGATCCCGGGCATCACCGAGAAGATGCTCTCGATGCAATTGCGGCAGCTGGAGAAGGACGGCTTCATCAGCCGGACGATCCACCCGGAGGTGCCGCCCCGCGTGGAGTACGAGCTCACCCCGCGCGGGCGCACCCTGCAGCCGCTGCTGGAGGAGATCGCGAAGTGGGG
>JAEUSX010000211.1 GCA_016788405.1 Flavobacteriales bacterium
ATGCCCAAGGTGGCGATGGTCACATCGACCGGAACGCGGGCGCTCTCGCACAAGGTGCCTGTGGCCTCCACCTCCCAGTCGTAGAAGAAGTAATAGAAATTCAGCGCATTGGCGCCGGTGACGCTGCTGCTGATGATGGAACCCACCGTACCGAGCGCGTAGGGGTAAGCCGGATTGCTGCCGTTCCCATCACGCCAGAGCTGCGGGTTGCCGCCAACCACGCGCAGGCCGTACTCGCCGGGAGCGGGCACCTGGTAACCCAGGTCGATGTAGCTCTCGCCATCGGGGATGTTGATGACCTGCGAGGCCACCGTGGAGCCATCAGCCCGATCGATCAACGCCACCGTGCGATTGCCGGCGCCGCTGGCGTACACCTTCACGCGAACGATGGTGAAAGGCTCGTAAGCGTCGAAGACGGGGTAGTTGTCCGCGTTGGTGTGGTACGCACCGGGAGCTGCCGTGGTGAGGCGGTCCGCGGGACCACCATTCCATTGACCACCACCATGCAGGATGCCATCGGTGACATAGAACGTCGTGTTGGTGCTCAGGAATGGCGTGGTGAAGCTGTTGCCGCTGCCGATGGGAGTTCCTCCCGTGGGCACATCGTACCAATTCACGTTGGTGCCTGTGGCATTGAGGTCGGCAGTGCCGGGCACAGGAATGGTGACGTCATTGGCGGTCGGCGCATCCGCCGCGTCCAGAACGCTCACCGTGATGGGCGCGCTGGTGAACGTGTCGCACGAGCCGTCGATGGTCACGGAGTAAGTGCCAGAAGCCGTGACCTCGATGCTCTGGGTCGTGGCCCCTCCGGTCCATGCATAATTGCTCGCGCTGGTGCTCGTCAGTGTGATGGAGCCCCCCTCGCAGAATTCCGTCGGTCCGTCCGCGGTCACCGTCGGGGTCTCGTCAGGGCTGGCTTCCACGAAGTAGGTGGCGTTGGCCGTGCAGCCGCTTCCATCATCGATGGTCACGCTGTAGCTGCCCGCCGTGGTCACGGTGATGGACTGGCTGGTCGCTCCGGTGCTCCAGGTATAGTTGAAGCCCGCGTTGGCGGAAAGCTCGACGGAGTCACCGCTGCCGCAGAGCACGGGATCGCCGACGGGGGCAATCTGTGCCGTGGGGCTGATGCAGGTGCCCTCGATGATGTTGATGTACTGGTCGGCGGCCAGGTCATTGAAGGTCTCAACCAGACCGCTGGGCCACTTCACCGTGAGCGTCGGGATCGTGGTGTGCGCCCCGAGCCCGAACATGCCCGCGAAGGTGGTCACCATGCCATAGCTCTCGCCGGACCGAACCTCGCGGATCTGCGTGCCCCAAGGCCCTGTGATGGTCATGCGGGCGCCGAGCGCATCGCGGTTGCTCGTTGTGCCTTGAAGGCGCACGCCGAACCAATGATTGTCGTTGCCGTCATTCAACCACAAGCGGTCGGGGTTCGCATTGTCCGGGGTGATGTAGTTGCTGCCGTAGTTGGCGAAGACATCCACGAACCCGTCGTTGTTCAGGTCGCCCGTGGCGAAGCTGTGGAGCGCCTTGCTGCTCGGCAGCAGGTTGGTGATGCGGGTGAAGGTGCCATCACCGTCATTCTTGAAGTAGTACTCCACGCCGCCAGCGATCAGGATGTCGATGAAGCCATCGTTGTCGAAATCCGCGAACTTGCTCTGAAGCATGAAGCCGCCGAAATCGAGGCCGCTTCCAGCGCTGACGTCGGTGAAATGCCCGGTGCCGTCGTTCTCGAAGAGCTGGATGTTGTTGTCGTGGTTGGTGACCACCATGTCGAAGTCACCGTCGTTGTCGATGTCGCCGAAGTCTGCCGTCCAGCTCTGATAGCGGATCTGCACGCCGTACTGCTCGGCCATATCCGTGTAGTTGTTGTTGCCGTCGTTCACGAACAGGCGGTTCCAGCGGCGCGGGTCGTTGGGGTCGTTCACGCCCTGGCGGCAGTGCGCGATGTAGAGGTCAACGTCCCCGTCGTTATCGAAATCGGTCCAAACACTGCCGTAGTTCCCGCTCATATCGCTCGCGGGATTGGTGGTGTAATCGATGATGTCGGCATAGGAGAGATTGCCGCTGCCGTCGTTGAGCCACTGCTTGGGCGCTCCATCGTCATGGCACGACCAGTAATCATTATGACCGTCGTTGTTGATGTCGGCGATGTTCACGCATTGCGTGAAGAGGCTGCCGTTGTTCAGGTCGACCATGGTGCTGGCGCCGACCCCGGTGATACGGCGGTAGTGCACCCCGTCGTAGCTGCCACCGCTGATCACGTCCTTGTGGCCATCGTTGTCCACATCAGCGGCTGCGAAGCCCCATTGGCCGCTCCCGCTCATGTTGCCATAAGACACCGTGGTGAAGGTGCCATCGGCGTTCTGGTAATCCACTTTGCAGGTGCGCGCGTTGTCGAGCTTCAGGATGTCATCACGGCCATCGCCGTTCATGTCCACCACACCCATGCAGCCACCGCTGATGCTGGCGCCCATCATGGATGTGCTGTTGGAGAATGACAGCTGCGCATGCAGCCATCCGGGCAGCAGCAGTGATGCGGCGGCCAAAAGGGTAAATCGTCCGATCATGTCTGGTTTGAGGTTTGGGTTCCGGTAAAGCAGTGCTTGCAGGCGCGCCGAATGTAGGCGAACACCTGATGCGCGCTAGGCCCCCTTCGACGAGGCCGATGGGTTTCCTACGGGCACCCCATCCACCCCTTCCAAGGACTGCCGGCGGATGCTCTCCCGGTGGATGGCGTCCATCATCTCGCGGACGAAGGTCTCTCCGAGGCCCAGGTGCGCCGCCAGGCGCAATTGCCTGCGCATGATCCGGTCCCAACGTTCAGGCTGCAGGATCGCAACGTTGTGCGCGCGCTTGTGGTCGCCGATGCGCTCGGCGATGTCCATGCGGGCTCCCAGCTTCTGGGCGATCTCCTCATCCAGTTGGTCGATCAGATCGCGCAATTCCTCCAACCGATCATTCATTCCGGCAGTGGGTGCCGGCTGTCGGAAAATGAGCTCATCCAGCAGTTCGCTGAAGGTCGCCGGGGCGAGCTGCTGGTCCGCATCGCTGCGCGCGGATGCCGGGTCGGGATGCACTTCGACCATGAGACCGGAGAAGCCAAGGTCCAAGGCCTGCTGAGCCACGCCGCCGATGCGATCCGCGTTTCCAGCGATATGGCTGGGGTCGCAGAGCAGCTCAAGATCCGGGTGGGCGGCCTTCAGGCGAATCGGGAATTCCCACATCGGGCTGTTGCGGTACGGGGTGCGCTCGAACCAGCTGAATCCGCGATGCACGGCCGCAAGCCTCGTTACGCCAGCACTGGCCAGCCGCTCCAGCGCGCCGATCCACAAATGCAGATCAGGGTTGATCGGATTCTTCACCAGGACCGGCACATCGTTGCCGCGCAGAGCGTCGGCTATGGCCTGAACGCTGAACGGATTGGGTGTCGTGCGCGCGCCGATCCATAGGATGTCGATGCCCGCCTTCAGCGCAGCCTCCACATGCTCCGGCGTGGCCACCTCAGTCGCCAGCAGCAATCCGGTCTCACGCTTGGCGTCTTGCAGCCAGCTCAGGGCCTGTTCGCCCGCGCCTTCGAATTGGCCTGGCCGCGTGCGCGGCTTCCACACGCCTGCCCGCATCACCTGCGCGCGTCCATCCGATTTCAGCGCGCGGGCCACCGTGAGCAATTGCTCTTCGCTTTCGGCGCTGCACGGTCCCGCGATCACCAAAGGCCGCCGCAGGTCAAGCCCCCAGTGGCTGATCGGCAAGGTGTCGAGGCGGCTCGCAGGCATGGCGCCCAAAGGTAACCGGGGCAAAGGCGACCCGGCCGTTCAAGCATGCGCGCTCACATCGATCGCAGCTTCTCCACCATGGCCTTGCTGCCGATGAGCAAGGGGGTGCGCTGGTGCAGCTCCGTCGGCTTCAGCTCCAGGATCCGCGCGGACCCATCGGTTGCCATGCCGCCGGCCTGCTCCACGATCATGGCCAACGGGTTCGCCTCGTACAGCAGGCGCAACTTGCCCTTGGGCGCCTTGGCGGTCGCAGGGTAGAGGTAGATGCCGCCCTTCATCAGGTTGCGGTGGAAATCGGCGACAAGACTGCCGATGTACCGCGCGCTCATTCTCTGCTTTTTGCAATCATCGATGTAGCGCTGGATGCCCGGGCTGAAATCGTGCAGATTGCCCTCGTTCACGGAGAAGATGCTCCCGTCGGCCGGGGTGGTCATGTCCGGATGGCTCAGGCAGAACGTGCCGATGCTGGGGTCGAGCGTGAAGCCGTGCACGCCATGGCCGGTGGTGTACACGAGCATGGTGCTGCTGCCGTAGATGATGTAGCCCGCCGCCACTTGCGCCGTGCCCGGCTGCATGAAGTCCTCCATCGCGGCCTTGTCGCCCGTGCTCAATCGGCGGTAGATGCTGAAGATGGTGCCGATGCTCACGTTCACATCGATGTTGCTGCTGCCATCGAGCGGGTCCATGGTCACCACGTACTTGCCGCCATTGTCGAAGTGCACGATGTCATCGTTCTCCTCACTGGCCACGGCGCACACCATGCCCTGGCTCCGCAGCAGTCTGATGAACAGATCGTTCGCGTACACATCGAGCTTCTGCTGCTGCTCGCCCTGCACGTTCTCGGTGCCTTGCGCGCCCAGGATGTCCTCGGCGAGGCCAGCCTTGTTCACCTCACGGTTCACCATCTTGCCCGCGAGGCGGAAGCTGGTAAGCAGCTGGCTGAGCTCTCCGGTGGCGTAGGTGAACTCGTGCTGTCGCTCTACGATGAACTCGGCGAGGGTCTTGACCTGGGACATGCGGCAAAGATGCGGTGCGGCTTTCTTTGCGTGCATGAATGCCGTTGTGCGGAAGGCTGAGGCGCGCGACGTGCCGGCCATGCTGGCGCTGGTGCGCGAGCTGGCCGCCTTCGAGAAGGAGCCCGATGCGGTGACCGTGAGCGTGGCTGCGATGCGCGATGCCGGCTTCGGCCCGAACGCCGTGTGGTGGGGCTGGGTGGCGGAGGATACGGATGGCGTGCTGGGCATCGCCGTATGCTATGAGCGCTACTCGACGTGGCGCGGGCGCGTGGGCTACCTCGAGGACATCGTCGTGACGGAACGCGCACGCGGCAAGGGCATTGGCGAGCTCCTCTTGAAGGCTTGCGCGGCCGAATGCGTGGAACGCGGCTACCATCACCTCACCTGGCAGGTGCTCGAATGGAATGAGGGCGCGATACGCTTCTACAAGCGCTTCGATTCCGAATTGACGAATGAGTGGCTGAACGGCCGACTCCATCACGAACAACTCAAGCGCATCGCTGCGGAATGAAAGTCTTCAAATTCGGAGGTGCCAGCGTGAAGGATGCGACCGGCGTGCGCAACGTGGCCAACGTGCTCACGCGTTTCCCGCAGGATGATCTGCTGATCGTGGTGAGCGCCATGGGGAAGACCACCAATGCGCTGGAGGAAGTGGCCACGGCGCACGCGGAAGGCAGGGACGCCAAAGCCCTATTGGAGGCCCTGCGCGCAGCGCACTTCGGCGTGCTCAATGAAGCAGCTCCCGGCGACGCCGCCGCGGCCAGCGCGTTGGACCTTTCCTTCCGGGACGTGCTGCGCATGCTCGCCACGCGCTCCAGCGGTGATGTGGACGAGGACTACGACCAGATCGTCTCCCTCGGCGAGGTGTGGAGCACCTTGATCGTCACTGCGCACCTGCGGGCGGCTGGCATGAAGGCCGATTGGGTGGACGCCCGCGATGTGGTGCTCACGGACGAGCTGTTCCGCGCGGCGCGCATCGACTGGGAATCGAGCTCAGCCAACGCAGCAACAAGGCTGCGTTCGTTCCTCACGGCCAAACCGACCCGTATCGTCACCCAGGGCTTCATCGGCCGCACCGCCGATGGGCGCACCACGACCTTGGGCCGCGAAGGATCCGACTTCAGCGCGGCCATCTTCGCTTACCTGCTCGATGCGGAGAGCGTGACCATCTGGAAGGACGTGCCGGGCATGTTCAACGCGGACCCCAAGCGATTCCCGGACACCAGGCTGCTCTCGCACATCAGCTACCGGGAAGCCATAGAGCTCAGCTATTTCGGAGCCAGCGTGATCCATCCGCGCACGCTTCAGCCACTGCAGAAGAAGCACATCCCGCTCTACGTCCGGTCCTTCATCGATCCGGATGCGCCGGGCAGCACCATCGATGATCGCAGCGAGAACGATTCGTTGATCCCTTCTTTCATCGTCAAGCCGAAGCAACTGCTCATCAGCATCACCCCGCGCGACCTGAGCTTCATCGTGGAGGAGAACCTCAGCGGCATCTTCTGGCTATTCGCGCAGCGCAACGTCCGCATCGACCTGATGCAGAACAGCGCCGTGGCCTTCAGCGTGGCCGTTGAGGATACCCGCCGATCACGCGAGCTCATCGAGGAGCTGCGCAAAGCCTATGAAGTCCGGTACAACGAGGGCTGCGAGCTGGTCACCGTGCGGCACTTCGACGAGCCAACGCTCTCCGCCCTTACCCAAGGCAAAGAGGTCCTGATCGAGCAGCGCAGCCGGAACACCGCGCGCTTCGTGCTGAAATAGGCGGCGGACGGCGCGATAGCTTCGCGCCATGGCACGATCCGCGCTCACCATCCCGCTCCTGCTGACCCAGCTCATGGCGGC
>JAEUSX010000212.1 GCA_016788405.1 Flavobacteriales bacterium
CAGCATGTCGCGGAAGTCGAGGAAATCGAGCGGCGTCATCGTCTCGAGGATGTCGATCTTCTTCACGAGCACTTGCAGGATGGTATGCACGCGGCCCAAGCGGTGCACGGCCACGCTGAGCTCGCCGGCGTTGTCATCCACATGGCCATCGGCGAAGAGCGCCATCACGCTTCCCACCTCATGCAGCACCTGCTTGAACCACAGCTCGTAGCTCTGGTGGATGATGATGAAGAGCATCTCGTCGTGCGCGGGCGCGCCGTGGCGGGCGCTCTCCGGCTCCTGCGCGCCGAGGATCTTGTCGAGTTGCAGGTAATCGGGGTAGTAGACGTTCGACATGGGCGCTGCGGTTCGCGGCGAATGTAGCCGCGAGGGTCCGGGCAGGGCTAACTTTGGTCATGCGTTCGCTCGTCCTGGTCTCGTTGTTCCTCACGCTCGATGCCGTCGCGCAGATCGGCGTGGGCATCTACCTCCCTGCCGGGCGTCGTGCGCAGCGGTTGGGCACCGTGCCCGATTCCCTGGCGCTCTATTCACTGAAGGAGCTCGATCTGGAGCCCCGCTACGCGCTAGGCATCGAGCGCTGGACGGAGCGCATCGCGCGCATGGAGGAGTGCCCCATCGATACTGCGCTCTACCAATGCGAAGCGGAAGGCGTGGCAGTGCTGCGCTTCACGGTGGAACGCGACGGCGCCATCACCGATGCGCAGGTGGTGAAGGGCGGATGCACGGGGTTGAATCGGCGGATCGAGTGCGCCGCGATGCGCTCCGCGCCCTGGGAGCCTGGCCGCATCGGCTATTATAAGGTGCGCACGCGCTTGCAGGTGAAGGTGCGGCTCTGAATGAGAAGCGCGCCCTTTCGAGGCGCGCTTCAGGGATAGGAACGAAGCTTCACTCCTGATGCACGGGGGCCTCTTTCACCTTGAGCGCTTCGCGCTGCTTGGCGGCGGCATCGCGCTGGGCCTGCTTCATCTGTTGCCACTTGGCCCATTGCTCCGGCGTCAGCAACTTCTGCGTTTCCGCCTGCCGCTGATCGCGCAGCTCGGTGACGCGCGCCCGCTTGGTGGGCGTATCGAGGTTCTGACGGTTCAATTGCTTCATGCGCTCGCCGTGCTCGTTCTCGATCCGGAAGAGCTCTTCGACTTGCGCTTCGGACAGGCCCAGTTCCTTCGCGACGTCCTGCGGCTTGGTGCCCATCGGCATGACGGCCACGGCGGGTTGCTGGGCTGCGGGTGCTGGTGCTTCTTGAGCGGTGGCATGCAACGCCACCACGGTCAGCGCGGAGAGGAGGAAGGTTCGGGTGATCATGGTTCAGGATGCACGGGCTGGATGCGTGCGGGGCGAAAATAGCCGAAGGCGCCGTGCCTCGATGGTTCAACTTGCGCTGGCCCTCCGCCTGCGCTCGGCCACGATCAACTTCAACTCCCTGCCCATCTGCCCGGCTACGCTGGTGTTCTCCTGCGCGCGGCGGATGAGGTAGGGCAGCACCGCGCGCACCGGACCGTAAGGCACGTACTTGGCCACGTTGTACCCGGCGTCGGCCGTGTTGTAGCTGATGTTGTCGCTCATGCCGAGCAGCTGCGCGAACCACACGCGGCGGTCGTGGCGCGCCAAGCCATGCTCCTCCATCAGCCGGGTGAGCAGCAGCGCGCTCTGCTCGTTGTGCGTGCCGGCCATCACGGCCATGCGGTCGAGGTGCGCGATGCAGAAACGGAGCGCCTCATCATAATCGCGGTCCACGGCCGCCTTGTCGGCGTGGATGGGCGAGGGGTAGCCCTTCTCCGCCGCGCGCGCGCGTTCCTTCTCCATGTAGGCGCCGCGCACCAGCTTCACGCCGAGGTGGTAGCCATCGCGCTGTGCAGCCGCGCATGATTCCTTCAGGAAGGCCAGGCGGTCGTGCCGGTAGAGCTGGATGGTGTTGAACACGATGGCGCGCTCGTGGTTGAAGCGCTGCATCATCCGCGTGGCGAGCGCATCGATCGCGGGCTGGTACCAGCTGTCCTCCGCGTCGATCAGCACCGGGAGGCCGGCTTCATGCGCGGCCTGGCAGATCCGCTCCACGCGGCCGTTCACGAGTTCCCATTCGCGGGCGTCATCGGCGCTCAGCGCTTCGCCGGCGCTCACCTTCTCCAAGAGATGCACCGGTGCGAGCCCCGTGGGCTTGAAGACGCTGAACGGGATGTCCTTCCGCTGCTTCGCCGCTTCGATGGTGCGCAGGATCTCGTCGCGCGTGCGATCCAGCGAGGCATCGTCCTCCTGGCCCTCCACGCTGTAATCGAGGATGGTGCCCAGGCCGCCGTCGCCGAGCTTCTGCGCGGTGGCCAGGCTCTCATCGATCGTCTCGCCGCCGCAGAAGTGCTTGAAGATGGTGGCCTTCACGGCCCACGCGATCGGCAGGCGCAGCGCTAGCGCGAATTGCGTGAGCGCGCGTCCCGCCGCATTCAGCCAGGGGATCCCGATGATGCGGAAGAGCCAGTAGGCGCGGAGCAATCCGCGATCGGTGTACTGGCGGAAGGCGATGCGCGTATCGCTGAGGTCGGGGAGGACGGTGGGCGCTGGAGCCGTGGACGGCATGGAGTCTTCCTTCGTTCCTTTGGCCGCGTGGCCGTGCGGAAGGGCGGCCAAAAGTAGAGATGGTCCCGAAGCGCATCGAAGCGATGGTCATGGACGCCGGGCGGCACCCGGTGACCCTCGGGACGGATGCGTTGCGCGCCCTCGATCACGATGTGAAGCAGGCCGAAGCGAGCACGTTGTTCGTGCTCGGCGATGAGAACACCCTGCGCCAAGCGCTGCCCGAACTGCTCGCGCACGTTCCCGCCCTGCGCGATGCGGAGACGATCGGCGTGGCGGCAGGCGAAGCGAGCAAGTCCCTGGGCGTGTGCCAGGAGATCTGGCAGCACCTCACCGTGCGCGCGGCCGATCGCGAGGCGCTGCTCATCAACCTCGGCGGCGGCGTGGTCACCGACCTCGGCGGCTTCGTGGCAGGCGCGTACAAGCGCGGCATCCGATGCATGCACGTGCCCACCACGCTCATGGGCATGGTCGATGCGGCCATCGGCGGCAAGACCGGCATCGACCTGGGCGGCGTGAAGAATCTGGTGGGCGTGTTCCATGACCCGCTCGGCGTTTACGTGCACGGGCCCTTCCTGCGCAGCCTCGGCAAGCGCGAGCTGCTCAATGGTGTGGCCGAGATGATCAAGCACGGCCTGGTGCGCGATGCCGATCACTACGAATCGCTGCGCGAGGCGCCGCTGCACGACCTCGATGCGCTCTCGCCGCTGGTGCAGCGCAGCGCGGCCATCAAGGCCGAAGTGGTGAAGGCCGACCCGCGCGAGAGCGGCCTGCGCAAGCTGCTCAACTTCGGGCACACCATCGGGCACGGCATCGAAGCCTATTCGTGGGAAGGCGGACAGCGCGCGCTGCTGCACGGTGAGGCCGTGGCGCTGGGCATGATCGCCGAGGCGTGGCTGAGCTGGCGCCAAGGAGCGCTGCCGCGCGCCGCGTGCGATCGCATCGCGGACCACCTGCTCTCGCTCTACAAGCCGTACGCCCTGCAAGGCGATGAGCACCACCGCGTGATCGAGCTCATGCGCAACGACAAGAAGAACAGCGGCGGCCAGTTCCGCTTCACCCTGCTCACCGGCATCGGCAGCGCGAGGACCGATGCCGTCGTCACCGCCGCGCAAGTGCAGGAGGCCCTGGAGTATTACCGGTTGCTGGTGCGGGGGTGATCGCAGATCGACTTGGACTTCCTTTGCCGCCCATGTCATCCGTCACCGTCACGCGTCCATCCGCGCCCATCCGCGCCACCATCTCCCTGCCCCGCAGCAAGAGCATCAGCAACCGCGCGCTGCTCATGGCCTCGCTCTGCGGCGATCTCGATCTGGTGAGCGGGCTCAGCGACGGCGACGATACCCGCGTGATGCGCGAATTGCTCGCCGCGAATCCGCGCGTGATGGATTGCGGCGCGGGCGGCACCACCTTCCGCTTCCTCCTCGCCTGGGCCGCCGTGCGCGAAGGGGAGGAGCATGTGCTCACGGGCATCCCGCGCCTGCTGGAGCGTCCGCACGATGATCTGGTGCATGCGCTCAAGAAGCTCGGCGCCGACATCGAACGCGTTGCAGAAGGCTACCGCGTGCGCGGCCGCGCGCTGCAGGGCGGAGAGGTGCATTTCGATTCGCCGATCAGCAGCCAGTACCTCAGCGCCCTGTTGCTCATCGCTCCCTGCATGCAGCAGGGCCTCACGCTGCGCTGGACCGGGACGCGCCTCAGCGAGCCCTTCGTTCACATGACGCTGAAGATGCTCGCGCACTTCGGCGTGTACCCGCGCCTGGAGCTCGACGGCGTGCGCGTGGACCCCGGCGATTACATCCCTGCGCCACTGGTGGTGCCGCCCGATTGGAGCAGCGCCGCCTTCTGGTACGAAGCCGTTGCGCTCTCGCCCGGCAGCGAGGTCCTGCTCACCGGCCTCACCGACGATACCATGCAGGGCGACCGCGAGGCGCAGCACCTGTGGGCGCCTTGGGTGGAGACGCGTTTCACCGGTGAAGGCGCGCGCATCAGCCATCGCGCATCGCCCGGCCAATGGGAGGCCGTGCCGCGCAGCCTCAAGCACGTGCCCGACCTCTTCCAGCCGCTGGCCTTCACGCTGGCCGCGCTCAATCAACCCGCGGTGCTCACCGGCCTGGATAATCTGCGCGTGAAGGAGACAGATCGCCTGCGCGCCGTTGCAGATGCGATCCAACGCATGGGAGGTGACGCCGCCTTCGCCGATGGCGCGTTCGCGGTGAAGGAGGGCATCACGCATCCGGTGGACGCGCCTTTCGACCCCGACCACGATCACCGCATGGCGCTGGCTCTTGCCCCCTTGGCGTTGAAACTCGGCACCATCGCCATCCATGACCCGCAGGTGGTGAACAAGAGCTACCCGGGCTTCTGGGAGGATTTGAGGAAGTCCGGCTCCGGTGTTCACCTCGCTTGAAGCACGCATCGAGTTTCCGATCATCTTCGCAACCCGCGTCATGCCTTTGTGTCCCCATGGGCACATGTCCACATGACCATATGAGCACATGAGTTTCCCCTCCGACCTCGAGATCGCCCAGAAAGCAACGCTGAAGCCCATCGCGGAGATCGCGAGGAAGCTGGGCATCGACCCCGAGGTGATCGAGCCCTACGGCCGCACCAAGGCCAAGCTGCCGCTCAACCTGATCGACGAGGCCCGCGTGGCGAAGAGCAAGCTGATCCTCGTCACCGCCGTGAGCCCCACGCCGGCAGGGGAAGGCAAGACCACCACCAGCATCGGTCTGCACGAAGGCTTGAGCAAGCTGGGCAAGAAGAGCGTGGTGGTGCTGCGCGAGCCGAGCCTCGGCCCGGTCTTCGGCATGAAGGGCGGCGCGGCGGGCGGCGGCTACGCGCAGGTGGTGCCCATGGAGGACATCAACCTGCACTTCACCGGCGACTTCTCGGCGATCGAGAAAGCGAACAACCTGCTCGCGGCGCTCATCGACAACAACATCCAGAGCAAGAAGCGGAACCTCGGCATCGACCCGCGCACCATCTCATGGAAGCGCGTGATGGACATGAACGACCGCGCGCTGCGCGATATCGTCATCGGTCTGGGCGGCACCGGCAATGGCGTCCCGCGCCAGGACGGATTCAACATCACGCCCGCGAGCGAAGTGATGGCGATCCTCTGCCTAGCGACGTCGTTCGAGGACCTGAAGAAGCGCCTCGGCGACATCTACGTGGGGCAGAAGCACGACCGCACGCCGGTGTACGCGCGCGATTTGAAGGCCGAAGGGGCCATGGCCATCCTGCTCAAGGATGCGATCAAGCCGAACCTGGTGCAGACGCTCGAAGGCAATCCCGCGATCCTGCACGGAGGGCCGTTCGCCAACATCGCGCAGGGCGTGAACAGCGTGCTGGCCACCAAGATGGGCCTCAGCCTGGGTGATTACGTCGTGACCGAAGCGGGCTTCGGCGCGGACCTCGGCGCGGAGAAGTTCTTCGATATCAAGTGCCGCGCTGCTGGTTTGAAGCCCAGCGCTGCGGTGATCGTGGCCACGGTTCGCGCCCTGCGCTACCACGGTGGCGTGGATGTGAAGGAGGTGAACAACGCCGCGCCGGAGAAGCTGAAGGCCGGTCTCGCCAACCTGGGCCGCCACATCGAGAACATCAACAAGTTCGGTGTGAAGGCCGTGGTGGCCATCAACCACTTCCCCACGGACACGCCCGAGGAGATCGAGATGATCAAAGCGTACTGCACGGAGCGCGGCGCTGAAGCGGTGCTCGCCCAAGGCTTCGCGAAGGGCGGAGATGGCATGACCGATCTCGCGACCGCTGTGCTGCGCGTGATCGAGGATGGCAAGAGCGCCTTCAAGCCGCTGTACGATCTGGCTGCGCCGATGAAGGAGAAGATCGCCACCATCGCCCGCGAGATCTACCGCGCCGATGGCGTGGA
>JAEUSX010000251.1 GCA_016788405.1 Flavobacteriales bacterium
GCGTGAGCGCGCGCACGATCGCCGCGCAGGATGGCTTCGTGAACAGCGTGGTGGAGCTAAATGGCGAATTGAGCGCCGGTTTCTACCTGGTGAACGTGACGGCTGGCAGCGCCAGCTGGAGCGAGCGCTTGGTGGTGCAGCGATAGGCATCTTCCGTACGGGTCCGCGGCCCGTGCGCTGGTGAATGGGAAGGGCCGCCCCGGGAGGGGCGGCCCTTCATCGTGCACCCCTGCAGGGCGAACAGCCACCCCTACCTTCGCCCACCTTTCCAGACCGAGCATGCGCACGATCCAGTTCCGCGAGGCCCTCAACGAGGCGATGTCCGAGGAGATGCGACGCGACCCCAATGTGTTCCTCATGGGCGAGGAGGTGGCCGAGTACGATGGCGCTTATAAGGTGAGCAAGGGCATGCTGGCGGAGTTCGGCCCCAAGCGCGTGATCGATACCCCCATCGCCGAACTGGGCTTCACGGCGATCGGTGTGGGCGCCGCCATGAACGGCTTACGGCCCATCGTGGAATTCATGACGTGGAATTTCGCGGTGCTCGCCTCCGATCAGATCATCAACCACGCCGCCAAGATGCTGCAGATGAGCGGGGGCCAGTACCACGTGCCCATCGTGTTCCGCGGCGGCAACGGCAGTGCTGGGCAGCTCGCCGCCACCCACAGCCAGAGCTTCGAGGCCATGTACGCCAACGTGCCCGGCCTCAAGGTGATCACGCCGAGCAATCCATACGATGCCAAGGGATTGCTCAAGGCCGCCATCCGAGATGACGATCCCGTCCTCTTCATGGAGAGCGAGCGCATGTACGGCGACAAGGGCGAAGTGCCCGATGGCGAGTACCTGCTGCCCATCGGCAAGGCAGCGATCGCACGCGAAGGCAAGGACGTCACCATCGTCTCGTTCGGGAAGATGATGAAAGTGGCGCTGGGTGCCGCGGACGAGCTCAAGAAGGAAGGCATCGATGCGGAAGTGATCGATCTGCGCACCATCCGCCCGATGGATCACGCCACCATCATCGCCAGCGCGCGCAAGACGGGCCGAATCGTCGTGGTGGATGAGAACTGGCCGGTCGCCAGCATCAGCAGCGAGGTGGCCTATCGCGTGCAGAAGGACGCCTTCGATTTCCTCGATGCTCCGGTGCTGCGCATCAACCAGGCGGATACGCCGCTGCCCTTCGCGCCCAACCTCATCGATGAGTCGTTGCCCAGCGTGGCCAAGGTGGTGCGCGCTGCGAAGGAGTGCCTGTATCTGGTGAAGTGAGCCCTCCCGCCCGGGTGGTGAAATGGTAGACACGAGGGACTTAAAATCCCTTGGCCCAACGGCCGTGCGGGTTCAAGTCCCGCCCCGGGCACACCTCTGAAAGAGAACGCCTCCCATTGGGAGGCGTTCTTCTTGAGCGAGAAACGGGACTCGAACCCGCGACCCCGACCTTGGCAAGGTCGTGCTCTACCAACTGAGCTACTCTCGCGTAGGGGCGGCAAATATAGGCGGGCAACGATCCGGTCCAAACCGGGATGCTCACGCCTTGCGGAGCTTGGCCTTTCCAGCACCGGCCATGCGCTTGATCTCGTTGAGCTTGAGCAGGGCCTCCACGGGTGTGAGCGTGTCGATCTCCAGTTCCTGCAGTTGTTCCCGGATTGCCGCGAGCGCGGGATCATCGAGCTGGAAGATGCTCAGCTGCGGCTCGGTTTGCAGACCCTTCACGCTCGTGGCCTTGCGCAACGAGGTCGGCGCGTCGCCATCGCCGAGGTCGCCGGCATGGCTGCGCTCCAAGTGCGCGAGCACTTTGCGGGCGCGCTCGATAACGGCTTTCGGCATTCCCGCCATCTGCGCCACGTGGATGCCGAAGCTGCGGTCGCTTCCGCCGGGCACCAGCTTCCGCAGGAAGAGCACGCGGCCATCCGCCTCACGCACCGCGACGCTGGCGTTGCGGATGCGCGGGAAGCGCTCCGCCATCTCGTTCAGCTCGTGGTAATGCGTGGCGAAGAGCGTCTTGGGGCGGGCGGCATGCTCGTGCAGGTACTCCGCCATGGCCCACGCGATGGAGATCCCATCGTAGGTGCTGGTGCCGCGGCCGATCTCATCGAGCAGCACCAGGCTTCGGTCCGTGAGGTTGTTGAGGATGCTGGCCGATTCGGTCATTTCCACCATGAAGGTGCTCTCCCCGGCGCTCAGGTTGTCGCTGGCGCCGACACGCGTGAACACGCGGTCGAGCAGGCCGATCCGCGCGGACGAGGCGGGCACGTAGCTGCCCACCTGCGCCATCAGCGCGATCAGCGCGGTCTGGCGCAGCAGCGCGCTCTTGCCGCTCATGTTGGGCCCGGTGATCACGATGAGCTGGCGGTCATCGGGGTCGAGCAGCACATCGTTGGCCACGTACGCCTCGCCCGGTGGAAGCTGCTGCTCGATCACCGGGTGCCTGCCGTCGCGGATATCGATCGCGCGGCCCTCATCGATCGCGGGCCGGCAATAGCGCAAGGCCATGGCCGTGGCCGCGAACCCGCGCAGCGCATCGATCTCCGCCAGGGCGCGCGCGCAGACCTGCGCCTCGGCGATGCTCGCGATGGCACGCTGCACGAGGGCCTGATAGAGCTCCCCCTCCAAGGCGAGCATGCGCTCCTCCGCACCGAGGATCCGCTCCTCCAGGGCTTTCAGCTCATCGGTGATGTAGCGCTCGGCCCCGGTGAGCGTCTGCTTGCGCACCCAATCGGCCGGCACCTTCTCCCGGTGCGTGTTCCGCACCTCCAGGTAGTAGCCGAAAACGTTGTTGTAGCCCACCTTCAGTGAGGTGATGCCCGTGCGCTCCACTTCCCGCCGCTGCGCTTCGAGCAGCAGCTCCTTGGCGTGCGTGGCCACATGCCGCAAGCCATCCAGCTCTTCGTTGATGCCGCTGCGGATCACGCCGCCCTTGGCCAGGGTCGCGGGCGTGGCGGGCTCGATGGCCGCGCGGATCGAATCCGCGAGCGCTAGTGGCGGCACGATGGTCGCGGCTGCCTCCTGAAGCGGTCCTGGAACGCCCTCCAGCATGCGCCGCACGTGCTCGGTCGATTCGATGGCTTGGGCGAGCTGGAGCATCTCGCGCGGGCCGATCCGCCCGGCCGCGGCTTTGCCGGCCAGGCGCTCCAGATCCCCGATCCGCTCCAACTCCTGACCCACCGCCTCCATCGTCGCGCC
Source organism: Flavobacteriales bacterium (assembly GCA_016788405.1). Lineage (GTDB taxonomy): Bacteria > Bacteroidota > Bacteroidia > Flavobacteriales_F > PHOS-HE28 > PHOS-HE28. Next base: position 3,178 of record JAEUSX010000251.1, read on the forward strand.
CGATGCGATGAAGGCGCCTACCCGGCCCAGCCGGGAATCGATGGCGGCCTTGTCGAGCAACGGCATCAATAGCCAGCGCTTCAGGAGCCTGCTGCCCATCGCCGTGGCGCAGCGGTCCATGCATTGCAACAGGCTTCGGCCCCCTTCGTTCGCAGGTGCTACCAATTCCAGGTTGCGTATGCTGAACCGGTCGAGGCCCACGTGGTCCGATGGGCGAAGCCAGGCCACGCGCGCCACATGCGCCAGCCGGTCGTGGCGAGTTTCACCGAGGTAGTGGAGCACGGCTCCCGCGGCGCGCTGCGCGAGGCGGAGGTGCTCGATGCCGAAGCCTTTCAGCGTGGCCGTGCCGAAATGGGCCAGGAGCCTCTCGCGTGCGAATTCATCCGCGAATGCCCAATCCTCCAGCGCGAATCCATGGGTGCGTGCGAGGCTTGATTCGATGAAGGCATCGGTGCGGCCTCTCGGATGCAAGAGCTCCTTCGGAGCATGGCCGTCGAGCAATTTGGCGGCGCCTTCCGCCGATTCCTCCGCCACCATGAACTCGCCGGTGGTGGCATCGAGGAAGGCCAGCCCGTAACGGCCGCCTTCCGCGCAGATGGCTCCGAGCCAATGATTCTCGCGCCGTTCAACTACCTGATCGCTGAAGGAGAGCCCAGGCGTGGCCACTTCGGTGACGCCGCGCTTGACGATGGTCTTGGTGAGCTTGGGGTCCTCGAGCTGATCGCATACTGCGGCCCGGTACCCGGCGCGCACGAGCTTGGGCAGGTAATTGTCGAGCTGATGGTGCGGGAAGCCGGCCAGTTCCTCGCGGCTACCGCCGTTGTTACGGCCGGTAAGGGTGATGCCCAGCACTTTCGAAGCGATCACCGCATCGCCTCCGAACGTCTCGTAGAAATCGCCCACCCGGAAGAGCAGGATGGCATCGGGGTACTGGGCCTTGATGGCCGCGTACTGACGCATCAGCGGGGTGGTCCCTGTGGCTTTGCTCATCGGTGCAGCGTCCAGCGCGAAATTGCGCCCCGAAAGTAGGCGCGCCCTCTTTGGGCGCTCGCATCGAATTGCTGACATCCGCCCATGCCCGCAGGTGATCGCAAACTGACCATGGATGAGCTGGGCCGGGTGGCGCCGGAGCAGTATTCCGCCAGCTTGGCCCATCGTGTCACGGTGGTGCTCGACGATGTGCGCAGCCGTCACAATGTGGGCTCGATCTTCCGTACGGCCGACGCGTTCGGTGCCGAGCGCATCCTGCTTTGCGGGTTCACGCCGTGCCCTCCGCATGCGGAGATTGAGAAGACGGCGTTGGGGGCCACCCGCTCGGTGCCGTGGGAACATGTGCCAGCGGCGGTTGATGCGGTCAACAAGCTCAGGGCTGAAGGCTACCGTGTATTGGCCGTTGAGCAAACGGCCAGTGCCATGGCCCTCGGCGATCTGAATCCGGAACCTGGAAGGCCTCTGGCCATGGTATTCGGCAATGAGCTTCATGGAGTCAGCCAGGCCGTGGTGGAGGCGGCCGACGCCTGCGTGATGGTGCCGCAGCGCGGAAGCAAGCACTCCTTGAACGTTAGCGTTTGCGCAGGCGTGATGCTTCATGCCCTGACGAAAGGGTAGGCAACCCTGAGGGCCTCAGGGGGTCTATGGGTACGGAACCGTCATACCGACTGGTCCGTAAGAGCGTCGCCCTCTATATTTGGCTGCCCACACCCGCATGCAGCGAGCCCTACCCCGCGCCTTCACGCTCACATTCGTGCTCAGTCTTCTGGCCCTATCGGCCAGCGCGCAGTACTTCCGGCAATCGTCGTATTGGAAGACCCATCGCAAGGAAGTGGAGTTCGGCTTCGGCATGGCCAATTTCCTGGGCGAGCTCGGTGGCCGCAACCAGATCGGCTCGCCCTTCCTGTGGGACTTCGAGATCAGTCAGACCCGTCCGGCCGTTCACCTGGCTTACCGGTATTACCTCGCACGGCAGCAGGCGCTGCGCGGGCGTTTGACTTATGGCATCCTGGCCGGTAACGACAATACCACCACGGAGATGTTCCGGCAGAACCGGAACCTGAGCTTCAAGAGCGATGTGTTCGAATTCTCGCTGGTGTACGAGCTTCACCTGTACCGCGAGGAGCTGGGCCATATGTACGACCTCCGGGGCGTGAAGGGCACCAAGAGCAGCCGCTTCGGCCTGTACTTCTTCCTTGGCGTGGGGGGCTTCTATTTCGACCCTCGCGCGCAGTTCAATAATTCCTGGGTGAGGCTCAAGCCGCTCTCCACCGAGGGCCAGGGCCTGCCGGGGGGGGCTGAGGAGTACAACAACTTCCAGTTCTGCATTCCGATGGGCTTCGGCATCCGCCGCGCGTTCACGAAGAATTGGAGCGGTGGACTGGAGGTGCAGTACACCAAGACGTTCACGGACTACATCGACGACGTCAGCACCAATTATTACGATAATGAGGTGCTGCTCCAGGAGCGTGGTGAGGTCGCGGCCTACCTCGCCGACCCGAGCCTCGGGACCAATCCGGAGCTGGCCAGCCAGACCAATACCGGCGAACAGCGTGGCGACGAGAAGGATCTCGATGCCTACCTCTTCCTGAAGTTCACGGCCGACTACAAGCTTTACCGCTACAAGAGCGGAAGCAAGAAGTACCGTGCGCGCATCCGACGCGCCAAGATCGTGTTCTAAGCACCCGCGCGGCGACAGCGCAATGCAGGCATGAACGCGCCCATCCGCTCCTGGTCCGAGCAACAGGCCTTCGGCGTGTGCCAATGGTGGGCGGAGAAGCTCAATGTGAAGACCGAACAGGTGCGCTTGAGCTTCATCTACTTGAGCTTCATCACCGCTGGCGCGCATCTGGTCGTGTACCTGGTCATGGCCTTCGTGCTCGCGCACAAGGAGCGCATCAAGCAGCCCTTCAAACGCCGAAGCACGGTCTGGGACCTGTAAGGCAGCATTGACCAGGTGAGCAGCACGCCGCCCATCGAACTGCGCCGTGCGCGGGATTTCGGCCAGGTGATCGCCGATGCGTTCACCTTCATGAAGGGGAATTGGAGGCCGCTGCTCGGGGCCATGCTCCGGATCGCCATGCTCCCGCTCGTGGTGCTCGTGGCGCTTGCGGGCGCCATAGCCATCGTCGGGCTCATCCAGGGGCGGGATGGCGCAGCATTGATCGGCGGCCTGGGCATCTTGACCTTCGCGCTGCTCTTCCCGGTGATGATCTACACCGCCGTGATGATCGAGGCCGTGACGCACGAGTACCTGCGCGCGTACGGGCGCGGCGAGCACCATGTCCTCGACACGCGTGAACTGCGCCGACGCTGCCACGGTCAGTTCTGGAGCTACCTCGGCATCTGGTTCCTGGCCACGCTGGCCACGTTGATCGGCGCGTTGATGTGCTACATCCCCGGCATCTGGATCAATACCTCCTTCGCGCTGGCCATGATCGCACATGGTGAGGAGCGATTGGGCGCGACCGGCTCACTGGAGCGCAGCTATAAGCTGGTGAACAAGAAGTGGTGGGCCACCTTCGGGCTGGTGCTGGTGCTGGGCATGATCGCGGGCATGCTGGCCATGGTGGTGATCGTGCCCTTCTACATCACGGCCATGGTGGTGATGGTGATGGGCGCGGTAGGCGGAGGGAGCGAGCCGCCTATCCTGATGTTCGTGTTCCTGGGCATCGGCTACCTGCTCATGATCCTCGTGAGCTTCCTTGCCATCCCGCTGGTGCGCACGGGCACGGGCTTATGGTACTTCAGCCTGGTTGAGCAGATGGAAGGCGCGGGGCTGCGTGAGCGGATTCAGGGATTCGAGCAGGCGTGACGTGTCGATGCCTGGTGCGCCAGGCCTTTCCTTCATATCTGGAAAAAGAGTGGACATCCCCATCAGCCGGGCAACCGGGTTTCATGAGCGACCGGGTTTTACGGCATCACCACATCAGTTCTTGCGTTCAGTAGCGAGAGGAAGCACGCAGGATTCACCGGCTCCAGACCGCATCGGAAAGAAGAAGCCCTCGCAGGTATGCGAGGGCTTCTCATACAGAAACGACCCGTTGCTCAGATCCCGAGCTGCCCCTTGAAATTGCGGAACTCGAGGTCCTTCATGGCCTTCTCGCGGAGGCTGGCATCCTTCTGCACGGCCTGGGCGAGGTTGTTGCGCACCATGTCGCCGTTGTTCTGGCGTGCGCCGATGATGGCCATGAGGTAGTTGCCCATGGCGCTGTCCTTCTCCGGAGCGGCTTCCAGGATCCTCTGCGCGCCTGCGGCATCGCCGCCGAGGGCCTTGGCCAGCGCGGCGTTGAATGTGCTCATGCCGCTCATGTTGCTGCTGGCGCTGCCGTAGTCGCCGTTCTGGATGTTCACGATGCCCATGTTGTACTTCACCTCAGGACCGGCGGCGGTGGCCTTGCTGTAGAGGTCCATGGCCTTCTTGCGGTCGCCCTTCAAGCGTGCGCACGCGCCGAGGTTGTTGGTGCTGATGGGGTTGTCCTGTATGCTGTTGGCCTTCTGGAACTCGGCTTCGGCCTCGGCCAACTTGTTCTGCTGGAAGAGCACGTGGCCTGCATTGTTGGGGCCACGGTAGTCGGTCGGGAAGATGCGGCTGGCCTCGCGATAGATGCGCAGCTGCTCGTTGAGGTCCGTGGTGAGCGTGGCGCTGAAGAGGAGTTCCTCCACATTGAGGCTGTCGGGCATGGTCTTGCTCATGCTGATGAGCTGCTCATCGGTCTTGCCCACGCGGTTGTAATTCAAGCGCATCTCGCTCCGGCGCAACTGAGGGAGGATCTGCTCGCTGATCTCCTTGTAGGTGGCGGCCATGTTGCGGATCTCCTCCTCGCGCTTGGTGAGGTCGGGATACATTTCCAGCACGCGCAGCACCAGTTCCTTGTCCGGCACGGTGCTGCTGGCCTGCATGGCCTTCTTGAAGCCTTCCCAATCCTCGCCGCGCGGGTTCATGCCGTAGAAGGTCTCCAGGCTGTCGGCCTTGATCTTGTTGCGCTTCAGTTCGCCCTTCACCCAGCTCATGGCGCTCTTAGCGCGGTCCCCGGCCAGGTTCTCGTTCTTGCTCAGTTCGCCTTCGGGGCTGGCCCAAGCGTCGAAAGTGGCGCCGGTGAACTGGATGCTCGGGTTCTTGGCGTTGGCCTTGATGAAATCGGCCATGGCCTTCACGTCAGCGTCTTTCAGCTCCCCGGGGCGCACCACGCTGCTGCTCACCAGATATTGGATCGTGGCGTCCTGCGTGTGGTTGGTGATGCGCTGGAACGCGTCCTTGGCCATGATCACCTTGTCATCGCTGAGCATCAGGTAGGGCGTGGTGATCACGCCGTCGGTGAGCTTGAAGGGGTCGAATGGCATTTCCTTGCTGCCTTTCTTGGCCAGGATCTTCACCACGAGCTCGCTGGTGCTCATGGCCGGGGTGTAAGCCACCTTGTTGCTGTAGCTGAAGCTCTTGCCGGTCTCATAAGGGATCACGGTGTAGTTGCCCACCGCCTTGTCGCCTTGAAAGCCCACCATCTTGTACGGGGTCTCGCCGCCAGCGTAGGTGAGCGTCGGGGTGAGCTCGACCAGGGCCTTGCGATAGAAGTACTTTCCAGGGAAGCTGCCATTGATGCTCACGGCCACCGAGTCGCCCTGAACGATCAGGGGGTTCGGATCAACCGTGTATTTGATGTTCTCGGCGTACTTCTTCATTTTGCCGATGCCGCCGCAGCCTGCGATCACGAAAGTGGCTGCTGCGAGGACCGAAAGACCTTTCAATTGGCGCGTTTCCATTGCGGATGGCGGGTTGGGTGAATTCGGCGGCAAGTATAAACACCGACTTTCGTGGAACGCCTCCTGCTCGGTGCGCACTTCTCCACATTTCGCCGTGCGCATCAGAGGGTTGCGATGCGATGTCCGGTCGGCGCGTCCTCGTCGATCAATTGCAACAGGCGGTCGAATGCTGCCTGATCGCGCAGCAGATCGGCGTCATTCAGGTCCACGATGAGCGCCCTCGTCGATGCGGTCTTCATCAGATGGTCCATGTAGCGCTCCTGGAGCTTCATGAGGTAATCCGCGCCGATGGCCTGCTCGTACCCGCGGCCGCGCTGGCGTATGCGCTCGCGCACGCGCTCGATGCCCAGGTGCAGGTAAACGATGATCTGCGGCTGGGGCAGGTCGGCGTACATGATCTCGTACAGGTCGCGGAAGAGGGCGTGCTCGTCCGGCGGCAGCGTGGCGCTGGCGAAGACGAGCGATTTGCCGATGCTGTAATCGGCCACGGTGACCGGGCTGAAGAGGTCCTGCTCGGTGGCGCGCTTGAGCTGGTGGTAGCGCTGGGCCAGGAAGCTCAGCTCCACGCTGAAGGCGTAGCGCTCCGGTTCGTGGTAGAAGCGGGGGAGGAATGGGTTGTCGTCGAACTCCTCGAGCAACAGCCGTCCTTGCCATAACCCGCAAAGCCTGCGCGCGAGGGTGGTCTTTCCCGCGCCGATGAGGCCCTCGATGGCGATGTAGCTGTAGCGCGGGCTCATGCGGGGCGGCGAAGGTCGCTGAGCATTTCCATCACGCTGCGACCCATCAACGGATGCACCCATTCCGGCACGAGGTCGGCGGCAGGCTCGAGTGCGAAGGCCCGCTCGTGCATGCGCGGATGCGGAACAACGAGCCCGGGCAGATCGATGACCTGATCGCCAATGAGCAGGATGTCGATGTCGATCGTGCGCGATGCGTAGCGCCCCTCTTCGCAGCGATTCCGACCGAGCGCCCGCTCAATCGTGAGCAGTTCACCCAGCAACTCCAGCGGCTCCAGCGTTGTGCTCACCAGCAGCGCGCGGTTCAGGAAGAGCCGTTCGTCCGAGAATCCCCACGGCTCGGTCCAGTGATCGCGGCTCCGCGCCAGAATGCCCGCGCCGATCCTCCCTGTCGGATGACCGATCATCGACTCGGCCACCGAGAAAGCGCCCTTCACATCGCCCAGGTTTCCACCCAGCAGCAGCAGCGCTTCATACGGAGGGACCATGGCGCCAAAGCTATCGGGGCCTCCCATCCGG
>JAEUSX010000257.1 GCA_016788405.1 Flavobacteriales bacterium
TCCTCGTAGCTGTTGAGCGTGCGGCTGCTCATCACGCGCTCGCCCTTGCGCAGGTGGAAGAGCGTGTAGTTGCCCTCGGCCTCGCAGCGGATGATATCGGCAACGGGCAGGTGGCGATCGCCATCGCGCATGGGGATCACCAGGGTGCGCGGGGCCCGCTGCTGCTTGCGCTCGCTCACCAGCGATTCCAGCCGGGCGGGAAGCATGGCCCGGTGCGCGATGAAATGACCGAGCGCTGCGTCGAATTCGGAGGACCGGATCGGCTTCAGCAGGTAATCGAGCGCGCTGTAGCGGATGGCGCGGATGGCATACTCGTCGTGACTAGTCACGAAGATCACGCCGAAGCCGCGCCGTGGCAGCGCATCGAGCATCGCGAAGCCATCCATGCCCTTCATCTGGATGTCGAGGAACACCAGGTCCGGTCGATGAGCCGTGATCGCCTCGATGCCCTCTGGCCCGCTGGCGCATTCGGCTGAGACCTCCACGGCATCACGATAGCGCTCCAGTTGCTTGTGCACCTGGGCGCGGGAGAAGGCATCGTCATCCACGATCACGGTGCGCACCAAGGAAGAATGGAGGTTCATGCAAGGGCTTCGTCGATGGCGGAGGCGAGCGCTTCGATGTCCGTGCCATGCAGCTCGCCGTCGCTTGTGAGAATTCTGTCGCAGAGCGGCGCGAAGCGCTGAGCGTCACGGGCCACGAGCTGGGGGCGCATGGTATGGACCAGTTGCTTCACTTGGCCAGGGTCCATCTTGCTTTGCGCCGCGCGCAAGGCCTTCAGCCGGGGCGGGATCAACCAGTGGAAGAGCGCCACGTTCGGGTCATGCACGTCGTAGCCCACGCCGGGCGATGCGCCTTGGTCGCCGGTGAGGCTGCCGATGGCTCGCAGCAGCTCATCCGCCTTGAATGGCTTCGGCACGCAGGCGTCCATGCCGGCATCGAGGCAGCGGCTCAGGTCGCTGGGGAGCACACTGGCGGTGAGCGCGATGATGGGCACGCGCGCGCGGTCGCCATCCAGACCGCGTATGCGACGGGTCGCCGTCATGCCATCCATCTCCGGCATCTGCACGTCCATCAGGACCAGGCCGATATCGCCATCAAGGTCCTGATCGATGCGTTCAACGGCCTCGCGACCTGTGCGCACCACCATTAGATCCGCGCCGGGGTAGTAGCGGCGCATCGTCTCGGTGGTCACCAACGCGTTCATCTCATTGTCCTCCGCGATAAGGATGGTGCGCCCGCTGAGTGATCCCGTGCTCGAAGAAGGCGCGTGAATCGCGCTGGTCTCCGGAGCCGCTGTCGCTGCCAGGGGCAGATCCACGGTGAAGGTGGTGCCTTTGCCCACTTCGCTGCGCACGTCGACGCGGCCGCCGTGCAGGTCCACCAGTTCCTTCACGATGGAGAGGCCTAGGCCCGTGCCGCCGTACTTGCGCTGATCGTGCACGTCCACCTGCGTGAACCGCTCGAAGATGCTGCCCAGCTTCTCCGCCGGGATGCCGATGCCGTTGTCGCGCACGCTGAACAGGACGTGGCCGTCCCGCCGCGCCGCCGTGACTTCCACTGCGCCATTCTGCGTGAACTTGAGCGCATTGCCCGTGAGGTTGAGCAGGATCTGCAGCACGCGCGCGCTATCGCCAAGCACCCATTGCCCCACGTTCGCGTCCACGCGGGCGGTCAGGGTGTTGCCTTGAGCGCGCGCGCGGTGAAGGAGGATCTCCTTGCAGAGCCGCATGGAGCGGTGAAGGTCGAAGGGCTCCTTCACCAGCTGAAGGCGCCCCGCCTCGATGCGGCTCAAGTCCAGCACGTCGTTGATCACGACGAGCAGGTTGTCGCCGGCCTCGCGGATGTTGCCCAAATAGCGCGCGCTTCGTTCGTCGCGGTGCTCGTGCATGAGCAGTCCAGTGAAGCCCATGATGGCATTGAGCGGGGTGCGTATCTCGTGGCTCACGTTCGCCAGGAAGCGGTCCTTGGCGCGCTCGCTCTCCTCGGCGCGCTCCTTCTGGCGCAGCACTTCGGCATTGGTGCGTGCCAGCGCACTGGCTGCGCGCCGGCGGGTGAGGATCTGCGCGATCGCCGCAATGAGCAGCATGGCCAGTGCCGATGCGCCGAGCAGATAGGCGAGCTTCAGGCTCCGTTGCTTCTCCAGATCCGCCTCGGCCAGCGCGAGCGCCTGCTCCTTCTTCTCCGTTTCGTAGCGCGCGGTCATCTCGGCCATGCGCGCATCGCGGTCCTGTTTCTTCAGCGAATCGTCATAGGCCACGTAGCGTTTCATCCATTCCATCGCGCCGCGCGCATCATCCTGCGCCTCCTTCGCCAGCGCGAGTTCATGCATGGCCATGGCGCGGTCGTCGCGCAAGCCGAGCGAGTCGGCGAGGCGGAATGCATTGAGCAAGTGCGACTCGGCCTCCTTACCGTTCTTCATCCGGACAAGAAGGCTGCCGAGCAGGATCGAAGCGTGCGCCAGCTCGGCCTTCCGGTCCAGCTGGATGAAGAGGTCCACGCTCTCACGCGCGTTCCGCAGCGCTCCGTCGGCGTCGCCCCGTCGCATGGCCAGCTCACCCAGGTTGTAATGGATGTAGCCCGCCATGAGACCGTCACCCCGTGCTGTCGAGATGGCGATGCTCTGTTCGTAGTGCTCCACGGCGGCATCATACTGCTCCAAGGCGCTGAGCATGTTCGCCACAGCGATATGCTCTTGCGCCAAGCGCGAAGAGTCCTTGCGTTCGCTGTCGAGGGCGAGCGCCTGATCATAGTAGCCGAGCGCTTCCTGAAATCGCAGCAATGCTTCATAGGAGCTGCCTATGGCGAAGAGCCTGGTGGATCGGGTGCTGGCCGACGAGCAGCGCTCTTCCAGTTCGAGCACCTTGGTGAAGCAGGCCAGTGCCGAGTCTTGCTGCTGCTGCATCTGGTGGTTCAGCCCCACATTGAACAATGTGGCCGCCAGGTCACAGGTGCCGCCGATGTCCTGATAGAGCCTCATGGCGATCCCATATTCGGCCTGCGCGGAATCGAACGCGCTCTTGCGCATGTAGGCGTAGCCCAGGTAGCCATGCGCTTGCGCCTGCCCGCCGATGAAGGCCATCTGCTGGGCGAGCGCGAGTGCCTCACGTCCAATCGACAGTGCCTTCGCCGGGTCGCGGTCGGCTTGATCGAAGCAAGCGGCATTCAGCTCCATGACTTTCGCGGTATCCGCGCTTGTCCATTGGGCGCGGGGCTCTCCGGCGAATGAACCGGCAAGGACGAATAGGACGACGCGCATCGGACCAAAGTACCGCGCGGGATGAACCAGGAAGGACCGTTCGCTCATCGTGCCGCCGCTCGATCAACGACCGCTGACCACGGAACAGACCTTGATCGCGCGCCGCTGGATCATCGTTCCACCGTTCGCTCATGCTCGGTGGACAGAAGGCCTCCGCGCGCGTTCTACTTGCGCAACGAACCGAACGCGATGCTCAGGACCACCAAACACGTTTTCGTCGCCGCGCTGGCTTTCATCGTCGCTGAACCGTGCCTGGCCCAGGGCGGCGTGGGCATCAACAATCCTGCGCCGCATGCCAGTGCGCTGCTTGACCTGACCAGCACCAGCAAGGGCCTGCTCACGCCGCGCATGACCACCGCGCAGCGCACGTCCATAGCCGCACCCGCCACCGGTCTGCTGGTGTTCGACACCTCGCTCAACGCCTTCTGGTACTATGATGGAGCGACCTGGGTCCCGCTCGCCTCCGGCAGTGCTGGCTGGGCCACGACGGGCAACGCGGGCACGGTGATGGGCACCCACTTCATTGGCACCACGGACAATGTGCCCTTCAGTTTCAGGGTGAATGGCATTGCGGCAGGGAGGATCGATCACATCGGCGAGAACGCATCCTTGGGAAGAAGCGCGTCGGCCGCCCTCACCACGGGTGGCGGGAATGTCGCCGTGGGTGATTCAGCAGGCGCCAGCATGACGGCCAGCACCCGGAACACCTTCGTGGGCTGGAACGCCGGTGCAGCGCACAACGGCAGCGGTTGGAACACTTTCGTCGGCGCGAACGCCGGTCGGGCATGCACAGGACCGAACAATACGTTCATCGGCGCGCATGCCGGTATCGCGAATTCGAGCGGCGCGGGCAATTCATTTCTTGGTCTTGCGGCCGGCATGTCGAACACCACCGGTGGCGCGAACAGCTTCGTAGGCTACTACGCGGGCAATGCCAATGTGAACGGATCAGGGAACACC
>JAEUSX010000024.1 GCA_016788405.1 Flavobacteriales bacterium
GGCGTCACGAAGGGACGTCGCAACTTCAACCTGGCGCGGGTGCCCGTGCGCAGCAGCGCGCTTCCCGAGGCCTTCAACGGCTTGCGCGTGGCGCAGATCAGCGACATGCACCTGGGCAGCTACGGCGGCGACCTGAGCATCGTGCGGCGAGGCGTGGACCTGATCATGGAGGAGGAGCCCGACTTGATCCTCTTCACCGGAGACCTCGTGAATGACTTCGCGGAGGAGGCTGAGCCGTTCATCGCGGAACTCTCACGCCTGCATGCGCCCTTGGGGAAATTCTCCATCCTCGGCAACCACGACTACAGCGATTACCCCAAGTGGGACAGCCCGGAATTGAAGGCCGCGAACCTGGAGAAGCTGAAGCGGATCCATGCCCAGATGGGATTCCGGCTGCTGCTCGATGAGCACCTTGGTTTGGAGCGGAATGGCGCGCGCATCGGCCTTCTCGGCGTGCAGAATTGGGGGCACCGCTTCCAGCAGTACGGCGACCTGGCGAAAACCAAACAGGGCAGTGAGGTGTACCCGTTCCGCATCCTGATGAGCCACGACCCAACGCATTGGGAGCACCAGGTGCTGGGCACGGGCATCGACCTCACCTTGAGCGGCCACACGCACGGTGCGCAATTGGGCGTGAAGCTCGGCGGGAGCACATACAGCCCCGCGCAATGGGTGTACAAGCATTGGGCGGGCCTTTATTCAGACGGCGCTCAGCAGCTCTACGTGAACCGCGGCTTCGGCTTCATCGGATTCCCAGGGCGCGTGGGCATGCCCCCGGAGATCACGGTGCTCGAGTTGAACAGAGGCTGAAGCGCTCAGCGGCCGTTGACCGCATCCAAGCCATCAGCGCGCCTGAACAGAACGGAGCCGTCCGTTTCGATGAACAACTCCCACGAAGGGTCCTTGCGCAAGGCTTGGATCGAATCGTGGAGCGATTCCGCGCTCAAGGGATAGGCGCCTTCCTGGGGCAGGAAAACGAGGTAATCCGCATCTCGAACGATCGGGTACTGGTAGACGCGATCCCGCAGCACCAGATGAGGCACTGCCGGCGATTGCGCGCTCACCGAGGCTCCCAAGGGGATTGCCGCCAGCGCGTGCTTCACCGCCGGAACATCGTACCCTTTGACATAGTGCTGCGCCTGATAAATGCGGATCCGTGATCGGTCGTGATAAGCGACGGTGCGGTCCATGAAACGGATCGAACTCGACAGGGAAAGAATGACCGCGACCCATGACACGGCCTTGCCGACATCGGTGGACAGACGGCGATGGGCCAAAGCCACTCCGATGCCGACCAGCGGCGCCAGCTCCACACCGTAGTGCGCGATCACCGACCATTTCCCCGGTTCATCGTGCCACATCTTCTGCGCGACGAGCGGCAGCGCCATGAGCCCATAGCGCCATTGCGGAATAAGCGACCATCCCCCTGCTGCGAGCAGCATGAGCCAGAATTCCAACTTGATGCTTGTTCCGTCCTTCGCACCGCTTGCGTCGGTGAAAAGCGCGGCGACCAGGTCCAGTGGTCGCGTGATCAGCGCTGACGGGACATCCGAAACGGAAGCACCGAGGATGCCATAGTCGAAATGCGCATATGAGCTGCCTGCGGAGAGTGCCGGCATCAACCACCCGATGACCGTTATCGACCATGCGATCCCGAGAACGCCGAGCGCAGCGGAGAGCCATCGCCGATTGGACGGCAAGGCCGGGTCCGTGGCGAGGATGAATGCCACGGGTCCCAACCAAAGGCCGACGCTCTCCTTGCCCATGAGCATGAGGACGAACATGATCACGGCCATCAACGAGCGACCGATGCGCAGCATGAGCATGAACCAAGGCAGCAGCATGGCCACGAGCACATTGGAGTGATAATCGAAAGCCATGGCGCCGAGGACACCGAAGAACAGGAGCATGACGAGCATCCCGGTGAAGGCCGCAGCCTCTGTCGCACCCATGGCCAAAGCCAATCGACGAACGCCCCATGCGCCGAAAAGAACGGCGAGCCACTGCACGATCAGCAGCGTCCATGAGCCGGTGACGTAGACCAGCGGCGACAACAGCGGCAGGTACAGGTCGAAATGGTCGGCAAGCAACGGCTGCTCGACCTCCAGGAAGAGCGAGCAGTCGGCCAGTGTTCCGTGCGCGTACTGCCAGAGCGCGTGCGTATAAAGCCCCAGGTCGAGCGCGTAGGTGCGGAACTGATGATGATTCGGGAAGGAGACCAGACCGTGAACCAGTGCGAAGAACAGCAGCGCCCAGAGCGAGCGCCTCTTCCATTTCGATTCGAAGCCGGACTCGGTGCGCATTGGCGAGGTCGTGACTTCGAGACGTGCGGCAAGGTTCAACGAAACACGCGTCCCGCTTCAAGAACGCACCGATCGAGCTGGTCGAAATCAAGGTCCGTGCTCACGCCGCGCTCGCGCATGCTGCGCGCGAACACCTCCATCTGCAGGTTGCCCACCAGCTCATCCTCGGCCATGGGGCAGCCGCCGAAGCCCATGATGGCGCCGTCGAAGCGCCGGCAGCCGGCGTTCCACGCGGCATCCGTCTTCGGTTTCCAATTCTCGGGCGTGCAGTGCAGGTGCGCGCCGAATTCAACGTGCGGCAGGGCCGGGATCAATGCAGTGAACATCCCGCCGATGTCCTCCGGCCGCGCCACACCGACCGTATCGCTCAACGCGATGATCCGCACGCCCAGTTCGCGCACCAGGCGATCCACCCACTTCAAGGCGACCTCCGCGTTCCAAGGATCGCCGTACGGATTGCCGAATGCCATGCTGATGTAAACGACCAGCTCCTTCCCTGCCGCACGCGCGAGCTCGGCGATCCGCGCCACGCGGCTCCAAGACCCTTCGATGCTCGTGTTGGTGTTGCGCTGCTGGAAGGTCTCGCTGATGCTGAAGGGATAACCGAGATAGGTGATGCCTCCCTGCTTCACGGCTTCCTCCGCGCCGCGCTCATTGGCGACGATCACGAGCAATCTGCTCCTCGAACCATGCGTGTCGATGCGCGCGAGCACCTCGACGGTGTCGGCGAGCTGCGGAATCGCCTTCGCGCTCACGAAACTGCCGATGTCGATGGTGTCGAAGCCCACTTTCAGCAATCCGTTCAGGTACCGCACCTTCACATCCGTGGGGATGAACGGAGCGATGCCCTGCATGGCATCGCGTGGGCACTCGATGAGCTTCACTTTCTCCATGTCGCGTAGGATTCGTTGATCCGTTTCACCAGCCCCGGTCCTTCATAGACCAAGCCCGTGTAGACCTGGACCAGGTCGGCGCCGGCTTCCAGCTTCTCCTTGGCCGCCTCCCACGAATCGATGCCGCCGACACCGATGAGGACCACAGGCTTGGGCAATCGCTGGCGCAGGTAGCGCAGGACCCCGGTGCTGCGG
>JAEUSX010000057.1 GCA_016788405.1 Flavobacteriales bacterium
CTCCATCCGGCTCGAACCCGAAGCACGCGGATACCTTGCCCACACGTTAACCCATAAAACACACGAACATGGCAGCTGCAGTTCAAGGTTATTGCGTGAAGTGCAAGGACAAGCGTGACATCAAGGATGCCAAGGAGGTGACCATGGCCAATGGCCGCAAGGCGATGAAGGGCGTGTGCCCCAAGTGCGGCACAGGCATGTTCAAGATCCTGGGCAAGTAATTCCCCGAGGGTTCCTTGATCCTGAATGGACGGGTCTCGCCCGGCCAGCGCGTGCGCGCGCGCAGGTACTTTTGGCGGCATGCACGATGAAATGACGCCGCTGATGAACGCCGCGATCGAAGCGGCGCTCGCAGCCGGTCGAGAGATCCTGGCGGTGTACGGCACCGACTTCACCACCGAACAGAAAGCCGATAAGAGTCCACTGACCGAGGCCGACAAGCGCGCGCATCAGGCCATAGCGGCCGCACTCCTTCCCACCGGCCTGCCCGTGCTGAGCGAAGAGGGGAAAGAAGTCGATCTGGAGGAGCGGCAGCGCTGGCAACGCTACTGGCTCGTGGACCCGCTCGATGGCACCAAGGAGTTCATCAAGCGCAATGGGGAGTTCACGGTGAACATCGCGTTGATGGAGCGCGACGGCCAGCCTCAAGGGCCGCTGGGGTCGGCCCGGCCGATCTCGGGTGTGCTCTACGCGCCGGTGAAGGACCAGCTCTTCTTCGCCTGGCAGGGCGGTGGCGCTTACCGGCAGAATGCGGCAACCAGCAAGGGCGGCAGTGCGTATGAACGCGCCTTGTCCGCCGAACGCCTTCCTGTGCCGCACGCCCTTGACGCCTTCACAATCGTGGCCAGCCGCTCCCATCAGAGCCCGGAGACCGAGGCCTACATCGCCCGCATGGAGCAGGAGCACGGCCGGGTGAGCCTCACCAGCATGGGCAGTGCGCTCAAGATCTGCCTGGTGGCCGTGGGCGCTGCCGATGCCTACCCACGCTATGCCCCCACCATGGAATGGGACACCGCCGCTGGGCACGCCATCGCCAATGAGGCAGGCAAGCGACTGATCGACATCACCACCAACGAGCCCATGCGCTACAACAAGGCGTCGCTGGTGAACAACTGGTTCATCGTCCAATAACATCAACCAAGCGCTGCGGGCAGCGGCGCGATCAACATGGCCAAGAAGAAGATCGGATCATCGAAGCGGAAGGTCGCCCTCATCACAGGCGTCACCGGTCAGGACGGAGCCTACCTCAGCGAGCTCCTCCTGAACAAGGGCTATGAGGTGCACGGCGTGAAGCGCCGCAGCTCGCTCTTCAACACCGACCGCATCGACCACCTGTACCACGACATGCACGAGAAGGGCCGTCCCTTCCACCTGCACTATGGCGACCTGACGGACAGCGTGAACTGCCTACGCCTAGTGAAGGAGATCCAGCCCGACGAGATTTACAACCTCGCCGCGATGAGCCATGTGCATGTGAGCTTCGAGATGCCGGAGTACACGGCCAACGCCGATGGCATCGGCACCTTGCGGTTCCTGGAGGCCATCCGCATCCTGGGCATGGAGAAGAAGACCAAGTTCTATCAAGCCTCCACATCCGAGCTCTACGGCGGCGTGCGGCCGCATGCGCAGAGCGAGGAAACGCCCTTCCATCCGCGCAGCCCATACGGCGTGGCCAAGCTGTACGGATTCTGGATCACCAAGAACTACCGGGAGAGCTACGGCATCTTCGCCTGCAACGGCATTCTCTTCAACCACGAGAGCCCGCTGCGCGGCGAGACCTTCGTGACGCGCAAGATCACCCGCGCCGCGGCCAAGATCAAGCTGGGCCTGCAGGACACGCTCTACCTCGGCAACCTCGACGCCAAGCGCGATTGGGGCCATGCCAAGGATTACGTGGAGGGCATGTGGCTGATGCTGCAAGCGAAGAAGCCCGATGACTACGTGCTCGCCACCGGCAAGACCTACACCGTGCGCCATTTCGTGGACCTGGCCTTCGGCGAAGTGGGCATCAAGCTCGAGTGGAAGGGCAAGGCCGAGAAGGAGAAAGGGGTCGACAAGAAGACCGGCAAGGTGCTCGTGGCCATCGACAAGCGCTACTACCGGCCCGCCGAGGTGGATCACCTGGAGGGCGACCCCCGCAAGGCCATGCGCGAGCTGGGCTGGAAGCACAAGTACGACCTGAAGGCCCTGGTGAGGGAGATGATGGCCAGCGACCTGGAGCTCTTCAAGCGCGATGTGTACCTGAAGAAGGGCGGCCACAAGATCCTGCACGAGCAAGAGTGATGAGAACCGTTGCGTGTTGACGTGTTACGTGTTGCGCGTTTGACCCGCGCGAACACGTGACACGCCAACGCGCTAACACGCCACGCATTCATGAACAAGCAAGACAAGATCTATGTGGCCGGCCACCGCGGCATGGTGGGCTCAGCCATCGTGCGCCGATTGCAGAAGGACGGTTTCAGCAACATCGTCACACGCACCAGCAAGGAGCTCGACCTGAAGGAGCAGGGCGCGGTGCGCGAATTCTTCAAGAGCGAGAAGCCCGATGTGGTGGTGCTCGCTGCGGCGAAGGTGGGCGGCATACACGCCAACAACGTGTACCGCGCGCAGTTCCTGTACGAGAACCTCATGATGGAGAGCAACGTGATCCACTCCGCCTACGAGAACGGCGTGAAGAAGCTGCTCTTCCTCGGCTCCTCGTGCATCTACCCGAAGCTGGCGCCGCAACCGCTGAAAGAAGAGAGCCTGCTGAGCGGTTACCTGGAGCAGACCAACGAGCCTTATGCCATCGCCAAGATCGCGGGCATCAAGCTGGCCGAGAGCTACCGCCGCCAGTACGGCTGCAACTTCATCAGCGCCATGCCCACCAACCTCTATGGGCCCAACGACAACTACGACCTCAACAACAGCCACGTGCTGCCCGCGCTCATCCGCAAGTTCCACACCGCCAAGGTGACGGGCGCGCCGAGCGTTGAAGTGTGGGGCACCGGATCGCCCATGCGCGAGTTCCTCCACGTGGACGACCTCGCGGATGCCTGCTATTTCCTCCTCCAGAACTACGATGAGGAGCTGTTCGTGAACATCGGGACCGGCGAGGACCTCACGATCAAGGCGCTGGCCGAGATGATCAAGGAGATCGTGGGCTACGCCGGCGAGCTGAAGTGGAACACCGAGAAGCCCGACGGCACGCCGCGCAAGCTCATGGATGTCTCGCGCCTGCATAACCTGGGCTGGAGGCACCGCATCGGATTGCGTGAAGGAATCACGGCGGTGTGCGCTGAGTTCGCGAAGCTGCAAGTCGCGTAATAGCGGGAAGCGAACTGGCGAAGGCCTGAAACGACCCTTGTTACATTCGGCGGCCACATGCGCCGCCTCGGACCGCTCTTGTTGCTTCTGCTGCCGTGCTCCTCGAGCGCCCAGCAGAACGACGTGCCCTTGCAGCGCGATTTCTCCATCGACCTGGAGCGCAACGCGGCGAAGAAGGAGGCGCGCATCCATAGCGGGCTGAAGCCGGTGATCGAGAGGCGCGCCGACCTCACCAACGTGCAGGGCTTCCGGAAAGACAGCACGCGCTACTACTACGTGGTCACCACCAAGCTCTTCCGCGACCGCCTCCTGCAAGTGCGCGAGGGCGATGTGCTGCTGAGCGCCGATCCGATCCTCGGACAGGAGTACGGCAAGGACCGAGGCGATGCCACGGCCTATTCCGACACGAACCTGCTCTACATGAGCACGCGCGGATTCGTGGTGCGCGGCGACCTGGGGAACAAGGTGTCGTTCACCACGATGTTCCATGAGAACCAGGGGCGCGCGCCGCAATACCTCTTCCGCAAGACGCAGGAGACTGGCGTGCTGCCCGGCCAGGGCCGCGTGAAGATCAAGGACGTGAACCGCCTTGACTTCGGCTGGAGCCAGGGCGTGCTGAGCTACAGTCCGGCCGCGTGGCTCAATGTGCAGGCCGGTCACGGCAAGCACTTCGTAGGGCACGGCTACCGCAGTGTGCTGCTCAGCGACAACGCCGTGAACACGCCCTACCTCAAGTTCAGCCTGCTCAGCCCCAACAAGCGCTGGCAATACACCTGGTGGTACACCAAGCTCATGCACGGCGTCACCGATGATGACCGTCTCGCGAGCGGCGCCAGCTCCGAGAACCTCTTCAGCTGGATGCGCGCCAGCTTTCATCACCTCTCCATCGATCTGGGCCGGGCGCAGCTCGGGCTCTTCGAAGCCACGCTCTTCCGCAGCATCACCGACCGGGTGGCCCCACTGAATGGGCTGGCGCTGAACCCCGTTATCGGCGTGAACACCCTGGCGGAAGGCTTCGACGGCGAGACCAATGCGCTCGTGGGGCTCGATGCACGCTTCAAGGTCACCGACCGGATCTACATCTATGGCCAATTCGCCACCGACGGCCCGAATCGCTTCGCCTGGCAGGCGGGCGCGCGCGCATTCGATGTGGGTCTGCGTGGCCTGCACCTTCAAGCCGAATACAGCACGGCCACGCCCTTCATGTACATGGGCAAGAACCGGCAGCAGGCGTATATGCACGCAGGCCTTCCGCTGGCCAATCCGCTCGGCACCGCGTATGGCGAAGCCGTGGGCATCGTGGAGTACGGCTATCGACGCTGGCTGCTGCGAGCGCAGGTGAACGTGAGCGAATGGGAGCGCGACCCCGCCGACTCGCTCAACTTCGGCAACGACCTGGACCGAGCGGACATCGGTGAGCCCAGCGCAGGAGAGCCGGACCGCTACGCGATGACGTACATCGATGCCAGCCTGCAATGG
>JAEUSX010000126.1 GCA_016788405.1 Flavobacteriales bacterium
GCCAGTGGTCGAAGGATCCGCTGAGCGTGGCATAATTCAGGAAGCGGAATCGGAAGCCGTCCGCGAGGTATTGCGAGAGCGTGATGGGAACCATCACCTGCCGGAACGGCTGCAGCTCGTGGTAAGGGGTCCTCCATACCCCGCTCCAGTACTGGAGCAGGGGGTTCCAGAACTCCAGCACGAGGCTATCCTGCGGCTGCACGTAGATGTCGCCGCTGAGCCCCTGTGGCTGGTAGAAGAAGCTCAAGTAGAGCGAATCCTGCGGCTCATAGCCATCGAGGTTGATCGGTACCGAGGTGAGGTGGTCCGCGATGCCATAGGCCGTGTACTGTGCGTAGTCGTATGGGTACCCGGTGCGCGAAAGCCCGTCGAAGGTGGCCACGCCGATGGTGGGCGGCTCAGTGGGATAATGTCCGTTCACGTACACATCGTCGTCCTCCCACAGGATCAGCGGGCGCACGCCGTTGTCGGGATTGATGTAGGTCCGCGGATCCTCCGGCACATCGTACACCATCATCGAATCCTGCATGAGTTCCGGGCTGAACAGAAAGAGGATGTCGGGCGAGGGGCTCTGGATCGTATCGAAGATGTTGTAGGCGGGCCACGCTTGAACGACCTCGTCGGTCGCGGGATAGACCGTGACGTCCCGCACCAGCACATTGGTCGAAGGCAGCGGCGTGCGCGTGGTCACCGGCGGAACCGTCGCCATGTCCGTGAGGTAGGTGAAGGTGGTGTCGTCGCTGAAAGCCATGTCCCATGTGCTCACGCCCGCCACCTCAAGCCGGTAAATGGTCTCCGAAAGCGTAACACCGGGGTCATCGGCCTGCGCCCAGCGTTGCCGGGTGCGGTTGATGGAGAAATCGTCGATGATGGGGAGCGTCTGCGTGGCGTTCTGATAAACGAAGTGCTCGTTGAGGCCTTCGGCCTTGCGCATGGACTGAATGGCTTCCGGCACCGGGCGCGAGCTCAAGGATCGGAGCTCTTCGCCTTGGGCGAGCACATCGCCAACGAGCAACAAGACGGCGAGGACGGACGGGAGCTTATTCAAGTACATCTTCAGTCGTGTCAGGAGTCGTATAGCGGAAGGGGTCGTTCCAATTCTCTGCGGGCCGCAGTCCTGCGGTATCGATGCTGAGCCAGATGTCGATGGTGCTGCCCAAGCTGATGCGGTTATTGGCACCGGCGGCGGGACTCTGGCGGCGCACCCGTGCGAACGAAGAATCGGCGGGCGTATTGCAGCCCTGGCATTCCACCAGAAGGCCGAGGTTCAGGGAGGCCATGTTCAGCACCAACTGCACATCGGCGAAGGTGAGGCCGGTCAGCTCGGGAACGGGCACGCGTTCGCCCCTCTCTCCGGCCCCCAGCACGAGGGTGATCGCCTCGCCCCGCCGGATCCGGTCATCAGGGGCGATGGGGCGGCCCTTGTACAACTGCGCGATCACGCAATCGGTGCAGGGATCGGGCCTGTACTGCATTTCCTTCACCCTCAACCCCAGGATCTCGAGCACGCTCAGCGCCTGCCGCTTGCTCAGGTCAACGAGCTTGGGCATGTCGATCATCTTGGGCTGATTGGCGTTCAGCACCAGGTACACCTTGCGGCCGGGCTTCACTTCATCCCCTGCATCGGGGTCCTGATCCACCACGCTGCCCTTCGGGCGGTCCTCCACGAATACGCTGTCGATCACCACCGCGCTCAAGTCGCGCTTTGCCAGCAGCGCTTCGGCCTCGGCTATGCTGGCCCCGGCCAGGTCGGGCACCAGCATCACGGCGTTGTGCCGGGTGTAGCTCCTGAGCCAAGCCCAACCCAGCAGCAGCAGGGCAGCGGCCACCACCACGGGCGCCAGGATGGGCATGAGTCTCTTCATTCGAACGCGCGCGAAGGTACTTGGGCGCAACCAGCCATTCAGCTGAACGGCAGCACCCCAGCCGATGGTGCGCCCTTGGGCCCGTCCGCACGCCCCATACCCCCTTCGCTACATTCGCGCCCTCAACATTCCGTACGCCAACCGCAGCATCATGCCTACCCAGACCATGAGCCGAATCGAAGAGCTCCTCGGCGCCGACGCCCAGAGCCTGCTGAGCCACCAGTGCAAGACCATTGACAAGAGCAGCCTGAATCTGCCCGGCACCGATTTCGTGGACCGCTGCTTCGTCAATAGCAATCGCAGCCCTCAGGTTCTGCGCAGCCTGCAGGCGCTTTATGGCAATGGTCGCCTGGCCAACACCGGCTACATGAGCATCCTGCCCGTGGATCAGGGCATCGAGCATAGCGCGGCGGCCAGCTTCGCGCCCAACCCGATCTACTTCGACGGCGAGAACATCGTGAAGCTCGCGATGGAGGGCGGCTGCAACGCGGTGGCCAGCACCTATGGCGTGCTCGGCAGCGTGGCCCGCAAGTACGCGCACCGCTTCCCTTTCATCGTGAAGATCAACCACAACGAACTGATGACCCTGCCGAACAAGTTCGACCAGGTGCTCTTCGGCACGGTGGAAAGCGCGTGGGACATGGGCGCGGTGGCCGTGGGCGCCACCATCTATTTCGGCAGCGACGAGAGCACGCGCCAGATCAGCGAGATCGCGGAGGCTTTCCAGCTCGCGCACGAGCTGGGCATGGCCACGGTGCTGTGGTGCTACCTGCGCAACCCCGGCTTCAAGGTGGACGGCAAGGACTACCATACTGCGGCCGACCTCACCGGTCAGGCCAACCACCTGGGCGTGACCATCCAAGCGGACATCATCAAGCAGAAGCTGCCCGAAACCAATGGCGGGTACAATGCCCTCAACGGCTACGGCAAGTCGCACAAGAAGGTGTACAGTGATCTGACGAGCGAACATCCCATCGACCTGTGCCGCTACCAGGTGGCCAACTGCTACATGGGCCGTATCGGCCTCATCAATAGCGGAGGCGCGAGCAGCGGTGCCAGCGACATGGCCGAGGCCGTGAGGACCGCCGTGATCAACAAGCGCGCGGGCGGACAAGGCCTCATCAGCGGGCGCAAGGCCTTCCAACGCCCCATGGGCGAAGGCGTGCAATTGCTCAATGCGATCCAGGACGTGTATCTGGACAACAAGATCACTATCGCATGAATGAGCGATCAGAAATCAGCAACGGAGTTGATCATTGCTGATTTCTGATCACTGATCCCAGAACTTCGTCCTAACGAACGATCATCCATGGGCTGGTTCAATCGCACCAAGGAAGGCATCACCACCTCGACAGAGGAGAAGAAGGAGACGCCCGAAGGCCTGTGGTACAAATGCCCGGGCTGCGATGAGATCATCACGAGCGAGGACCACGAGAACAACCTATGGGTCTGCGCCAAGTGCAATTACCACGAGAAGATCGGCAGCGCGGAGTATTTCGCCATCCTGTTCGATGATCAGAAGTACACGGAGATCGCCGCGAACCTGATCGCCGGCGACCCGCTGGCCTTCGAGGACACGAAGAAGTACACCGACCGCCTGAGCAAGACTCGCAAGGAGAGCGGACTGAACGACGCCCTACGCGCCGCCGAGGGCAAGCTCGACAAGCAACCCGTGGTGATCGCCTGCATGGATTTCCGGTTCATCGGCGGGAGCATGGGCAGCGTGGTGGGCGAGAAGATCGCGCGCGCGGCCGATGCCGCCTTGAAGAAGAAATGCCCGCTGGTCATCATCAGCAAGAGCGGCGGCGCGCGCATGATGGAGGCCGGCTTCTCGCTGATGCAGATGGCCAAGACCAGCGCCAAGCTCACTCAGCTGGCCAGGAAGAAGCTGCCCTACATCAGCATCCTCACCGATCCCACAACGGGTGGCGTCACCGCCAGCTTCGCCATGCTCGGCGATCTGAACATCGCGGAGCCCAAGGCCCTGATCGCCTTCGCCGGGCCACGCGTCGTGAAGGAGACCATCGGCCGCGACCTTCCGGAAGGCTTCCAGACCAGCGAATTCGTTCTGGAGCACGGCTTCCTGGACAAGATCGTGGAGCGCAAGGACCTCAAGGCCTTCCTTGCGAAGACCTTCCAGATGTTCCGGAGCTGAGCGGTCCTGCGCCGTTCCGGCTTCGCCTACCGCCCTAACAGCATCAGCGCGTGATCCTTCAATTGGAAGTGGTCATGCACCAGCGCGGTACGGAAGCCGCCAGTCGAGCGCCCGCGCAGCACCACTTCCGGCGGCACTGATCCCGTGCGCAGAGCCGACCAGGCCATCCAAAGCCCGAACGCATTGGCGGTGTAGTACTCGCCGCACAAGGGCTTGAAGCACGCAAGGGTCGCTTCCGGGAAAAGCGCACGAGCGCTTTCGTATGCCCTATCCTCTTCTTGGTCTCCATTGAGGCCGAGGAATACCAGATCCACGGAGCCGGTCGCCATGCCAGCAGGATCGAGCAGGGACGACGCGTGCGCTCCCAGATCGTGGTCGCCTATGCTGAAGCACGCATCCGCACCGAGCAATTCCACGGATCCGGCCGTTGGCTCCGAATCGAGCACGAAGAAGGCCGCGCCTTCTCCGGCAATTGCGCCGGGATCCGCGCTCTGCAAGACATCGAGATTGCGCACGGGCCGCTCCTTCCAAAGGCCCGAAGCGCGGTGCGTCCGGAAGAAATCCGCGGTGATCACATCCGCTGCGCCCACGAGTGCGTGGCGCACGCCCTCCTCGCCCACCTGCATGAGGCCATCGAGCAGGGCCGATGGGAACGAGAGACCTCGCTGCAGGTAGGTGTAGTTGTAAGCATTGCTCTTCAGCGCGAGCGCGATGAGCCCCGCCAGGCTGTTGTGGGTGGATCCGATGAAGGCGGTGGGGCTCTCGATGGCCTCGTCGCTGTCGATCAGATTGTCGAGGAAGCGCTCCACGCTCTCCTTGCAGCCGTCGCCCGTGGCCGCGATGATGGCGCCGGGCGAATCAATGCCCGCACGCTTCAACGCATTGAGCGCGGCTAATAGGCCCATGCGGTTGGAGCGCGTCATGCGCCGCACGCGGATGGGGTCCACGTAGCCGGCGATGTCGGGCATGATCACGTGGAGCGGATGCGCATCGTAGGCAGCGATGCCATCGAGCGCCTCTCGATCGAAGCTGGGCTGCGGGCTGATCGCCGATGCACCGGTGATATGGATGCGCGCCTTCACGTGACAGACATGATCAACGAGGTGTTGTTGCCGCCGAAGCCGAAGGAGTTGCTCAGCACATGACGCAAGGGCTGTCCGCGCAGCGTGCGGATCACCGGGGTCAAAGCCGCTTCGGGCATCGCATGCTGGAAACGCAGATTCGCGAAGCAGGCGCCATGCTGCAAGGCCATGGTGGAGAAGACCGCCTCCACAGCGCCAGAAGCGCCAAGCGTGTGGCCCGTGAAGGTCTTGGTGCTCGAGAAAGGCGGCAGCGCATCGCCGAACAGGCGCATCACCGCCCGGCCTTCAGAGCCATCGTTGTTGTGGGTGCCGGTGCCGTGCACATTCACGTAGCTGATGTCGCCGGGTGAGAGTCCTGCGGAACGCAAGGCCTGCTGCATGGCCAGGTACGCCCCATCACCATTCGGAGAGGAGGCCGTGACATGGAAGGCATCGTTCGTATTCGCGAAGCCGGCGATGCGGGCCAGGCTCCTGCCCTTCCGCGCGCTCAGATGGGCCTCGCTCTCCAGCACGACGTAAGCAGCAGCCTCGCCGAGGTTCAGACCGGCACGCGCGGCATCAAAAGGCCTGCACGGCTCACGGTCCAGGATCATGAGGCTATGGAAGCCGTGGACCGTGAATCGCGATAGCGCATCGGATCCACCGACGATCACCGCGTCGAGCCTGCCGCTGCGGATCAGCCGGGCGCCGAGCATGATCGCGTTCGCTGACGACGAGCATGCCGTGCTGATGGTGGTGATGAACCCGGTGATGCCCAATTCGGCGGCTATGCGCTCGGTATGATCGCCGGGATCGTGGGTTCCCACGTATTGCGCGGCTTCATCCGGCACCTCGTCAAGGAAATACTGCCGGTAGAGGTTCTCGGCGCGGTCCATGCCGCCCGCCGTTGAAGCGGAGACGAGGCCTGTTCGCGGCCACCTGGGATCGATACCGGCATCCGCCACGGCTTCCTTCGCCGCCTTCAAGCCGAGCAGCGCGGTGCGCGTCCACCCCCGCAACGAAGCGGGTGCGGCGAGCGCTCCCAGCTCCATGTGCCCGAGCTTCACTTCCGCAGCAGGGTAGAGCTCACGATGCCGTGTACGAAGTCGCGTGATCGCGCTGATTCCGGTGCGTTCCTCCAGCAGCGCGTCCGCGTTCGAGGCCGCATCGTGACCCAATGCGGAGATGATGCCCATTCCGGAGATGTGAATCGGATGGTTCATCGGCGTGCGATGGAACGTTCGGCGAGGATCGCGACAAGGATGCAGGATGCAGTGAAGATCAAGAGGGGCAGCAGGAAGGGTGCCAGTTCACCGAAGCGCCCATCGCGCAGCAGCACCACGTTGTACGCCTCCATGCTCCAGTTCAGCGGGGATAGCCGGCCGAACGCGCGCATCGCGTCAGGCATGATGTACAGCGGGACCCAAATGCCGCCGATGGCGGAAAGGATCACCACAGAGGTGGAGCCGAAGACCGCCGCACGCTGCTGGGTGGTGCTGAATGATCCTACCAGCACCCCGTAGGAGGTCGCCGCCGCGCCAACGACCAAGGTCACGGCCAGGAGCATGATCAGGTCGACGCCGATCAAGTTGAGTGGCGCCAGGCCGAGCAAGGGCAGCACCTGGATGCCGACGAGGAAGAGCAGCGCTGCCTGCGAGGCGCACACGAGGAGGAACGCGGCCATGCGCCCGGCGATGCGCTCGCTCGCTCCGCCCGGCATCGTGAGCAGGCGCACCATGCAGCCTGAATCGCGCTCCTTCACCATGTTTCCGGCCAGCAGCACCACGGTGAAGAACATGGCGAAGATGGTCCAGGCCGGAACGTTGTGCTGCGTGGAATCGGCCGCCACGCGGCTCCCGCTCAGCTCGGTGCCCGCCATCCGCTGTCTCACCCCGATGAACTGCTCTTGCACCCTGAGCGGCTCCATTTCCTTGTCGGTGAGCTGCTGCAGCCGGGTCGTCATGTCGATCAGCAATCGCTCTGAGCCGAGCACGGCGAGCACGCGCTCCAGATGGCTGTGCACCAATTCACGGAATGCCTGCTTCACCGCCGGATCGATGAGCACCTCCACGAACGCGCTATCCGGGGCCTCGCGCGCCAAGGCACCATCACCTGACAGGCCGCTGAAGAGCCTTTCCACCGCAGCAGAGGAGCCGCTGTTCAATACCATCGTTGCTTTCGCCGGCACGGTGATGCCCACCTGGTACTCACCCGTGCGGACACGTTCCAGGAATTCGCCTTCAGTCATCGCGGCATCACCGGTGACGTCCGTGATCGCGAACGGCCCCGCGCCCTCAAGGCCCTGCCGGATGCCTCTGCCAACAGCGCCTCCGTCGTGATCGCGGAAGAGCACATGCACTTGCTTCTCGGAGAAATCGCGGAAGGGCGCATCCTGCACCACGGCCATGATGCACACGAGGCAGACGGGCATCAGGTAGATCAGGGCGAGGCCGCCGCGGTCGCGCCGCAGCATCAGCAGCTCTTTCCGGATATGGGCGCCGATGCGCGTCAGCATCTCAGCGATCGCGGTATTCGGTGCCCGTGAGTCCAAGGAAAATCTCCTCCAATCGAGCCGCGCCGCCTTGCGCGCCGGGTCGCTCCACTTCGCCCACGATGCGGCCATGATCCACGATCACCACGCGTGAGCAGAGGCGCTCGGCCTCTTCCAGGTGATGCGAGGTGTACACGATGGTGGTGCCCGCCCGGTTGATCTCCTCGAGCAGGCCCCAGATCGCGGCGCGCGATTGCACGTCGATGCCCACCGTGGGCTCGTCCAGGAAAAGGATCGGCGGTTCGTGCAGCAGCGCGGTGATCAGGTTCAGCCTGCGCTGCATGCCGCCTGACCAGCGGCTGATGCGCTCATCGGCCCGCTCGTGCAGTCCTGCGCGACGGAGCAATTGATCGCTGCGCCCACGGATGGCCTTGGCGTCCAAGCCGTGCAACCTTCCGAAGAAGGCGAGGTTCTCCCGGGCCGTGAGCATCTCGTAAAGCGCGATGTCCTGCGGCACCAGGCCGATGGCGGCGTGCACGCCGTCCGGCTGTGCGACGATATCACGCTCCAGGATCCGAACGCTGCCCTCCGTGGCGCGACGAGCACCTGTGATGATCGAGATGAGCGAAGTCTTCCCTGCGCCGTTCGGTCCGAGCAGGCCGAGGAATTCACCATGCCGCACATCGAGGTCGATGCCATCCACGGCATTGACCGTGCTGCTCCTGTACCGTTTCACCAGTCCGCGCACACGGATATCCACGCCCTGCTCCATCCGCTCAGCGACTGGTGCGCGCCAATTCCTTGAAGAACCGCTGCTCCTGCTCCCCGATCCGCTGCAGGCGATCGGCCAGCGTGTTGAGATCACTGCCAGCCTCTGCGCGTCCCTTCACCAACCGGCCGGCCTCGAAGGCGAACTCGCGCCATTGGTCGCCGATGGCGGTCATCTCCATCGCCTTCTCGCGCAACTCCGGCCGATTGAGGAGGCTCGCCGCCTCCTGAAGGAACGCGGCGTACATGAATCGGAATCCAGCGCCGCCGGTGCCGATCTCCTCCTGCATGCGGATCAGGTTGCCCACGTAGAGCAGTGCGCGGCGCGAGCCGAGCCTGCGCTCGTAGTTCCGCAATCTGTGCGCGAGATAGGTGATGCCCTTCGAGCCGAACATGGGCAGTGGCGTATTCGACATGTCGCGGGCCACGCGGCGCAAGCCCTTGGCGGCGGCCTGCTTCAAGTCCGCATCGATAGGCACCTTGGTGGGATAGTACATGCGCCCGTTGGTGTTGGGCGTGCCCTTGGCGAATCGCGCCCGCACCAAGGCGGTGCGATGGATGGTCGTCGTCGCCTCCATCACGGGGTCGCTCACCAGGTACTCATCTCCCCGACGGCCGAAGACAACGATGTTGTGCGCATTGAAATGGAAGCGGAAGGCCTTCGGCAGATACGGCAGGTAGAAGACGCTGGTGAGCATGCCCACGGGCAAGCCCTGATCGAGCACATCATCGAGGGCCCGCATGGCCTGATCCTGATCACGGAACGACGCACGCTCCATCTTCACGCCGACGTTGCGCGAGAAACGCTTGAAGATGTGCCCCGGCAAGATCCGGTAGGATGTGACCGGGATGCCATTCATCTTCAGGAAAGGCATGTGGCTATAGAACAGGCCGGAGCCGATGCCGAAAGCCATCGGTTCGCTCACGCGCAATCCATGGAAGCGCATGAGGTTGGAGATCACACCGGTTTCGCAGTGCGCCGACTGCTGGTGCTCGAACGGCACCATGACATCCTTCCGGCTCATGCGGGCAATTGCTTCAGTTCGGCCACGGTGAGCTGCAGCGCTTCGGCATAGCGCTGCAAGGTGCGCTCGTCCAGCGCGGCGAACTCCGCTGGCTCCAGATGACGCTTCACCGAACGCGCGGGAACACCCGCATGCTTGCTGAGCAGGGCCGGGTCCATCATGTTCACTTCCATGTGGTAGGCCAGCGTGCTGCACTGCCCGGCCTCGACCTTCCTCCTCGCCTCGGCCACCTGTTCGTTGATCACGCTCCACGCCTGCTGCAGCGCCACGTTCTCCGGCTCCCAGCCTACGCTGGGCACCTTCTCGTACTCGCCATCCTCGTTCAAAGCGTACTTCACCACCTTGAATTTGCCCTCGAGCATGTTCGCATCGTCCTGCGGGACCTCTTCCTTCTTCATTCCGGCGTGATGGATGTGGCGCAAAAGTGCGCATTGCGCCGCGCGTATCGACCACGGGCGCGCGCTCAGCGGCTTGGCCCGCCACGAATCCTAAATGGCCTTGAGAAGCGCGAAGGACAGGCTGAACCGCGCGCTTTCCGGCACCATCAAGAGCACGCGGTCGCCCTTCTTCACCTTGCCGGCCGAGATGAGGTCCCGGAGCATGAGGTAAATGGATGCGGAGCCGATGTTGCCCACCTCAGTCAGGTTGAGGAACCAGCGGTCATCCTCCACCTGGATGCCTTGCCGGACCAATTCGCTCTGGATCGGCGCACGGAAGTACATGGAGGAGAGGTGCGGCAGGAAGTGCTGCACGGTTCGCATGTCCAAGCCCTTCTGCTCGATCACCTCCTTGAGCCAGGCCACCGCGAAAGGCACCATGTGCCGGCCTAGCAGGCGCGTGTCCTGCTTCATGCTCATGATGGCGTGCGGGGCCAGTTCGGCCGCATCGTAGGTCTTCCAGCCCCGGAAGCGGCCACCCTCCTCCTTCTCGCCCCCGAAGTACATGCATGCCTCCAGCTCGTTCGCGAACGATCGCGAGACCACCCATTCCACCTGCAGGTCGCATTCCCCGCGCGGCTCGGATTCCAAGAGGGCCGCGCCAGCGCCATCGGAGAGCATCCAGCGGAGGAACTCCTTCTCGAAGGCGATCATCGGATTCTTCTCCAGGTGCGAGATGCGCTCGGCTTCCAACTGGAAATTCTCGGCCATCATCATGGGCGAGATCAGCTCGGAACCAGTGGCAACCGCGTTGCGCGAATTGCCGGAGGCCACGCTCATGTGCGCGTACTTCAATGCCTGCATGCCCGCGCAGCAAGCACCGCTCGGAGATATGATCTCCATGGCCCGGGGCATGAGGCCATGCACCTGCGAGGCATGAGAGGGAAGGAACTGGTCGGGCGCTGATGTGCCACAGGCCAGCACCTCCATATCCTCCAGGCCAAGTCCGCCTCCGGTCAGTCCTTTCACGGCTTCGAACGCGAGTTCGGCATTGGTGTGCGTGAGCCGACGGTTCCTGTCCAATGCGTAGTACCGGCGCTTGATCCCGTTATTGCGCAGGACGATATGCCTGGCGCGCGACGGCGCGCCATTGATGAAGCCCAGATAGCTCTCCATCTCATCGTTGCCGATGGGATCGTTGGGCAGGAATCCGGAGACTCGCGTGATGAAGACTTCCTTCACTGAAAGGCGCTTAAAGAATCCAAGGGGGCGAAAACGGTCGGCAAAGGACTGAAATATACCCGTTCATACGCAGGGGTCGGGCTATGCCGACAACACCTTCAGTAGCGCAGGAGTTCGCCCACCTCCCGCTCAATGGCCCTTCGCTTGAACAGCGAAAGGAGGAAGGTGCTGAGCACGGTGATCGGCGAGAGAATGAAGGCGCCGATCGGCAGCACGATGGAGAAAATGGCCACGCGGCGGTCCCGGCTTCTCGGATCACGTTCCGCCTTGGCGAGAATGAACGAGCGGTACTTCCCGAAAAGCACCAAGGCCCGTTTCTCGAGGATCAGCAACGCGGGTTTTATTCGCGCCGAGCCCAATTCGAGCAAACGTTCGTTGAATCCTTGCCAATCACCTGTGCGCAGATGATCAAGGATGATCGGAGCGAAGCGCGCGTTGGCCGCGATGTCCGCTTCGCGGATGCCGGCTGGAGGGAAGAAGAGGAAGGCATCCTTCCTGCCCCAGAACATCCAGCGGATGATGGTGACCAGGCTGACCATGTTCGCGCTCCGATCCTCGGCTACGATGTTCCCCACAGGCCTGCCGCCCAATGCAGAAATGCGCGCGCGCACCTTCTGCTGCGCATGCACCCACATGTTGCGCGCGCCGATCACGGTGAGCACGGGGGTGTGCTGGAAGAGCGCTGCGCCCTGCGCCTGTTTCAGGAAGGAGTTGATGGGGATGGAAGGATTCAGGTACCAGATGGTGTAGCCAAGAATGATCAGGTCGTACGGTCCACCAGGTGGGTCCGCTGCCCGCAACGGGACGGGGTCCCCGTTCACCGCTTCAGGGAAGACGCCGAAGAACCGCATGCGCGTCCAAGGGAAGGCATAGGGCGTTACCGGGGTAATCGGCATCTGGTCCACTCGAACGCCCGCTTGCTCCAGCGGGGCGCACATGGCTTTGAGCACCGCCGTGAGTTGGCCCGTTTGCGAGTAATGGATGACAAGGATCTTTGCCATGAGTTAGTGCCTCGGTGGCACCGGCGGCGCAAGGCTCTTGCGCCCACCCGTGCGGAAGGTGGGGTCAATCCATTCCTTGTAACCGGAAAAGCCTTGGCCCCAAGGCCGATCACCTCGTCCAGGATGCTGAGGGACAGGCGGAAAAGGGTGGTCGGAACGGATAATCAACGGCGAGGTCGAAGTTGGGGTGCGCAAACCTATTCATCGGCCTGACTGTCAGGGAATCGGATGGACCGCTGGTCGGTATGGAATCTTCACCTACATTCGCGGCCTGTTACGAACGACCATGTACTTGAGCACGGAGGCCAAGAAGGCCATTTTCACGGAGCACGGCGGAAACGCGAAGAACACGGGTGCGGCGGAGAGCCAAATCGCCCTGTTCACCAAGCGCATCGACCACCTCACGGAGCACTTGAAGAGCAACAAGAAGGACCACGGCACTGAGAAGGCGCTGTTGGACCTCGTGGGAAAACGCAAGCAGATCCTGAATTACCTGCGCACCCACGACATCGAACGCTACCGGGCCATCATCGGCAAGCTCGGTCTGCGCAAGTGAACCGGCACTTGACCGCTCACGCGGCACCGGTACGAGTATCCTGATCGAAGGGGGCGATCGTGAATCGATCGCCCTTTCTCTTTCCGGATCAACCTGATCAGAACACCAACCAAAAACCGGCGCGAAAGGCGCGCCCAAGAACATGAGACCAAAAGGAATCACCAAGACCATCGACATGGGCGATGGCAAAGTCATCACGCTGGAGACCGGCGTGCTGGCCAAACAAGCCGACGGCGCCGTGATGGCGCGCCTCGGCGACACCATGCTCCTGGCCACCGTGGTGGCCACCAAAGAAGCTCGCGAGGGCATCGACTTCCTCCCCCTCCAGGTGGAATACCGCGAGAAATTCAGCGCGGCCGGCCGTTTCCCCGGCGGCTTCTTCAAGCGCGAAGCGCGACCCAGCGACCACGAGGTGCTGGTGAGCCGCCTGATCGACCGCGCCCTGCGCCCGCTCTTCCCCGACGACTTCCATGGCGACACGCAAGTCGTGGTGTCGCTGATGAGCGCCGATAAGAAGAACCAGGCCGATGGCATCGCGTGCCTCGCCGCTGCCGCTGCGTTGGCCGTGAGCGACATCCCCTTCGGCGGCCCGGTGAGCGAAGTGCGCGTGGGCCGCGTGAACGGCCGCTTCATCATCAACCCCACCGTGGAAGAACTCGAGGGCAACGACCTCGACCTGATCGTAGCCGGCACCAAAGCCGACATCCTGATGGTGGAGGGCGAGATGAAGGAAGTGCAGGAAGCCGACATGATCGAAGCGATCAAGCTGGCGCACAGCATGATCCAGAAGCAGTGCATCGCGCTGGAGGAATTCGCCGCCCAGGTGGCGAAGAGCAAGGTGAAGCGCACTTACAGCCACGAGAACAACATCGAGGCCATCGGCCAGAAGATCCACGACTTCTGCTACCAGAAGTACTACGACCTGGCCATGAACCCGACGAGCAAGGAAGAGCGCAACGAGAAGTTCGCCGCCATCAAGGAGGCCTGCCTCGCCACGCTGGCCGATGAGGAGAAGACCGACAAGGCCATGCTCGCGCGCTACTTCAAGAAGACCCAGAAGAAGGCGGTGCGCAACGTGTGCCTCGATCACGGCAAGCGACTCGACGGCCGTAAAACCACGGACATCCGCCCCATCTGGAGCGAGGTGGACGTGCTTCCCGGCACGCACGGCAGCGCCGTGTTCACCCGCGGCGAGACCCAGGCCATCAACATGGTCACCCTGGGCAGCAGCATGGACGAGCAGACCATCGACCTGGCCACCCGCAAGGGCAGCGAGCGTTTCATGCTCCACTACAACTTCCCCAGCTTCAGCACCGGCGAGGTGAAGCCGATCCGCGGACCCGGCCGTCGCGAAGTGGGCCACGGCAACCTGGCGCTGCGCGCGCTGAAGCCCGTGATCCCCGGCATCGAGACGAACCCGTACACCATCCGCCTGAACTGCGACATCCTCGAGAGCAACGGATCGAGCAGCATGGCCACGGTGTGCAGCGGAACGCTCGCCCTGATGGATGCCGGCGTGAAGATCAGCGCCCCGGTGAGCGGCATCGCCATGGGCATGATCAGCGATGGCAAGCGCCACGCGATCCTGAGCGATATCCTCGGCGACGAGGATTTCCTGGGCGACATGGATTTCAAGGTGACCGGCACGGCCAAGGGCATCACCGCGACGCAGATGGACATGAAAGTGGACGGCCTGCCCTACGAAGTGCTCGCGCAAGCCCTTGAGCAGGCGCGCCAAGGCCGCCTGCACATCCTCAGCGAGATGCTGAAGACCCTTGATGCGCCACGCGCCGATTACAAGGAGCACGCCCCGCGCATCATCACCATCACCATCCCCAAGGAGAGCATCGGTGCCGTGATCGGACCCGGCGGCCGTGTGATCCAGGAGATCCAGGCCGAGACGGGCGCGCACATCAGCATCGACGAGGTCGACGGCATGGGCCACGTGGAGATCATGAGCGAGAACAAGGCGAGCATCGATGCCGCCCTTGCCCGCGTGAACGCGATCGCCAACCCGCCTCAAGCGGAAGTGGGCGCCAATTACAAGGGCAAGGTGAAGACCATCATGCCCTATGGCGCTTTCGTGGAAGTGATGCCCGGCGTGGACGGCCTGCTGCATGTGAGCGAGCTGGAGTGGCGCCGCATCGATCGCGTGGAGGACGTGCTGAAGGAGGGAGACGTGATCGAGTTCCAGGTGGTGGGCAAGGACCCGCGCAGCGGCAAGCTCAAGCTGAGCCGCCGCGTGCTTCTGCCCAAGCCCGAGGGCTGGGTGGACCGCGAACCGGCGATGGCCGGTGAGCGCCGCGACCGTGGCGACCGGCCACGCCGTGACGACCGCCCGCGTCGTGATGACCGCCCGCGCCGCGAGCATGGCGACCGCCCGCATCACGGCGGGCATGGCCAGCACGACGGTGGCCAGCAGAGCGGACCCGAGCCGAGCAATAACTGACCAGGCCAAGAATCACAGCACGAAAGCCGTCCGTCAGGGCGGCTTTCGTCGTTCGTGGCCGGATCCAGCGGATTCATCGCATTCACGCGTCCGCGGGTAACCACCTATGAGGAATGGGCGTTCAAACCGCCTCACTCACAACATCCCCCGCTCATATGGCACGTATGCGTCAGTTGAAGATCGTGAAGCAGGTGACGAACCGCGACACGCCGTCCTTGGACAAGTACCTCCAGGAGATCGGCCGTGTGAAGCTCATCACCGCGCAAGAAGAGGTGGAATTGGCGCGCCGCATCAAACAGGGCGATCAGGAGGCGCTGGAGGCGCTGGCGAAGGCCAACCTTCGCTTCGTGGTCTCCGTGGCCAAGCAGTACCAAGGCCAGGGCCTCAGCCTGCCCGACCTGATCAGCGAAGGAAACCTCGGCCTGATCAAGGCTGCCACGCGCTTCGACGAGACGCGCGGCTTCAAGTTCATCAGCTACGCCGTATGGTGGATCCGCCAGCAGATCCTGCAGAGCCTGGCCGAGCAGGCCCGCATCGTGCGCCTGCCGCTCAACAAGATCGGCTCCATCAACAAGATCAACAAAGCCTTCGCGCGCCTGGAGCAGGAGCACGAGCGCCCGCCCACCGCGCACGAGCTGGCCGAAGTGCTGGAGATGACGCTCGAGGAAGTGAAGACCAGCCTCAACAACACGGGCCGCCATGTGAGCATGGATGCACCGCTCCGTGACGACGGCGACAGCGGCACCATGATGGACGTGATGAGCAATCCTGACCTGCCGAGCCCGCTGGAGAGCCTGATGACCGACAGCCTGCGGAACGAGATCGAGCGCAGCCTTCGCGCCCTGCAGGGCCGCGAGGCCGATGTGATCCGCCTTTATTTCGGGCTCAACGGCAACCAGCCGCATACCCTGGAGGAGATCGGCCAGAAGTTCGACCTCACCCGCGAACGTGTGCGCCAGATCAAGGAAAAGGCCATCCGCCGCATGAAGCACACCAGCCGCAGTTCGGTGCTGAAGGCATACCTCGGTTAAGAACGGTTCATCGCTGGC
>JAEUSX010000152.1 GCA_016788405.1 Flavobacteriales bacterium
TCGATGTCCATGCGCTTCAGCTTCAGCTTGTCCATGATGCCGTAGTAGCTGAAGTACTGATGCAGGTTCTGGCCGGGGCACAGCCCGCCGATGTAATGCACGCCGGTGTCGAACACGGTCTTGTCGCGGCTGAAGACCTGCAGGCTCCCGCCGAGCTGGCTGTTCTGCTCCAGCACGCACACCTTCATGCCCTCGCGGGCCAGGGTGATGGCGCATTGCAGGCCTCCAAGCCCCGCGCCGATGATCACCGCATCGTAGTCTCGATCGCTCATGGTCTTGTCAGGATGGCCAGCGCGTTCGAGGTGCGGCGCGCATCCAGCGCCCATTCCACGCGCAGGCCGCTGCTGGCGGCCATGCGCTCGAACTCCATCCGGCTGATGAACTCCATCGGTTGGTCCGTCTTGTTGAATCCGATCGTCACGGCGATCCGCTCGGTCCAGCGCGTGCGCGCGTGGCGCTCGTCGCCGCTGCGGAAACCGTCGCGAACATAGATCGCTCCGCCCGGTGCGAGCGCGGCCGCGCACCGCTCGATCAGCTTCTGCTGTTGATCGGCCCGCATGTAGTGCAGCACGTCCTTCAGGATGATGGCATCGCTCTCGGGCACCGTGGCGCTCAGGAGATCCGCGTGCTCCACCACGAGTCCGGGGCAATGCCGCGCCGCATTCCTGGCCAGGGCCACTTTGTCCGCATCACGCTCCACGGCTGTGATGCGGCGCGCGGGCGCGCACCAGTGCAGCAGCAGGGCCACCATGCCATGGCCGCTTCCCAGGTCGGCCACGCGGGCATCCGGAGCGATGCGCGCGTGCAGCAGCTCGTGCAGCTCCTCATCCATGCGCGACTTGATGCGCGTGTGCCATTCGAGCGCGGGGCCCTTGTAAGTGAAGGCGCGCACCAGTCGCTCGTGGAAATAGCGCGGCGTCTCGCGTTCGCGGCACAGCGCTTCATACTCCGATCTGAACAAGGCGGCGATGCTCTTCGTGCGGTCGCGCGCGCCTTCGCCGAAGCGCGGATCGCCAGGGGCGATGGGCGGCAGCGGCCGCATGGTGATGGTGGCGTTCTTCAGCAGCGCATCGCCCTTGCTCATGGCCTCGCCGAAGCCATGAAGCAGCACTGGAGCGATGGGCGCGCCGATCGTCTCGGCGATGTGGAATGCGCCCTTGTGGAAGCGGCCGATGCTGCCATCACGCGAACGGGTGCCCTCGGGGAAGATGATCACGGAGATGCCCTGCGCGATGAGCTCGCGCGCGCGCTCCACATTCGGCTCGGTGCCATCCTCGCTGCGCAGGTAGCCGGCGTAGCGCACCACCCGTCCGAAGAAGGGGCTGTTCCACACCCAGCGGTTGGTCATCATCACTGCCCGCGGAGAGATCATGAGCATGGCGAGGATGTCGATGAAGGAGGCGTGGTTCGCGATCACGATCGCCGGCTTCTCCTGAAGCAGCGGCGCGAAGGAGCGGATGTCCTTGCGCACGTTGACCATCACGTACACGATCGATCCGGTGAAGAGCCGCACGATGCTGCGCGTCCAGTGCTGCTTGGCGCGCTTCGGTGCCGGCACCAGCATGAAGATCACCCACAGGATGCTGAGCAGGACGCAGCCGAGCAGGAAATAACCGAAGGCGAAGAGCGAGATGAGCAACGAGAGCAGCGTGAATGGCTGTCGCCCCTTCGCGGCCCGGTCGCCGATGAACAGGCCGAAGAGCGACGGCTGCACCGTGAGCGCCACCGCCAGCAAGGCCACCATGCCCGTGACCGAGAGCGCCGCGATGGAGCGAAGCGCGGGATGCGCGGCCAGGAAGAGCGCCGCGGTGCCGATGATGGTGGTGACCGCGGAGAGCACCACGGCGCTGCGGAAGGACCTTGTATGGTCCGTGCCGGTGCGGTGGCGCGCGAGAAGGCCTTCGGTGGTGAAGATGCAATAGTCGTCGCCGAGACCGAAGATGAAGGTGCACACCATGATGTTCACCAGATCGAACCGGATATCGAGCAGTCCGCAAAGACCGAGTATCCAGGTCCAGCCCAGGGCCATGGGCAGGAAGGTGAGCAGCGCCAGCTCGATGCGCCCGTAGGTGATCAAGAGCGCGATGAAGACAATGCCGACCGTTCGCCAGAGGATGCCGGACAGGTCCTCCTCGATCACCTTCGCCACATGGGCTCCGAGCAGGCCGCGGTGCATCACTTCAACGCCGTGCACCGCGCTGAGCCGCGCAGCGAGCGCGTCGACCTCACGAGGCGGAACCATCAGGCGCGCGGCTACGAGCGTCTCCGCGCCGGTCGATCCGATGAATTCCCCGGGCAGGCGTGCACGACTCGCACCGCTGCCTTCGCGCACGTTGCCGGAAATCTGATCCAGGAAGCCATCGAACGCATCAATCGTGAACCCGTGGCGCGCGCCTGCGGTCCGGACGCGCTCCGCGAAACGGAGCGCCGACCCCTCCGGGAAAGCGCTGCGCCACGCCTCGATCCGAGAATCCGAGGTGCTATCGGAGGGATGCAGATCGCAAGGCAGCGCGCCATCCAGTCGTCCTTCGCCGCGCTCCGCGGCCACCGCTGTTTCGAGGTGGCGCCGTGCGGCCTCTTCATCACGGCCCGCGCCCGCTATGAGCACCGGAACCGCGCGATCGCTGCTGCCTTCCATGCGGTCGCGCACCTGCCGTATGTCCTCTGGAACCAGGCTCAACCGCTCCGGGTCGGCATCCTGCGTCACCCGTCCGGTGAAAGGCAACAAGCCCGCCGTGACGATGACGATGCCCAGCAGCGCCACCCATCGCCCTACGCGCGCGCGGGGCACCGAAGGCACTTCATCCGCCGCGCCGACTGAAAGGCGCACACTGTAGGAGGCCGGAACGAAGTGCGGCAGTACGACCAGCACCATGAACAGCGCGCCAGCGAGCATGAACGCCGCGATCATTCCCAGGTCAGCGAGCACACGGCTGCTCGCGAACGAGAGCGCTCCGAAGGCGAGCACCGTGGTGAGGCATCCCAGCACCATCGGAGCGGCCACTTCACGCAACGTCGCGGCGACATCCCTTCGCTGCCGCAGATGCGTCAGGAAGTGGAACGAATAATCGAGCGCGATGCCCAGCAAGGCTGAGCTGGCGCCAATGGCCAGCCCGGAGATGCTTCCCCGGAGCATGGCCAGCGCTCCCACGCCCAATACGAATCCGAAAGCGGGCGGGAGCAGGAAGAGCGGCATGAACCGCAGGTCGCGATAGAACCAGAGCAGGAGGGTGAGCACGAGCACCAAGGCCACGGCTGAAGTGCGCATGGAATCCTCGCCGATGGCCGAGCGATTCGCCATCGCCATGGGTGCCGCGCCGAACGCAGCCGACCGGATGCCGGACGAGCCTGCGTCGAGCATGCTTCGGTCGAGCGCCTCCATCAGCAGCTGCGGATCACGAGCGCCATTCGGCGTGGGCCAGATCAAGGCGATGGCCATGCTGCTGTCCGGGCTGAACAGGACACCGTCGATCAGCGCGGCACTCCCATTCGAGA
The DNA here is from genome assembly GCA_016788405.1 of Flavobacteriales bacterium. Classification (GTDB taxonomy): domain Bacteria; phylum Bacteroidota; class Bacteroidia; order Flavobacteriales_F; family PHOS-HE28; genus PHOS-HE28. The sequence goes on from JAEUSX010000152.1 coordinate 3,496, forward strand.
TGCCCGCCATCATGCGGTCCCGCAACGGCTGCGTAAGGCCGAAAGGATCAGTCAGGATTCGGTCCGCTTCGAACTCGCCGCCCGGAGCGGTCAATGCGGCCTTAGCCGCGCCAATGGCACTGTCCAGCGCGGCCTCATCAGCCGAGGACAGCCATTGGAGCCGCAGCGGGTCGGCGTGCAACGGCAGGTCGTTCAGGATGCCCGCGAGCACTCCTTCCGCCCACGCCGCATCCGGGCGGCAGAACACGCTATCGATCGTGCCGGCCGTATCGGCCTGTGCCGCAGAAACGAATCGGTCCGCAGCGGAGATGAGGCTGTCCCGGATGGCCCCTTCGCCGAAGAACCCGACGGTGATCGGGCCCTGGGCGCCGTTCTCGGCCAGCAGCACGCGGTACCGCATCAACGAGGGGTCGTCCGGGAGGGCATCGAAAAGGTCGGTGCCGAAGCGGGCCCGTGAGGCGGACCATGCGGCGATCGCCGCGACCACGAAAGTGGCCAATGCCCAAACCCAGCGCCGTCCTCGAGTCCGGGTGTAAATCGCTGCCGCTGCTCCTCCCATCTGGCCTGCGGGTAAACATAGGGGAAGGCATACTTTCGTGCCCCGTTTTGAAAAATGGCATCTGAAATCACCGAAACGAGAAAAGTGGGGGCGCTGGACCTGCCAGCCTTCGCCGGCATCGTGCGCGGCACTGGCTCATTGGCGGTGGCTGAATCGGATTGGCTGGGCGTCCGCCGCTCGTTCGACTATTTGAACGGCGTCGCGGCCAAGCAAGTGGTGTACGGCATCAATACCGGCTTCGGGCCCATGGCCCAGCATGCCGTGAGCGCCGCTGACCAGCACGCATTGCAGTACAACCTGGTGCGCAGCCATGCCTCCGGAGCTGGCGAAGACCTTCCGGAGGAGGCTGTTCGCGCCATGATGCTGGTCCGGGCCGTCACCTTCCTGCACGGGCGCTCGGGGGTGTCGGAGCCGGTGGTGCGCCAGTTGCTCGCGTACCTCGAGCACGGGATCTGCCCGCGCGTGCCCCGGCTTGGCGGCGTGGGTGCCAGCGGCGACCTCACCCAGCAAGCGCATCTCGCGCTCGGCCTCATCGGTGAAGGCCGCGGAACGCACCGTGGCCAACCGGGCGATATGTCCGCGATCCTGCAAGCCTGCGGCCTTGAACCTGTTGAGCTCCGCTTGCGCGACGGGCTCGCCCTGCTCAACGGCACGGCCGCCATGACCGGCATCGGGCTCCTCAACGTGCACCGCGCGCAAGAATTGCTGCGGACATCGGTGAGCCTTTCCGCCCTCATCACCGAAGCGCTCGGCACCTGGACCGACCACTTGGGCGAGCCGCTGAACAACGCCAAGCGCCACAGAGGCCAGCGCGAGGTGGCCCGACGCATGCGCGACGCGTTGGAAGGATCGGGCTGCGTGCGCGACCGGATGGATCATCTCGCGCCCGGACGCACCAGCGCGAATGGCACCTTCAGCCACATGGTGCAGGAGCATTACAGCATCCGTTGCGTGCCGCAAGTGCTCGGCCCCATCCTCGACCAGATCGATCATAGCGAGCGCGTGCTGCTCGATGAACTGCATTCCATCGACGACAACCCCGTGATCGACCCTGACAACGGGATACACCATGGCGGCAACTTCCATGGCGACCAGGTCTCGTTGACCATGGATACGCTGCGCCTGGCCATCGTGAAGCTGTGCATGCTCTGCGAGCGCCAGCTGAACTTCCTGCTGAACGACAAGGTGAACCTGCGGTTCCCTCCGTTCCTGAACATGGAAGCGCCCGGCCTGACCTTGGGCATGCAGGGCATGCAGTTCACCGCCACCAGCACCACGGCCGAATGCCAGGCGCTGGCCACATCG
>JAEUSX010000161.1 GCA_016788405.1 Flavobacteriales bacterium
AAGGCGCGCCGCGCATCGCTCGCGCCTTTGGTGTGCTCATCGGGGAATTGGTTCAAGCGCTCGAGCTCGATGGGCGTGAGCCTCCGCAGCACGCCCTTGCCGGTGCGCACCACATGCTTGAAGCGCGACGGCGACGAGCCGCCCTCCCCCGTGATGATGGTGCGCGATGGCCGGTCGAGCGGGTCGGGGAAGACCATGGCGCCCTCGGCGTAGTTGTACGCGAATCCCGTGGCCTTGCTGGTCCGCGTCTCGCTCTTGCCGCCCTTCAGGTACTTCCATTGCGCCAGCTGGCTGCTGGCGATGCGGAAGCTCATGGGCACCTCCTTCTCCGGCAGCAGCACCGAGCCCAGCGTGGCCCGCGGGCCATCGTACGCGGGCAGCATGGTAGTCGTCCACACGCCACGTCCGCGCAGGATGCCTGCTTCCGCGAAGGGGCCCTTGCCTGCTCCCTTCCCCGCGTTGAAGCGCTTCGTGACCTGCGCGAGATCGCCTTCGATCCGGAACGAGGCGAAGCCTGACGCGGCCAATGCCGCCGGGAACGCCTCGGCGAAGAGCCCTGTGCTCGCGATCCACTCCCATGGATTCGCGTCGCGCAGCCTGTCGGCGATGCGCGTCCCTTCCAGATAGCCGAGGAAGAACACGCGCCTCCTGCGCTGCGGCATGCCGTAGTCCGCCGCATTGATCACGCGCCATTCCACCGTGTAGCCCAGATCGGCGAGCGAAGCCAGCATCACGGCGAAGTCGCGGCCGCGCTGCTTCACCGGCGATTTGAGCAGGCGGTCGACATTCTCCAGGAAGAGGTAGGGCGGACGCTTCGCCTCCAGGATGCGGTGGATCTCCCACCAGAGCACGCCCTTCTTCCCCGCGATGCCCTTCGACTGGTTCAAGGTCTTCGCCACGGAGTAATCCTGGCAGGGGAACCCGCCCACGAGCAGGTCGTGATCGGGGATCGCATCGGCCTTCATCGTCGCGATGTCGCGATTCACATGATCCTTCGCGCCGAAGCGCGCCGCGTAGATGTCCGAGGCCTCCTGCTTCTTGCGCCCAGGCTCCCATTGGTTGCTCCACACCACGCGGTAGCGCGCGCTCGCGCTTTCCAGGCCCACGCGGAAACCGCCCACGCCAGCGAAGAGCTCCACCACGCGCAGCGGCCTTGACGCGCCCTTTCCCATCGGGGCCGAAACTACCGACCGGCCCTCATCGGATCAAGCACGATCCGGTGGGCATGAGCCTAGCTTTGTGAACGCATCAACCCGACAGGAACCCATGGAACGAAGGCAATTCATCCTGCGCACGGCGCAGGCCACAGCCGCCGCCGCGCTCGGCGCGCCAATGATCGCGCGCGCCTGGAACAGCCCCGCGCCTGACACGTTCTCGTTCACGCAGACGCCGCTTCCGTACGCATACGGCGCGCTCGAGCCGAGCATCGATGCGATGACGATGGAGATCCACTACACGAAGCACCATGCGGCGTACGTGAAGAACGTGAACGAAGCCATCGGGAAGGAAGGCATCGCGGCAACGGATGCCGCGGACTTCTTCGCGCGCACCTCAGCGCTCAGCGCGAAGGCGCGCAACAACGGCGGCGGGGCGTGGAACCACAACTTCTTCTGGAACTGCATGGCGCCGGGCGGCAAGGCCGCCGGCAGCAAGTTGCTCGACGCGATCAACGGGTCCTTCGGCGACGTCGAATCGTTCAAGACCGCGTTCACCGATGCGGCGATGAAGCGCTTCGGCAGCGGCTGGGCCTGGCTCGTGCTGCGCGAAGGGAAGCTCGCGATCGGCTCCACGCCCAACCAGGACAATCCGCACATGGATGTAAGCGAGCTGCGGGGCGCACCGCTGCTGGCGCTCGATGTCTGGGAGCACGCCTACTACCTCAAGTACCAGAACAAGCGCAACGAATACGTGGCCAACTGGTGGAGCGTGGTCGATTGGGAAGCGATCGCCGCTCGCCTGGTCTGAAGGAAGCGCATCACCGCTGGTGCCCCTGCAGCAGGCTCACGCGGTTGCC
>JAEUSX010000179.1 GCA_016788405.1 Flavobacteriales bacterium
CCTCTCTGGCGATAGCCGTGCCTATGGCGAGCTGGTGCGCCAGTACCAGCACATGGTGTACACGGCGTGCCACCGCGTGCTCCGCAATGCCGAGGATGCCGAGGAGGCCACGCAGGACAGCTTCGTGAAGGCCTACCAGCACCTGCGCGGGTTCACGGGCTCGTCGAAGTTCAGCACCTGGCTGTTCAGCATCGCGTACCGCACGGCGGTGAGCCACGCGCGCAGACGGCGCACGGACGGCGGCTCGGTGGACGAGTTGAGCGAGCATCCCGCATCGGGGCCTGAAGCTGCCGCCCCGGCCGGCGATGTGAAGGAGAACCTGGATCGGGCATTGGCCCAGCTCCCTGCGGACGATGCCTCGCTCCTGAGCTTCTACTACCTCGAAGAGATGAGCGTGGACGAGATCGTAACCGTGACCGGGCTGGGGGCGTCGAATGTGAAAGTGAAGCTCCACCGCGGCCGCAAGAAACTGGCGGATGTGCTGGAGCGCCAACTCGGACCGGAAGCACGCGCACTACTTTTGAACGATGCCTGAGATGAGCGAGAACGACCTGCGCAAGCTGTTCCAGGCCGCAGGGCATACGGGGCCGGAGCGCGACCTCACGGACCGCATCATCGCCCGTGTGGCGGTGACGCGCATTGCCGACCCGACGCCGGTGCCGCCGTTGATCGGCAAGCGGGCCTGGGCGGGCATCGCCGGCGTGGCGTTCCTGGTGGTCGCGGTCGCGGCCGGCCTTTCAGGCGCGACCGCGGCATCGCCATCGCTGCCCTACGCGCAACCCATCATCGACTGGCTCGGTGGGCTGAGTCTGCCTGAAGGGCAATGGCCGCAGTGGGTGGTCGGTGCCTCGGTCCTGGCCCTGTTCTTCGCCGCGCTCGTGCGGCGAGCGGAGCGCAGCGTGTCCGCCTGATCCCCTCAGAGCAGCGCTTTCGCGGCGTTCAACGCGGCTTCGTAATCCGGTTCGCTGCCCAGTTCCGGCGTCACCTCGCGATAGCGCACAACGCCTTTCTGGTCAATCACGAAGGTGACGCGCCCCAGCACGCCGTTCATGTTGCCTTCGGCGATGCGCGTGCCCCACGCATCGGCATCGCGGTAGCGGAAGTCGCTTCCCGCTTCGACGTTCTCGATGCCCTCGGCTGCGCAGAAGCGCTTGAGGGCGAAGTGCAGATCAGCGGTGACGGCGAGGACTTTCGCTCCCAGGCCGACGGCCAGCTTGTTGAAGGTGCGCGTCTCCAGCGCGCAGGTGCTGGTATCGACACTGGGGAACATGAGCAGCACGACCACTTGCCCGCGATGCGCGGCGAGCGAGGATTCCGTGCGGTCCGCTTTCACGTAACGGAGCCGGGGCGCTGGAGCACCGATGGCGGGCAGCGCGCCTGAAAAAGCAGGTTGAGGCATTCCTATGCGTGCGAGTGTGGAACGGAGAACAGCGATCGCGCCTTACTGTTCGCGCATGATCCGCGGGATCGCTTCCTCGTAAGTCCGCTTCGCATCGGCGATGGTGCCGAACGAAGCATCATCCACCATGAGCTTGCCCTGGGTGACGTGGCCGAGCAATACGCTGGGCACGCGGCTCTGCGCCATCAGGTCGAGGAAGGCGTCCTCGTGGTCTTGGTCCACGGCCACGATGGCACGGCCCTGCGCTTCGCCGAAGAGGAAGCTGTCCTCGCGCACCTCGCTGTCGGTGACCACATCGAAGCCGAGGCTGCGCGGCATGGCCATCTCCACGAGGGTGGTCCAGATGCCGCCATCGCTCACATCGTGCGCGGCGTTGATGAGGCCCTTGCGGATGAGCATGAGCAGCATGGTGTGCAGGCGCTTCTCCTCTTCGATGTCGAAGTAGGGCGCCGGCGAGCGCTCAATGCCGTGGATGCGCGTGAGGTACTCGCTGCACGCTATGTCGTCCACCACTTTGCCGAGCAGGAAGATGAGGTCGCCCTTCTGCTTGAAGTCGAGGCTCATGCGCTTGCTCACATCGGGCACGATGCCCACCATGCCGATCGTGGGCGTGGGGAACACCGGGATGTTCTTCTTCTCCGTGACGGTGTGGTTGTAGAAGCTCACGTTGCCGCCGGTCACCGGCGCGTCGAAGGCGCGGCAGGCATCGCCCATGCCCTTGATGGCTTGCGCGAACTGCCAGTACACCTCGGGGTCGTACGGATTGCCGAAGTTGAGGCAGTTGGTCACGCCGCAGGGCTCGCCGCCGGTGCAGGCGATGTTGCGCGCGGCCTCGCTCACGGCGATCATGGCGCCCTTGTGCGGATCGGCGTGCACGTATCGGCCGTTGCAATCCACGGTGACGGCCAGGCCCTTGCCGGTCTCCTTCACCAGCACGAGGCCCGCATCGCTCGGCGCGTTGGTGCTCATGTTGTTGGTGCGCACCATGGTGTCGTACTGCTCGCTCACCCAGCGCTTGCTCGCGATGTTGGGGCTGGCGAGCAGGTCGTAGGCCACGGCCTTCAGGTCCGCGGGCTCATCCACGTCATCGAGCTTGAAGGCCTTGTTCTCCTTGATGTAGGCCGGTTCCTTCTGCTCGCGCTCGTACACCGGCGCGCCGCCGCCGAGCACGAGGCTCTCTGCAGGCACTTCGGCGATCAGCTCCCCGTGCATGTAGTAGCGAAGCTTGTCGCCCTCGGTCACGGTGCCGATCTCCACGCAGTTCAGGTCCCACTTGTCGAAGATGGACTTCACCTCCGCCTCGCGGCCCTTCTTCACCACCACGAGCATGCGCTCCTGGCTCTCGCTCAACAGGATCTCCCACGCGTGCATGCCTTGCTGGCGCGTGGGCACCAGATCGAGGTTGATGTCCATGCCCGCGCCGCCCTTCGCGCTCATTTCACTGGTGCTGCACGTGATCCCCGCCGCGCCCATGTCCTGCATGCCGATGATCGCATCGGTCCGCGCGAGCTCGAGCGAGGCCTCGAGCAGCAGCTTCTCCATGAAGGGGTCGCCCACCTGCACGGCCGGCAGATCGTCCATGCTGGTGTCGGTGATGTCCTTGCTGGCGAACGAGGCGCCGTGGATGCCGTCCTTGCCGGTGCTGCTGCCCACGATGAAGACCGGGTTGCCCTTGCCGTGGCTGGTGGCGCTGATCACCTTGTCGGTGCGCACGATGCCCACGCTCATGGCGTTCACTAGCGGGTTGGTGGTGTAGCAGGGGTCGAAGTACACCTCGCCGCCGAGCACGGGCACGCCGAAGGCATTGCCGTAATCGCCGATGCCCTTCACCACGCCGCGCATGTGCCAGCGACTGCTCTTCTCCTTGCTGATGTCGCCGAATCGCAACGAGTTCAACTGCGCGATGGGCCGCGCGCCCATGGTGAAGATGTCGCGGTTGATGCCGCCCACGCCCGTGGCCGCACCTTGGTAAGGCTCGATCGCACTCGGGTGGTTGTGGCTCTCGATCTTGAACGCGCAGGCCCAGCCATCGCCGATGTCCACCAGGCCGGCGTTCTCCTGCCCGGCCTCGGCCAGTAGTTTCGGGCCGCTGCGCGGAAGCGTCTTCAGCTGCTTGATGGAGTTCTTGTACGAGCAGTGCTCGCTCCACATGGCGCTGTAGATGCTCAGCTCGGTGAAGTTGGGCACGCGGCCCAGGATGCCCTTGATCTTCTCGTACTCCTCGGGCAGCAGGCCGAGCTTCTTCGCGGTGTCGACGCCGGCGGGGGCGGTGTCGGGGTTTGCAGTCGTTGTCGCCATGGGGCGGCGAAGGTAGCCGTGGCCTGTTGCTCAGGTTGGTTTCGGGAGCTGGTCCATCCGTGCCAGGACCGCCTCGGCCTCAGCGCGCTTCTGATCGCTTGCAGCGCGGTTCATCGTGCTCAGGCGGTGTGCCTCCTCGAGGAGCTTGCGGTACTCGGCCTCGAGCTTCTCGCGCGGGGTCTTCCGCTTGAACAGGTTCAGCATGCGGGTGGAACACCGGCGCGCGGCGATGGTTCGTCCACGCATACCACGCCGCGATCCGCCCCGTTACTTTGCCGCCCCCGCATCGCGGGACTTCCGGCCTTCGATGCGCGCGCTCCTCTCGCTCTTCCTGCTGCTCTCGGCTCAGGCCCTGCTGGCACAGGCCACGGCCACCCTGCGGGGCACGGTGCGCGATGAGACCGGCGCCACCCTTCCGCTGGCCACCGTATCCATTCCCGGCACCAGCACAGGCACCATCTGCAATGAGCAGGGCGTTTACCGCCTCACGGTGCCGGCCGGGCGCACGGTGAAGGTGATGTTCAGCTTCAGCGGCGCGCATCCGTACGTGGAAGAGGTGATCCTGAACGAAGGGGAGGAGCGCGTGCTCGATGCCCGCTTGCGCTTCATCACCCTCAAGCCCATCGACGTGGAGGCCACCCGCGTGGACCGCGAGCAGGGCGTGGACCGCATCAATCCGAAGCTCGCGCGCTTCAACCCGTCGCCCTTGGGTGGGGTGGAGGCCTTGCTGGGCGGGCAGCTCGGCGTGGTGATGCGCAACGAATTGAGCAGCGGCTACAGCGTGCGCGGCGGCAACTTCGACGAGAACCTGGTGTACGTGAACGACATCGAGGTGTACCGCCCCTTCCTGGTGCGGGCCGGCCAGCAGGAGGGGCTGAGCTTCCCGAACCCGGACATGATCGAGAGCATCCGCTTCAGCTCGGGCGGCTTCGAGGCGCGCTACGGCGACAAGATGAGCAGCGTGCTGGACATCAAGTACCGGCGGCCGCGCCAGTTCGGCGGCAGCGCCATGGCCAGCTTGCTCGGCGGCGCCATCCACCTGGAGGATGCGATGTTCAACATGCGCCTGCGGCACGTCACCGGCGTGCGCTACCGCACCAATCAGCTCCTGCTCGGCGGCGGCGACGTGAAAGGCGATTACCGCCCGGTGTACACCGACGCGCAGACCTATTGGACCTACGACCTCACGGACAAGGTGGAACTCGGCTTCCTCGGCTTGTACTCGCGCAACCAGTACAACGTGGTGCCCGACGACCGCGAGACGGAGTTCGGTCCTTTCAATCAGCCGCTGCGCTTCACCGTGTACTTCGACGGCCAGGAACGCACGCAGTTCGAGACGCTCTTCGGCGCGCTCAACCTCAACGTGCAGGCGAGCCGTGACCTCCTGCTCAAGCTCATCGCCAGCGCCTATTCCACTTCCGAGAGCGAGCGCTTCACCATACAAGGGCAGTACCGCCTGGGCGAATTGGAGCGCGACCTGGGCAGTGAGCAGTTCGGCGAGGTGGTGCGCGATCTGGGCATCGGCACCTACCTCGATCATGCGCGCAACCAGCTCGATGCCTCGGTGTACACCTTCGCCCACAAGGGCTACTTGCAGCGCCCGAAGAGCTACGTGCAATGGGGCATCGACACGCGCGTGGAGTCGATCACCGACAAGCTGAACGAGTGGTACCTGCTGGACAGCGCGGATTACAGCGTGCCTTTGAACACCGGCGAGGACCTCTACCTGCAGAACACGTTGAAGGCCGACCTCAGCATGCAGAGCCTGCGCAGCAGCGCGTACCTGCAGAGCACCTGGCGATGGGAGAGCAAGCAGCATAAGGACCGCTGGTGGAGCTTGGTGGCCGGCGCGCGCGCCCAGCACTGGAGCTACAACGGTCAGGTGGTGGCGAGCCCGCGCGCGCGCTTGATCTTCCATCCCGGTTGGAAGCGCGTGGTGGGCAAGGACTCCATCATCGACCGTGATTACAGCTTCTGGCTGGCGGGCGGCCTGTACTACCAGCCGCCCTTCTACCGCGAGGTGCGCAAGCTCGATGGCACATTGAATCCCGACATCCGCGCGCAGCGCAGCATCCACGCGCTCATCGGCATGGACCGGTGGTTCGAGATCTGGCAGCGCCCCTTCCGCTTCACCGCCGAAGCGTATTACAAGGCGATGGACGACCTGATCCCCTACGAAGTGGACAACATCCGCATCCGCTACTACGGCACCAACAACGCCAAGGGCTACGCCACGGGCGTGGATATCAAGCTGGCCGGTCAGTTCATCGAGGGCATTGATAGCTGGATGAGCATCGGCGTGCTCAGCGCGCAAGAGGATGTGAAGGACGATTACTTCTACTGGCGCTTCAACTCCGATGGGGACACGATACGGCCGGGCTACACCTTGAACAATGTGGCGGTGGACAGCTCGCGCGTGGAGCCGGGCTTCATCCCGCGCCCCACCGACCAGCGCGTGAATGTGGCCTTCTTCTTCCAGGACGAGATGCCGCGCTGGCCCACGGCCAAAGTGCACGTGAACCTGGCGTTCGGCACAGGCCTGCCCTTCGGGCCGCCCAACAACAACCGCTACTCCGATACCCTGCGCACCGACCTGTACCGCCGGGTCGACATCGGCTTCAGCAAGCAATTCCTCGGGGCCGATGGCCAGAGCCGGCGCGGCTGGCGCCGCCATATCCGTGACTTGTGGCTCACCGCCGAGGTCTTCAATCTGCTCAACATCAACAACGTGGCCAACCACACGTGGATCACGGACGTGACCGGCCGCCAGTACTCGATCCCGGATTACCTCACGCCGCGCCGCTTCAACCTGAAGCTGATCGCGTGGTTCTGAACCCCTGCTTGCCATGGTCCGATCACGTCTTCTCGCGCTGTGCATCGCCGCAGCGACGGCAACCGCCCTGCTCGCACAGGACAAGCGCTTCGCCTTCACCGTCGTGGATCCGGCGCATGCGCAGATCGATATGCACCTGCGCGATGATCGGGACAGCCTTTACCGACGCCTGGGTCCGCTGGTGAAGAGCCTGGAAGCGAAGAAGCAGGAGGTGCTGGTGGCCATGAACGCCGGCATGTTCACCTCTGACCGTTCGCCCTTGGGCCTCTTCGTCGCGAATGGGAAGAAGCTGGTGCCATTGAACCGGCGCTCAGCGACGACCGGGAACTTCTATATGCAGCCGAATGGCGTGTTCGGCGTGCGGCCGGACCACACCGCCTTCATCTGCACCAGTGCCGAGTTCCCCACCTTGGCCGAGATGCGCTGCGCGACGCAGTCCGGTCCGATGCTCGTGGTGAAGGGCGTGATGAACAAGCTCTTCGCGCCGGGATCCACCAATGCCCACATCCGCAATGGCGTGGGCATCCGCAGCGATGGCCAGTTGGTCTTCGCCATCAGCAAGGAACCGGTGAC
>JAEUSX010000188.1 GCA_016788405.1 Flavobacteriales bacterium
CAGATCGAGTTCGGCATCTGACCGTGATCATGTTAACCGCGCATTACCATTCCATCCGTCAGGCCGCGTGCTGAACGCCCCGGATACATTTGCCCACCCGAAAACCCAGACCCCGATGGCGCTCGATTCATTGCTCAGCATCTTCAAGCCGCGTGACCGCGTGTTCTTCTTCCACTTCGAGGCCAGCGCCGCGAACGTGCTGAAGATGAGCGAGGACCTGATCGCGATCATGAACACCGAGCCGGGCTCGCAGCGCACGGCACTGCTGGAGCGGCTGGAGATCGCCGAGCGCGCGAACGACGACCTGACGCACACCATCTTCACGGACCTCGCGCGCAACTTCATCACGCCGATCGACCGCGAGGACATCCACAGCCTGGCCACCAGCCTGGACGATGTGGCCGACTTCATCCTCGCCGCGGCCAAGAACCTGGAGCTCTTCGGCATCGGCAAGCCCGATGAGACGTGCGTGGAGCTGGCCCGCCTGGTGAATGAGGGCGCGCGCATCGTGCAGCTGGCCGTGCAGAACCTGCGCCGCATGCACAAGAGCAACGCCCACATGGAGTTCGTGGTGCAGATCAACAGCATGGAGAACCAGGCCGACGAGGTGTACGACCGCGCCATCCAGCGCCTCTTCGCCACGGAGAAGGACCCGATCCAGCTCATCCGCATGCGCGATACCTACGCGGTGCTCGAGCTCGCCACCGACAAGTGCGAGGATGTGAGCAACGTGATGGAGTCCATCATGCTGAAGTACGCCTGAGCGGATGGAGCTGCTCCTGGTCATCATCGTCCTGGCCTTGGTGTTCGATTACATCAACGGCTTCCACGACGCGGCCAACTCCATCGCCACGGTGGTGAGCACCAAGGTGCTCACCCCTTTGCAAGCCGTGCTGTGGGCGGGCTTCTTCAACTTCGTGGCCTTCTTCATCTTCAAGGACCATGCGGTGGCCAACACCATCAGCAAGACGGTCCACACCGAGTTCATCACCCTGCCCGTGATCTTCGCGGGCCTCATCGCGGCCATCGCCTGGAACCTGCTCACGTGGTGGTACGGCATCCCCAGCAGCAGCTCGCACACGCTCATCGGCGGCTTCGCCGGCGCGGCCATCGCGCATGCCTTCGCCACCACCGACGGATTCACGCTGGGCGATGTGGTGGAGAACGACAAGATCACCAAGACGCTGCTCTTCATCTTCCTCGCCCCGCTCGTGGGCATGATCATCAGCATGTTCATCACCTTCGTCACCATCGTTCGGAAGGTGTGGACGCGCATCGGCATCATCGTGCTGGCGTCGATGGCCACGTGGTTCCTCTTCGTGCACCTGCAGCAGGGCAAGGCTGAGGAGAACCTGGAGAAATTCTACAAAGCCGATGTGCTGAAGAAGCAGGCTGCTGAAGATCCGACGAAGCAGGCCGATTACGATGCGGCCCGCGCGAAGGTGGAGGCCGCGCTGCCGAGCATCGCGCATTACGAGCGCGACGGCGGGAAGAAGGCCGCTGCGATGGTGAAGGCCTCCGTCGATCCCGAAGTGGACGAGGAGAAGCTGGCCAAGGCGCTGGACAAGGCCGACAATTCGGTGATCCGCTGGGGCCTCATGGGCGCCGCGCTCATCTTCATCCTGACGTACCTGTACGTAGAGAAGGTGAGGACGCCGAACGCGCACAGCATGGCCAACATGTTCAAGCGGCTGCAGCTGCTGAGCTCGGCAGCCTTCAGCATCGGCCATGGCGGCAACGATGCGCAGAAGGTGATGGGCATCATCACGGCGGCCATGATCGCCAATGGCGACATCACCGACATCAAGGAGATGCCCAATTGGGTGCCATTGGCCTGTTACACCGCCATCGGCCTGGGCACCTTGAGCGGCGGCTGGAAGATCGTGAAGACCATGGGCACGCGGATCACCAAGGTGACGCCCTTGGAAGGCGTTTGCGCCGAGACCGCCGGCGCCACCACGCTCTACCTCACCGAGCAGATGGGCATCCCCGTGAGCACCACGCACACCATCACAGGCGCGATCATCGGCGTGGGCGCCACGAAGCGCTTGAGTGGCGTGCGCTGGGGCGTCACCGTGCGGCTGCTCTGGGCATGGATCCTCACCATACCGGTGAGCGCCGCGCTGGCCGGCATCACCTATTGGATCTGCGTGCTATGCGGCATGAAGTGATCCGGGGCCAGGGATACCTTCGCCGTCATGGCGATCATCCTCTCTGACGCGGGACATCATCGGCACCTGTTGCCACTCACCTTCACGCGGCCGGTGGCGCAATTGAGGCCTGGCATCCTGCGCATCAGCGAAGCCTGGCAGCTGCGCAGCGGCCTCGCGGTGAGCCATCGCACCGAGAACTACCTCTCGGCGGCTTTTCCGATGTCCGCTGATGAAGGCCCTCGGTGGGAGGTGGATGGCGCGCTGTATCCGAGCGAGGAGCTCGTGGAAGCGGTGATGAACCTGCGTCCGGGCGAAGCGCTCGTGGCGGGCGACCGCGCACTGGCCTTCGGCATCGCCGCGCACGAGGCACCGGGTGAATCAAGCTGGGCCCAACCGCCCGCCTTCATGCGCCCCGTTCCGTTCACCGGCGAGGTGACCCGTTACGACCGGCCCTGGCGCATCTTCCAGCATTGCGGCATCGCCATCGCCCAGGACTTCAAGCTGCTCACCGAAGGGCGACGGTCACAGCCGCTCGGCGCGCTCAACACCGTGGTGGGCGATCCATCGCTCGTCTTCCTGGAGGAGGGCGCGGTGTGCGAAGCGAGCGTGCTCAATACGAAGGGCGGTCCCATCTACATCGGGCGCCACGCTGAGGTCATGGAAGGTTGCTTGCTGCGCGGGCCCATCGCGCTCGGGGACCACGCGCAATTGAAGATGGGCGCGAAGGTCTACGGCCCATCCGCCTTCGGGCCCGAGTGCCGCGTGGGCGGCGAGGTGAACAACAGCGTTATCCTCGGCTTTAGCAACAAGGGGCACGATGGCTTCCTGGGCAACAGCGTGCTGGGCGAGTGGTGCAATCTGGGCGCCGACACCAACAACAGCAACCTGAAGAACACCTACGGCGAGGTGAAGGTGTACAGCTACGCGGAAGGGCGGGAGGTGGGCACAGGTTCGCAGTTCTGCGGCCTCTTCATGGGCGATCACGCCAAGAGCGGCATCAACTCCATGTTCAATACCGGCACGGTGGTGGGCGTTGCGGCCAACGTGTTCGGCGGTGGATTCCCGCCGAAGCGGATCCCCTCATTCGCATGGGGTGGTGCTGACGGCCTTGATACCTACGACATCGAACGCGCCATCGCTTCGGCGCGCCGCGTGATGGCCCGACGTGAACAGGTGCTCACCGCGCCCGCCGAGGCCGTGCTCCGGCAGGTGTTCGCGGCGGAGCAGCGCGCTTAGGGATTCACCTGGATGCGCAGCAATTCCATCACGCGCTCGATGGGCACCGCGAAGCCAAGCCCTTCGATGCCCTTGCCCACGAGTTTGCCCTGGATGATGCCGATCACCTCGCCCTTGGTGTTGAGCAGCGGGCCGCCACTGTTGCCCGGGCTCACGGCCACATCGGTCTGCAGGTAGACCTTCTCCTCGATCCTTCGTTTCCCGCTCAGGATGCCCTTGCTCACGCTCTGACCGAGCTGAAGGTCGGCCGGCGTGCCGATGGTGATCACCTCATCGCCCATCCCGTTCTCCTCGTCCTTGCCCAAGGGCAGCGCACGGAAGCCCGATCCGGTGATGTCGAGCAGCACCAGATCATTGCCCATGTCGTGCACCAGGACGCGCGCCTCCTGCTTCAGTCCATCGGAGAACTGGACTTCGATCCGCTTGGCGTCCTCCACCACGTGGTACGCGCTCAGCGCGATCCCTTCCTGGTCGATGATCACACCGCTGCCGTGCCCTTCGTCGGTGATGATGGTCACGCAGGCCTTGTCCGCATGCTTGATCATCTCGCCAAGGCTCTTGAAGGCCGGATTCACCGCCTTGCCGATGGCGGTGACGGCGATGGTGCTGTCGGCGGCCACGCCGCCTCCGGTGTCGGGTCCGGCGCTGCGCAGCAATTGCGTGAACTCGCCGGCGCGGAGGAAGGCCCACAAGGCGTCCTCGAAGGCCTCGATCTGATCTTCGGCTCCGAAGATGGTGCGGTCGCGCGAGGTGGATACGCCGGTCGTGGAGGCCGTGAGCACCACTTTGCTGGTAGTGCGGTCCAGCACCTGCCAGGTGATGCGCATCTCACTGCGCCCGCGCTCTCCGTCGTTCTTGGAGCTTTGCCGGTCGCGCTCGAAGGTGATGCTCGTATTGAGCGAGGCCACTTCGCCGCCCACGAGGTAGCGCGGCGTCTGCACGCGTTGATCCGTGGGCTTGGCGAAGAGTTTCTCCGCTTGCTTGCCGGGCACCCGCACACCGGCTTGTGTCACGGCTTCATAGAACCTGCGCTCCACGGTGCGCTCGCCGGCCTGCAGGCTGGGCTCCCAGTTGATCGGCAATTTGTCGCCATGCCGGTCGGTGCGCGTGCCGATGCGGTCACCGGCCTTGAGGTTGATGAGCAGGCGGTCGAATGCCACGATCGCCGTCGTGGAGTCCAGGGGCGGTGAGAGCGGGCTGCGCTTCAGGTGCGCGATCACGAACTGCACGTAGTTCTGCGGTTTGCGCCAGAGCGTGTCGCGCCAAGGCTCGTAGCCCGGCGCCGTGACCTCCACGGCGATGCGCTTGTCCACGGCTTCGCTCCAAGTGTAGCGCGCGCGGCAGGGCGTAACGCATTTGGGGCGGCCGTTGAAGCTCACTTGCGCGCTGTCCGGCGATCCGCTCACATCGTATTCGAATTGCGCATGGGCGGTGCTGGAGAACGCGATGGCGAAGAGGAAGAAGGAAGGCTTGTTCATGGGTTCAGAAATGCGCGCCGATTCCGAGACCGGTGCGGAATGCAGTGTGTGCCCCGGAGAGCCGGCTGGCGAATGTGACGTACTCGAATTCCCCGGAGTAATCCTCCGAGTAAGATTCCTGGTAGGAGAAGGCGTCCTTGGCGAAGGGGTGCACGTCGAAGCCGATATAGCAATTGAAGTACACGTTCTTCCCCACATGCGGAGCCGCGCCGAAGGAAAGGCCGGGCACGAGCATGCGGTGGGTGATGCGGTCGTCGATGTCCAATGCATCAACCGGCTGGCGCCAGACGTCCGCGCCAGCGTCGTAGTAGCCATCCCGGCCATCACGGCGGATCACGAGGCGCTCGGAGAAGCGGGCGTAGCTGAGGCGGGCATCGAAGTAGAGGTTGGCGTTATCCTCCAAGTACAGGCGTGCGAAGAGCGTTCCGCCCACGCCATCCTCGGCGGTGTAGGTGAGGGTGGAGAAACGGTGGTCATCTTCATAGCCGTAGGAATAGGACGAGTAGGAGTAGCGGTAATCGTCCGAGGTGGGCGAATCCTCCAAGGTCACCTTCACCTTGCTCGTGGCCGGCACCATCACTGCTGCGCCAACCCCGATGTGCTTGCCGAAGCGGTAGATGGCCTGCGGCATGAGCTCGAGCCGGTTGGCCACGCTCCGCTCAAAGCCGACTTTCTTCAGCGGCAGATAGCAGTACCCGATGTCAGCCCCGACATACGTGAATTGGGCGGAGACGCCAGCTCCCGGATGAGCCATCCCGATCAAGAGAAGAAGGCGAAGCGAGCGAGGCAGACGCATCGAGGATCCGGAATACGCGCGCAAAATACCAATCGCGCGGAGGCCGCTTCTAGAAGCGGCGCCCATAGGTGAAGCCGACGCGGAACATGCTGCCTTGCGTTAATGTGGAGCGGAGCGTCAGCGTCTGAGGAACCCCGCCATCCGGCTGCGCATCCATCTCGTACCGGAAGCCGCTTTCCTTGCTCAGCAACACGAAGTCCAATCCGCCTTCGAGCCGGATGAAGGACCCTTCGCCCACATGCGGCATGATCCCGATTCCCATGCCAGGCGTGAACCCGCCCTTGCGCGCTTTCACGGTATCGTCCAGCGGCTCAACGCTCGCCGATCCCTCGCGCAGGATCCGGAACTCCTCACGGAAGCCTCCATAGGCGGCGCGCGCTTCAACAAAGAAGCCGCTCCGTTCGTGGATGATGAGCATGAGATGCGCCGAATACAGCGGGGCCGGCCTTAACGTAACGCCATAGGCATCCGGCGCGCGGCCCGCAACTTGGTCCCAAGTGCTCCACGTGGTCATTTCTTCGCCATTCCCATACTCGCCAACGACGCGGTATGGGTTGCCGTATTCGAAGCCATCATCACCGAGGCTGGTCAACCGCTTCGAATTGATCAAGGGCAGGCGCGCGCTGAGACCGACTGCGAAATGCTGGCTGAGCCGGTACCCGAGGAACGGTGCGGCCTCCACGGCCCCATATGCGGTCTTGGAATCCATGGCTTCGACCACCTGGATGCTCTCCGGATTCTGCACGCTCACGTGCGCGCCGAGGCCTGCATAGAAGAACTGCCCGGATGCTGCGGATCCGCATACGGCGGTGAGGAGCGCCATCAAGCCGCGCATTGCACGAGGCTGACCAAGGACAGGCATCCGCGTTCGATTGATCAATGGATGGGCTGGGCCGTTGGGATGACAACCCGGGCTCATTCCTCGAACGCTTCGATCGTGGCCTGCTTCTCCACCAGCTTCGTGAACTTGCCGTCATAGCGCGTGGCGCGCACGATGTGGTTGTCGATCCAATGGTAGTTGCCGCCGCGCGGCTTGCCGAAGAGGATCGAGTGGTAGTTGAATCCGTGGCGGTCGAGCCATTCGGTGGTCACTTCGCGGTGCTCCTCGGTCCGGCTCGTGAAGAAGGTGATGATGTGGCCCTCTGAGAACCAGCCGTTGCAGATCTCCAATGCGCCTTCATAGAGCGCAGCGGTGGCCATGCGCTCGGGCTCCTCG
>JAEUSX010000205.1 GCA_016788405.1 Flavobacteriales bacterium
TACCTCTACGCTCTGGTGGGCGGGGCCATCAGCCTCAGTGTGCCGCTGGGGGTGCAGGCCATCATCAACCTGATCAGCGGTGGGCAGATCGCGACCAGCTGGGGCGTGCTCATCGGCTTCGTCACCGTCGGTGTCGGCCTCACCGGCGCATTGCAGGTGATGCAGCTCGCCCTGGCCGAGAACATCCAGCAGCGGCTCTTCGCGCGCAGCGCCCTGGAGTTCGCCTATCGCATTCCGCGCATGACGTACGAGGCGGGCGGAGGCCGATACATCCCGGAACTGGTCAATCGCTTCTTCGACACGATCAGCCTTCAGAAGAGCCTGGCTAAACTGCTGTTGGACCTCCCGCTCGCGCTCCTGCAGATCGTGCTATGCCTGATCCTGCTAGCGGTCTACCATCCCTTCTTCATCGTCTTCGGCCTGCTCCTGCTCCTGTTGCTCATCGTGATCTTCCGTTTCACCGGCCGGCGCGGCCTGGCCACGAGCCTGGAGGAAAGCACGTTCAAGTACCGCGTGGCCTATTGGCTGGAGGAAGTGGGCCGAAGTCAGGACACCTTCAAAATGGTGGGCACCACCACGCTGCCGATCGACCGCACCGATCAGCTGGTGAACGGCTATGTGGGCGCCCGTCGCGCGCACTTCCGCATCCTCTTGGGGCAGTACTCGGCACTGGTGGTCTTCAAGGTGGTCATCACCCTCAGCCTGCTGGCTCTGGGCGGCCTGCTGGTGATGAACGAGCAGATGAACCTCGGCCAGTTCGTGGCCGCCGAGATCGTGATCCTGATCATGATCAACGCCGTGGAGAAGCTGATCCTGAACGCGCACAGCGTGTACGACCTGCTCACCTCCCTGGAGAAGATCGGCCAGGTGACGGACATCCCCTTGGAGCGCAGCGGGGGGCTGAAGGTCCTCTCGACCGATCCTGCGAAAGGGCTGGAGGTGCGCACCGAGGGCCTCAGCTTCCGCAGCCGTTGGAACCAGCGCGCTGTGCTTGAAGGAATCGACTTGCACCTGAAGCCTGGCGAGAAGGTGTGCCTGAGCGGGACGAACGGGTCAGGCAAGACCACCCTGCTGCGCATCCTCGGCGGCGGCATCACGAACGTGGAAGGCGGCATCCTGATCGATGGTCATCCCATGAGCAGCCTGGACCTGGAGCATGTGCGCTCGCTCATCGGCGACAGCCTCAGCGATGAGGACGTCTTCACGGGCACCGTGCTGGAGAACATCGCTGTGGGTCGCGACTGGATCACTGAGCCGGAGATCATGGAAGCCTGCCGTGTCACTGGATTGATGGAGCGTCTGTCCTACCTGCCCGATGGCCTGCTCACCAAGCTTGATCCGCAAGGGGCGCGATTGCCGAAGAGCCTGCTGAAACGCATCGTGCAGGCGCGTGCCATAGCGGGCCATCCTCGCATGATCCTGTTGGAGGACAGCTTGCAGGACTGGGACCCGAAGGAACGGGAGCAGATCCTGGGCTGGATCACGGCGCCCGAGCGCCCATGGACGCTGCTGGTGGTGAGCAACGACCCCTGGGTGCAGCAGCGCTGCGCGCGCACGCTTCTTCTCCGTGACGGCAAGCTCGAAACGAACTGACTCCCGATGAATCGGGATGAACCAAATGCTCGACCTGAGTCCGCATAATCCAGTTCCGGAGCTGAGCCGCAGCACGTTCGCCTGCTTCAAGTCCATTGGAAAGGCGCGAGCGAACGATCTCTTCGCCAAATGGCTCAGCGCCATCTGCATCCTGATGCTCATCGGTCTCTTCCTGCCCTGGACCCAGAGCATCCGCGCGCGCGGCACCGTCACCAGTTTGACGCCCGATCAGCGCCCGCAAACGATCCATGCCATCATTCCCGGTCGCGTGGAGCAGTGGTACGTGCAGGAAGGCCAGCTCGTGCAGAAGGGCGACACCATACTGCGCTTGAGTGAAGTGAAGCCGGAGTACTTCGACCCGAAACTCCTGGAGCGAACCGCCGATCAGATCAACGCCAAGGAACTCACCGGCAGGAGCTACGAGGAGAAGGTGCATGCCCTTGATGCCCAGATCGACGCGCTCACCGCGGGTTTGCGAATCAAGCTGGAGCAGGCGCAGAACAAGATCCTCCAGGCGCGCTACAAGCTTCAGAGCGACAGCATCCGCGTCGTGGCGGCCGAGACGGAGATCAAGGTGGCGGACGACCAGTACGCCCGAGGGAACCAGCAATTCAAGGAGGGGCTGATCAGCAAAGTCGAGCTGGAACGCCGCCAGGTGGCGCAGCAACGCGCCAATGCCACCCTCATCGATGCGCGCAACAAGCTGCTCGATGCCCGTAACGAGCTGCTCAACGCCCAATTGGAGATCAACGGGATACGCAACGACTACCGTGACAAGCTGAGCAAGGCCGAGAGCGAGAAGTTCGCCAGCATGAGTCAGATGTACACCACCGAAGCCGAGGTGAGCAAGATGCAGGTGGACCTGGCCAACTACACCGTGCGCGCAGGCAACTACTACGTCACCGCGCCGCAGCAGGGCTACATCACCAAGGCCGTAGTGACCGGCCTCGGCGAAACGGTGAAGGAGGGTGACGCGTTGGTGAGCGTGATGCCGGCGAGCCCTGAGCTCGCCGTGGAACTCTATGTGCGCCCCATGGACATGCCGTTGATGGCAAAGGGCCAGAAGGTGCGCTTCGTCTTCGATGGCTGGCCCAGCATCGTGTTCAGCGGCTGGCCCAACACGAGCTACGGCACTTTCGGGGGCAAGGTGGTGGCCATCGACAACTTCATCAGCCCGAATGGCAAGTACCGCATCCTGGTGGGTCCCGATCCCGACGACCGCCCATGGCCGAACGCGCTCCGAGTGGGCGGCGGCAGCGTGGGCTTCGCGCTGATGAAGGACGTGCCCATCTGGTACGAGCTGTGGCGGCAGATCAACGGCTTCCCGCCGGACCTGTACACGGATGCGCAACTGATGAGCATCAACGCCGACGCGAAGAGATGAGAGCGCGATCGTCGGTCATCCTGGCCTTCTGCGCGATCACGTTGAACGCGCAAGTGCCTGCGGTGCTGTCGCGTGATGCCTTCGTGCGCATCGTGCTGGAGAACCATCCCATGGCCCGGCAGGCCGCCTTGCGTCCTGAACTGGGGGAAGCCACCGTGCGAAGCGCGCGCGGCGGATTCGACCCGCTCGCCACTGCCAACTACGACGAGAAGCAGTTCGACGAGAAGAACTACTTCCAGCTCTTCGAAGCCGGTTTGAAAGTGCCCACGTGGTACGGCGTGGAGCTTTTCGCCGGGGTGCAGCAGAACAGCGGCGAGCTCCTGGACCCGCAGGGCTTCACGCCGGTCGACGGGCTGGTGAAGGTGGGCGGCCAGGTGAGCTTGGGCCAGGGCCTGTTCATCGATCAACGGCGCGCCACGTTGCGCAAGGCGCAAGCGTACCTGCGGGCCACGCTGGCCGAACAGGAGCAGATGATGAACGACCTGCTGCTGCAGGCGCTCAACGACCATACGGACTGGGTGGCAGCCTACCGAGCGCTGGAGGTCGCACGGTCCGCCGTCGGCCTGGCCTCCGTGCGCTTCGAAGCCGTGCGTGGCAGCTGGCGCGGCGGCGACCGGCCGGCGATCGACACGCTGGAGGCCTACCTCCAGCTCCAAGATCGCCTGATGCGGGAGCAACAGGCTGGACTTGGATTCCGGAACGCCGGCCTCCGCCTGAGCAACCACCTCTGGAACGCATCGCAGCAACCCTTGGAATTGCAGCCCGGGATGGTGCCTGAACCCGGCGACCTGAGCTCCCCGGAAGCGTTTCAATTGGCGGATACCGCCATCGCCCGGGCCGTGGCTGAGCACCCATTGCTGGCACAGGCCAGCGCGCGCATCGATCAACTGGAGATCGATCGCCGCCTGCGCAGCGAATTCCTGAAACCCGATCTTGACCTGAAATACCAGTGGCTCGGAAGCGGCGGAGCGATGAACAATGAACCCGGCGCAACACTGCTCGGCCAAGGCTACCAGTTCGGCGTCGGGTTCCAGGTCCCGCTTTTCCTGCGCCGCGAGCGAGGAGAGCTCTCCCTCGCCCGGCTGCGCCTGACCGACGCCGACCTTGGGCTGGACCGCGAGCGCTTGCGCATCCGTAACCGCATCAATGAGCGGGTGAACGACATCACCGTCTTCTCGTCGCAAGTGCGCTTGGGATCGGAGATGGTGGTGAACAATGAGCGATTGCTCGCTGGCGAGAACCAGCGATTCTCCGC
>JAEUSX010000216.1 GCA_016788405.1 Flavobacteriales bacterium
CCCAACGGACATGAGCACCAGCGCGACCCCGCCATTGGCGATCTCTCCATTGCTCGGCATGTACTGCGCGGCCATGCCGTTGCTCAGCCAGGTTCCGTTGCCGCCGCTCCAGACGCCGCCCGTGGCATTCACCACGCTGCCGGTCAGGTTGATCGGGTAGTCGCCCAGACACGCCACTTGATCCGGGCCCGCATTGACTTGGTTGGGCTGCGCGAGCACATCGATCGTCACGAAGCCCACCGCGACCGCGCAGCCGTTCACATCCGTCACGCCCACCACGTAATCGCCGGCCACGTCGGTGATGCTCGCCGTGGTTCCACCGTTGTTCCACAGGTAGCTGTATGGTGGCGTGCCGCCGGTGGCAGCTACCGTGGCCGTGCCGTCAGCGAAGCCTGCGCACGACTCCGGCGTGCTGCCGATGCTGCTGATGACGATGGGAGCGGGCTGGGTCACCGTGACGGTCAGCGTCACGCTGCATCCGAAGTTGTCGCTCACGATCACGTTGTAATCGCCCGCAGCGAGATTGGTTGCCGTCGGCGTGGTCTGGGCGCCCGGATCATTCCACAAGTAGGTCAGGCCGGGAAGTGCGGGAGTCACGCTGGCCGAGCCGATGGTCTGCCCATTGCAAGGCGCGTTCACCGACGAGGTGCTTAATCCATCGAAGCTGTCGGGTATGGTAATGGTGACTTGGTCGCTCGCCGCAGGGCAGTCGCTATTGCCCGTGGTGGTGAGGGTGAGCGTGGCGCTGTTCGCGGCGATCTCCGACGCCGTCGGCGTATAGCTCACGCTCGGCCAGGTGCCCGTGAAGCTTCCATTGCCGCTCCATGATCCACCCGTTGCATTCGTCACGCTCCCCACCAGCGCGATAGGGAAGGAGCCCACGCATCCCACCAGGTCCGGACCGGCATCCGCCTGATTCGGCTGCGCGGAGGCGTTGATCGCAATGGTCCCGGAGACCGGTGCGCAGTTGTTCGCATCGGTCACCGTGACGGTGTAGCTGCCGGCTCCTGCGGTGATGCTCGTCGCGTTGGATCCCGTGCTCCAGAGGTAGCTGTATGGCGCGGTTCCTCCCGTGGCGACGACCGTGGCGGTACCGTTGCCGAATCCTGCGCAGGTCTCATCCGTCGCTGATAGGCTCGCGATGCTCAGCGCGGCGACAGGACCGATGCTCGTGCTCAAGGAAATGGTGCATCCGTAAGCATCGGTGGCCGTCACGTCGTAGCTGCCAGCGGCCAGTCCGGTGGCGACCGCCGCCGTCTGCACGGGCACCGTGGTCCAGGCGTAGGTGAAGCCAGGGAGATCGGGACTGAATGCCGCACTGCCCGTGGCCGTGCCGAAACAGACCGCATCCGTCGGTGTCACCGTGGCATTCGCGAAGCTGTTGGGGATGTTGATGAAGACCGCATCGCTCGTTGGCGGGCATGCCGCATTCCCGGTCGTTGTGAGCGTGAGCGTGACTCCATTGGCGGCGATGTCCGCAGCGCTGGGTGTGTAGCTCACGGCGGGCCAGGCGCCGGAGAAGTTGCCCGTGCCTCCGGTCCATGCTCCTCCGGTCGCATTGGTCACGTTTCCGTTCAAGGCGATGGGGAAGGAGCCCACGCAGCCGATCAAGTCGGCTCCTGCATCCGCGATGTTCGGTTGCGCACTGGCGTTGATCGTGGCGGTCGCGGTGGCCGGCCCGCAGCTGTTCGCATCGGTCACGGAAACGGTGTAGGTGCCAGCGCCCGCGATGAGCAGGGCGCCGGTGGCCCCGTTGCTCCACGTGTAGGTGTACGGTGCCGTTCCGCCGCTCGCGCTCGCCGTGATCGTGCCATCAGCGAAGCCAGCGCAGCTCTCATCGCCCACCGCGATGATGGACACGCTGAGCGACTGCGGCTCCGTCACGGAAACGCTCTGGCTCGTGCTGCAGTTGAAATTGTCGGTGATGATCACGCCGTAGGTGCCGGCGCTCAGGCCGGAGGCGGTCGGACCGGTCTGAACCGGGGTCGTGCTCCACTGATAGGTGAACCCCGGCAGGCCATTCACCACGCTCGCGGTCCCCGTGCTGCCGCCAGGGCAGAGAGCGGAAGTGCTCGTGAGGCTCAGGCCAGCGAAGCTGTTCGGTATCTGAAGGAGCATGCTATCGCTGGCCGGAGGGCAATTGGCATTGCCCGTCGTCGTGAGCGTCAGCGTCACGCTGCCTGCTGCGATCTCTGCGGCGGTCGGTGCGTAGGTGATTGAAGGCCAAGTGCCGGCGAAAGCGCCGTTGCCACCGCTCCAGTTTCCGCCGGTCGCGTTCACGACACTGCCTGCCAGGGTGATCGGGAAACTCCCCACGCATCCCACGGCATCCGGTCCGGCATTCGCCTGATTCGGCAACGCTTGCGTGCCGATCACACCCGTCATCACCGGCGACTCGCAGTTGTTCGCATCGGTCATGGTCACCGTGTAGGTGCCGGGACCCGCCATGATGCTTGGCGTGGTTGCGCCTGTGCTCCAGGCATAGGTGAAAGGAGCTGTGCCCGCCGTAACGTTGGCGGTGGCCGTGCCGTTGCCCGTGCCCAGGCAGGTTTCTCCTGTCGTGGTCACCGTGCCGTAGAGCCCTTCGATGACCGTGATCGAGTAGATGTAGGTCTGGAACGCTGGAATCGGGCAGGCGCCATCATCCACATTCACGATGAAGGGATAGAATCCCGCTGTGCCGGGTTGAGCGGTCCAGCAGACTTGTCCGCTGAGCGGATTGCCTGCGGTGTAGGTGAAGGTGGCCCCCGGCAGGCTCTGCCCGATGTTGCTGAAGGCCTGCAGCACGTTGGGCAGGTTGGGGTCGTTGATGGTGAAATTGAAGCAGAAATCACCCGATTCGCAGACCTGCACCGCACGGGGGCCGAGTTGCACGGCGTTCCCGGTGAGGCCTGTGACCACACCGGTCGCCGGATCAGGCGGGTCGTTGGCGCACGGGTATCCCACGAATTGCATGTCGCGCATCACGGAACCGACCAATACCCCATTCACCCAGTGGTTCACGCGCACCACCACCACCCAATTGCCCTGCAGGTTCAAGGTGAAGTTCACCTCGCCCGTCAGCGGATCGAGAGTGAGGCCCGTGATCGGCTGCAGATAGGTGTACGGCGGCGAATAGGGGATGGGCGCGCCGTTCAGACCCATGGCATTGATCAACTCGTAGCTCAGGGAATCGCCCTCGGGGTCCCAGGCACCGAAGCTGTAGGTCACCGGGTAGCCGAGGCAGACGAAGGGAATGGCGGTGTTCGAGAATTGCGGCGAGTCATTGCAGGGGTTCACCAAGGTGTTCACCACGGCGCGGATGTGCGTGCGCTGGGTGCCGGGCGCCACCAGGTTCATGATCGCGTTGTTGCGGTAGATGTTGGTGTAGGAGATGGTCCACGAAACGCAGGGCGCCAGGGTGACGATCCCGGTGTACACGTATTGCTGGATGCCCGGAAGCGTGCCGCCATTGCACGTGCTGTTGGGCAGCTGCGCGCTGCACAGTTGGCTGATCTCGGTGGGCCCGCTGTGGGCCACGGTGATGCTCGTGTTCCCGCAAGGGCTCGTGAGCTGCAGCGTCACCGTGGGGTCCACGTTGATGCCCGCGCAATCGCGGTACACCATCAGGGTGATCTCGTACTGGTTGTTCCCCAGGCAGTGCCAGTAGATCTCTCCGCCGCTGAAGTGCGTGGCCCGGCCGATGACCGAGGCTGCGATGAGCGCGAGGGTGAGTGCGTAGCGACGGAGCATTCAGGAAGCAGCGGTGGGATCCGTGCGTTCCTACGTCGTCATCGGGGCGGCGGTTTCCGCGAAGTAGCGCTGAGCCTCTTGGATAAGCCGCGTCAGTCGGCTGATTCCGGCGGTTCAGGAAAATCAGGAGGGTCGACATCGCCTGGATGGCGCGGCCTGTCGAATCAGGCCCTGGAACCGGGGCGCCCTGAACGAACAAGGCGCCTCTCGGCGCCTTCTCGTATCCTGCGGACCCGTAGGGATTCGAACCCCAAACCTTCTGATCCGTAGTCAGATGCTCTATCCAATTGAGCTACGGGTCCTGAAAAGCGGGGCGAATATAGAGATCGACCGCCATCTCGGCAGTGCCCTCCTCAGCCGACGATGAGGCGCTCCATCTCGGCCGCGCTCCGTTCCCAATCGAATCGCTCACGGACGAACGCATAGCCGTTGGCCGCGATGCGTTCGCGTTCCTGGGCATCATTCAGCAGGCGGATCGCAAGACGGGCGTAATCCTCAGGGGTCTCGCCGATGAGGACCTCGTCGCCAGGCGCGGCGCCAATGGCATTGTTGGCGAGCGCACTGGTGATGCAGGGAATCCGCATGGCCATGGCTTCGAGGAGCTTGTTCTGCAGCCCGGTGCCGATCTGCATGGGCGCGATGAAGATGCGCGAGGAGGCATAAGACGACCGGATGTCCTTCACCCATCCGGTCACCGTGATGAGCTTGTCGCGTCGCGCCAGTTCACGGACGCTCGGCGCTGGATCAACGCCGCTCACCAACAGGCTTGTCTCCGGGCGCTCCTTCCGGACGATGGGCAGCACCTTGTTCACCAGGAACAGCACGCTGTCGATGTTTGGCGGGTAGTTCATGTTCCCGGTGAACAGCAGATCGAACCGCTTCTCCACGGTCTCTGGCCGGAAATGCTCCATGTCGACGCCATTGGGCACCACCGCCATGCGATTCCGCGACGGATGATAGATGTAATCACGGTCCTGCGCGCTGATGATCATGGAATGATCGAACTGATCGAACATGAGGTTCTCGTAGCGGATCAGCCGGCGCGTCTCGAGCCTGAATATCGGCCGGAGGTACCACGGCGCGGTCTCCGTGCGTCGTTCCATGCCTTTGCTCAGGGTGTCCATGTAATCGAGCGTCTTGGGCAGCGCGTAACGATGGCGCACGTACTCGGTGGTGCGCACGAGCTGGCACACCACATGGTCGGGTCGGATCCGCTCGATGGCCGCGTCGATGCGCCGTTGCGCGTGCTGGTGGTGGAAGTAGACCACCTGAACCGGAAGGCGCGAGAAGGCTGCCGCGAGGAGCTTCAGGATGATCCGCCAGCGCGGGATGCGCACCACCTCAATGCTCGAGCAGAAGCGCTTGAGGTGCTCCAGGTGCTCCGGTGCCGTGGGCGTATCGCTCAAGCAGACCAGGTGCACCTCATGCTTCCGCGCCAGCCGTGAAACGAGATGGTACGCGCGCAGCTTGTCGCCTTTCTCCAAGGGGAAGGGCACGCGCGACAGCAGCACGAGCAGCCTCATGCCTTCAACAGGCGCTTGTAGAACGCTGTGAGCTCTTGCACGATCGGCACGTCGGTGTATGTCCGCTCGATGAGCTTCCGGGCTGCGTTCCCGAGCGCTATGGCGCGCTTCGGGTCGCGGTGCAGCGACACCATGTGCTCCGCGAAGGCGCTGGCGGTGCTGGCGAGCAGAATGTCCTTGCCGTCGGTGCAATCGATCCCCTCCGCCCCGATGGGCGTGCTGATCACCGCTTTCCCCATGGCCATGCCCTCGATGATCTTCACGCGCATGCCCCCGCCGCTGAAGAGCGGCACGACCATCACCTGCCGCTCGCGCATGTATGAGGTCGCGTTCTTCACGCGGCCCTTCATCTGCACGCCCGTGGCATGGTGCTCCATGAGGTCCTTGGGCATCTTGTTGCCCGCCAGGTGAAGCCGTGCGCCAGGTTCCTTGCGCAGCACCTTCGGCCATACCGTTTCAAGGAGCCAGCGGATGCCCTCTTCGTTCGGCAGCCAATCCATGCTGCCCAAATGGAAGAACACCGGTGCTTTGCGCGTATCCGGTTCACTCTCCGGATAATCGGCCAGATCCACGCCGAAGGGAATGGTGGCGATCGGGGCGCGCGACCCATGCTCCAGGAAGTGGGCGGTGTCGCTCGGACTGATGGCCGCCACCCCGTCGACGCGGCTGAGCACGGCCATCTCGTATTCGCGCAACTGCTTGGCCAGGTAGCGGCGATACGGCCTCTTGATGAAGTTGCGCTCGCCCTGCGCGATGCGGTCCTGGATCATGTACTCCAGGTTATGCGAGCGAAGCACCACTTTGGCCCGGCTATAGCGCCGGATGGTGGTGATGTAAGGGGTCATGAACAGGCTCTCGAGCTGCACGACATCGAACTCCTCCTCGGTGAGCAGCCGGATCAGTCGGATATCCATGTCCGGGGAGAAGAAGCGGCTGATGTTGTAGTTGTCGGCGGTGAGCAGGTCCGTGAAGGCATCGACCAGGTTGAGGCTCGTGTCCACGAAGACGCCCTCCATCCGAGTGCTGCGCAGCAGATCGGCCGGCAGGGTCTCCGTCTCCAGCGGCTGCTTCGGCGTGCTGATGCAGAGCACCTTGACCTGATGCCCGGCGCGCAGCAGCCCCCGCATGAGGTTGTGCATGGCCTTGCTTCCTCCATCGATCGGAGGCCACGGCGGCTTATTGCAGAGTTGTAGGATGCGCATCGGATCGGCGCAAGGCAGAGCGAAGTCGCTCCCAGCCGCGATAATACGCATCGCGATCCAGCAGCGGACTGTCCTGCGCGGCCTTCCATGTGATGAACAGCCCCACGGGAAAGAGAACGAGCAGGCCCATCCACATGCCCGGCCATCCGCCCATCTCCCCTGCGATGACCAGCTTCTCCGTGGCGAAGGAGACGATATGGAAGACCAGGAAGAAAAGGATCGCGAGCACCACGGGAAGTCCCATGCCGCCGCGCCGGATGATGCTTCCGAGCGGTGCGCCGATCAGGAAGAAGACCAAGCAGGCAGCGGCCAGCATGGGCTTTCGATGCCATTCGGCGGTGAACCTCGCGATCTGCTCAGCGCGGCCTTCGAGCTCACGGGCACAGCGGTCATTGAAACCCGCGTTGTTGCGAGCCATGCTCATGGCGAGCTCAAACGTCTCATTCCGCGCCTGCACGGGCAGTTCAGCGAGCCATTCCTGCATGGGCACGTGCTCGGTCCGACCTTCACGGATGGCATTCGCGCGCAGAAGATGGAATCCATTGCGAACATGCGCGACCTGTTCGCGCCGACGCACTTCCCGCGACAAGCGCAGGCTGTCCAGATCCCGGCCCAGGTCGCCCATGGTGAGCATCTTGTAATGGTCCTTGTAAAGGTCCTCGTCGGTTCGCGTCATGCCCAGGCCGCTGAGGTCGATGGTGATGATGTCCTTCTTGAACGTGCCGCGCAGCATGGGCTGACGGCTCCCGCGCGCCGCCGGTGCTCCGGCCTCATCGTAGAAGTGGCCATTCTCCAGCGTGAGGATGAGGAAATGGCCATCCACGCTGCGCTGCATATGGCCGCGTTCAGCGCGGATCACCGTGCCATTGCCTCTGCGCGCATTCCGGTGATCGTAGATGAGGACATCAGCGAGGCGCCCGCTATCCACATCCTTCTCCATCACACGGATGGAGAAGCCATCGATGCCGTTGTAGAACACGCCCGGCGTGATGCTCAAGGCAGGCTTTTTCTCGCGCATATCGTACAGCAGGCTGTGGAACTTCAGATTCGCCACCGGCAGCACATTGTTGCTGAAGAAGATGGAGAAGCCTGCCAGGCCTATCGTGAAGACGATCAAGGGGGCCAGGATGCGCCCCAGGCCCAGCCCGGCGGAGCGCATGGGCACGAGCTCCGAATTCTCGCCCAGACCGCCCATGGTCATGAGCGACGCCAGCAGGATGGCAAGCGGCAGGGCGAGCGGAACGAAGCTGGAGCCGGCATAGAGGAGCAGCTCGAGCACGACGCTGAAGGGCAGGCCTTTACCCATCAGTTCGTCCACATACTTCCACAGGAACTGCATCACGAGGATGAAGACCACCACGAGGAAGGTGATGGCCAAGGGGCCCAGGAAGGCCCCGATGATCATCCGATGCAGCTTCTTCATGCGCTCGCCGGGGCGAAGATCGCCTCAGGCGAGGCCTAGGCGCCGAGCACCCGGGTGAGATTGGCGATCTGCGACGCCCAGAGACTGCGCACATTGCCCGACTCGCCTGGCCATGCGTGATCGGTCACGATCAAGGCCACCTCATTGGTCATGTCATCGATGCGGATCCGGAACTCGAAATAGGCGGCCGGGTCATCATCAGCGCTACGCCGGAAACGGATCACTTCCGGAGCCTTGCGTCCGATCATGGTCACCGTTTCCTCGTCGTTCCCCCATTTGAAGGTGAAGACATCGCCGCGCACGTCCACATCATCGCAGTACCATTCGCTGAAACCGCTGGGGGTGCTGAGCAGCTCGAAAAGGACATTCGGATTGCTGTGCACCTCGAACTCCATGACCACGCGCTCCTTCAAAGGCTTGCGCTCAATCGGCCTGGCCACGGGCTTTGGCGCTTCCGGCGCAGCGACAGCCTGTTTGGCTTGACTTACAGGCGCGGTGGCTTTGGCGGACGGTTTCGGCGATTGGGCCTTCAGCGAGGCG
>JAEUSX010000223.1 GCA_016788405.1 Flavobacteriales bacterium
GCAGGTCTTCAGCCGCGACAAGACCGTGTTCGACACCGGCGTGCATTACATCGGCGGGCTGTGCCCCGGCCAGAACCTGCATCAGTACTTCAGCTACTACGGCATCATGGACAAGCTGAAGCTGAAGCGCATGGACATCGATGCCTTCGACCGCGTGGAACTGCAGGGCGATCCGCACCAGTACCCTTACGCGCAGGGCTGGGACAACTTCGTGAACCGCCTGTCCGAGCACTTCCCCGGCGAGCGCGCCGCCATCGCACGGTACGCTGAACTGGTGGTCGAGACCTGCGACCGCTTCCCGCTCTATCGCCTGCGCGACTCCAACACGCAGGAGTGGATGGACGACCGCCTCACCTGGAACGCGGAGCAGGTGATCGCGTCACTCACCTCCAACGTGACCCTGCAGCAGGTGCTCGCGGGCAGCAACGCGCTTTACGCCGGCGACCACGCCTCGCCCTTCTATGTGCACGCCCTCGTGGTGAATACATACGTGGAGAGCTCCTGGCGCTGCGTGGATGGAGGATCGCAGATCGCCAAGCATCTCGCGGCGAACGCGCGCGCCGCCGGCGCGGTGATCCATGCGCGGGCCAGGGTCACCGGGCTCGACTTCGGTCCGCATGGCGTGAGCGCCGTGCGCACCGCCGATGGCGAGGCTTACTCCTGCAAGTGGTGCATCGCCAACATCCACCCGGCGGTGCTCATGGACATGATCGGTGCCGGGCATGTGCGTCCCGCTTATCGATCGCGGATCAAATCACTGGAGAACACCGTCGCGTCGCACGCCCTGCACCTGGTGATGAAGCCGGGCGCCTTCCCGTACCTCAACCACAACGTGTACCGCATGCGGTCGGTGGGCGTGTGGGACGCGGTGAACTATGCGGATGGCACCTGGCCTTCAGCCTACATGCTCTCCACGCCGGCCTCGCACCGGACCCTGGCCACCGGGCACGCCGATGGCATCACGGTGATGAGCTACATGCGCTATAGCGAGGTGGAGCAGTGGGCGGGCAGCCCCAACACCATCGCCACCCCGACCGACCGCGACCCGGGCTACCTGGAGTTCAAGCACGCGCGCGAGCAGCAGATGATCGATGTGCTCGAGGAGCACTATCCCGGGTTGCGCGCCGGCATCAAGTCCGCGCATAGCAGCACGCCGCTCACCTTCCGCGACTACATCGGCACGCCCGACGGCAACATGTACGGCATCCGCAAGGACAGCGCGTCACCGCTGCGCACCTTCCTCTCGCCGCGCACCAAGGTGCCCAATCTGCTGCTCACGGGGCAGAACCTGAACATGCACGGCCTGCTCGGCGTCACCGTGGGATCGGTGAGCACCTGCGCGGAGATCGTGGGCAAGAGCTACTTGCTGAAGAAGGTGCACGCGGCGAGCTGATCACGCCCGCCCGGCACGGAACAGCCAGGAGGAGGCCGCGCGATTTTCCACGATCGCTTGCAATTCCGGAAGGAGCGGCTACATTCGTTCCTGCCATTCGTTGGAGTCCGGCTAGCCACGGGATTCATGATTGGCTGAGTCGCAAGTGTGGTGTGATGCAAGTACGTGGCTACCATGATCTTCCTGGAGTTCGGCTTGGTCGAATGACTCGACACGCCGATGCTCTCTCTCTCTCTCTCTCTCTCTCTCTCTCTCTCTCTCTACGCTAATGCGGCCTGCGGGCCACCACGAAAAAGCCCCCAGCGCTTGCGACGCCAGGGGCCGGTTGCTCAATGTCCCACTAACACGCGAATGAAAATGGAAACGAGCTGAGCAAAGGTACCGGCCCCGCGCGGAACAAGCCGCGAGCCGCGCGGGGCGGTGAGCACCCGGACTGCAAGCAGGCCGGAAGCGGAGGCAGCGCGCACACAGGTGCAGCTGTCCTCCAGGTGCCAAGCGGTAAGGATAACGAACGGACGGACGATCATGCGCATTGCCTTTTTCGCCTTGTTTGCCTGCGGCACCCTCTGCTCGGTAGCGCAGAACCTCGTGCTTAATCCGAGTTTCGAGAGTACTTCTGCATGCCCAAACGACATCAGCCAGATCGATTTAGTTGAAGGATGGACCAACCTGTTCATCTCCCCCGACTATTTCAACGCATGTGCTGACGATACGGCCTCTGTCCCATTCAATGCGCTTGGCTACCAGATGCCAAGTGACGGGGACGGTTACGCGGGAATCGGCATCTACCCTTTGGGGGGGCAGGAGTATCTGCAAGGCGAGCTGACCGAAGCGTTAGAGCCCGGTGTGCTAACGCACGTGAGCATGCGGGTCTCGCCCGGCGGCTTCGGTTACGCCACTTGGACCTCACCGCGATTGGCAGCGAGCCATGTGGGTCTCCGATTCAGCGTTGAGCCCTTGGATTTCCTCACCTCCTATGATGCGTTGCACTCGAATTCGGCCGTACTCTACATGGCGGATGTCTTGAGTGATACCGCGAACTGGACCGCGCTCAGCACGGCATTCATGCCAGACTCGGCATATCGCTTCCTCCAGATCGGCGCCTTCTTCGCAGACAGCCTTGTGAGTGCCACGCTATTGGATGCTTCAGGTGATTGGGAAGTAGCTTACGCATTCGTGGACATGGTCTGTGTCTCCAAGGTGGCAGGCGTATGCGATCCGGCAATGCAAGTTGCAGGACAGCCGGAACCTTGGCAGGGGAGTGGTGCCTTGGTCATGGGGGGCGAGTTGCACATTCCGCTGGAGGCTTGGGGGCTGGGTGGCGCCGTGGATCAAGTCATGCTCTTCGATGGCAGCGCTCGGCTGGTAGAGGAGAAGCGGATCGAAAGGCACGCAGGGGTTGTCACCTTGTTCGTTGAGCGCTTGGCAGCAGGCCCGTACGTGATCAAGCTAGTGCTGCGTGATCGTCCGTCCATCGTCATCCGTTCTTGGAAGTTGTGATCAGAAAAACCTAGAACAATGAACCACTTCAGAAGGCAAGCGATAGGCTTGCTCGCAGTCGCATGCGTCTTTTCTGTAAAGGCGCAAGTGCAATGGAATGGCGCCGGCGACTACCGCCTGCACCCTACGGCACCAGCGGCTGGCCCGCGATCATTGACCATCGGCCCTAACTATAGCGGCGCTGGGCAACCAGCGTTGAATGTACGGGCCGATCAGTTCAGCGCAGGCAACCTCACCGGCGAGGTTTTCAGAACCGTTGCGCCGGCGGCCAACAACACGTTCTGGCGCCTTTACAGCGGAGGGGTTGCGGCTGGAAACGAGCGGGGCCAGCTCTTCTCGAACACGGGCAGCACCGATTTCAACCTCAACGCGCCCAACGGGCATTTCCTCCTGCATACGCAGAACGTGAGGCGCGCACGGCTCAATGGCAACCTCACCGGCCCCATCGGCCCGACGCCGGCATTGGAGTTCCCGGGGATTGTTCGAGATGGTTTCATGATGCTGAGCGGCACTGCCGATGCCTTCACCAACGCTGCGAGCAGAGCGCCCTTCACCAGGCTGCACTTGGTGGACAATGCCGTTGATCCGAATGACCCCATCAAGTATGCGCAGCAGCACGGCTTCCGGCCATGGCAGCGCAACGGAATCACGTTCACGGGCAATAGCGACCAGAGCTACATCGGGCACCGCTACGCGGGAGATGATAACACGGACTTCGTCGTGCAATGGAGCGATAATCCGAATGGTAGCCCGTGGGGCACGGACCGCATGAGGTTTGTGTTCACCACCCAGTTCAACCCAGCCAATACTCGGGGAGCCACTTCGGTCGATGGCTTGGAAGCCATCCGGCTCTGGCCTCGCAACCACCAGGAGGTGAACGTGGGTATCGGCGACTTCTTCGCCGGGAACCAGCTCGCGTCAACGGTTGTCGTTGATCCCACCGAGCGGGTGGACATCCTGAACGGACGATTGCGGATCAGGGACCTGCCGAGTAATCCGGCAGCGACGGATTCCTTCTACGTGATGGTGGTTGATCGCACCAATTTGACACCCGCGAACCAAGAGCGCGGGGTGGTGAAGTGGGTGCCGCCCTCGATCTTCGGTAGCGGAGGTGGGGCCGATTGCGATTGGACGCTCGGCGCTCCTGGCAATGTGATGTACACCGCCTCTGATCCAATTGGCTCCACTACGAATTGTCCGGAAGCAGATTGGTCAGTGGGCATCGGCACGGGACAGCCGTATTACAAGCTGGATGTGCAGCACAGCGAGGACAATGGCGACATGGTGGGCGGCATTCGCGCGCTCTTCGAGGTGGATGACCCGCAGCAAGGCACGGCGATCTACGCGGGGATCGGACCTGTGAGCGGGGGCGTGATGCCTGTCGCGACGGCAGTCCAAGCGCGCGTTGACGGGGTAGAGGATCGTGGCATCGGTGTGGACGCGCATGTGCATTCCACCACCGATGATGGCTTCGCCACGCGCACGGATGGCGTTATGGGCACCGTGTACGGCCCTACGGACGCTGGTGGTGTCTTGAACGCGGCCTCCGGGGTGACCGGATCCGTCATTGGCGTGAACGGTGGCGGCTCCATTGCGAACGCGACCGCAGTGAATGCCGATGTGTGGGCCACGGTTCCCATGACCACGGTGAACGGCGTGTACAGCTGGGTGCACGGCGCCGGAGCTTCCAGTACGCGCACGGGTCTCACATCGGATGTGGACGGCGATGGCGCGACAAACAACTGTTACGGAGCGACGCTCAGCGCAACGGGCGGGAACGTGGGTAACATAGGCCTCCACTCAGAGGCGTTCGGCGCAGGTGCATGGGCCGGTGATTTCATAGGCAATGTGAACATCGACGGCGACATCTTTCTGTTCAACACCTACTACGCCTCGGATGCCGCTTTGAAGACGGATGTGCAGTCGGTCACACCGAGTGCGGATGTGATCGGTGCACTTCAAGTGCATAGCTACCAGTTCAACGATCAAGCCAACGCGATGGGCATGCCAGAAGGCGAGCAAGTCGGCCTGATCGCGCAGGAGGTGGAGCAGGTGCTGCCGGGTTTGGTCACGATGCGTGACGTGCCAGCCCGTATGGATGCCACGGGTGCGGTGGCGCAGGAGGCGGTCTCCTACAAAGCCGTGAACTACGTGGGCCTCATCCCATATCTGATTAGCGCGGTGCAGAAGCTCCAAGCGGACAACGCGGAGATGCAGGAGCAACTCGCCGCTTGCTGCGCATCGCCAACCGACAGTGATCAGCGCAACGGGTCCATCGGCACTGGGGCCGAAGAGGAGAGGCTCACTCCCGCCCAGGAGCGCGCACTCCGCATCGCCCCCAATCCCTTCACCGACCGCACCACGCTCTACTGCAACTTGGAGCGCGCGGGCCGCATGCAATTGATGGCCAACAGCGCCGATGGCCGCGACCTGATGGTGCTTGCCGAGGGCCAGCGCCAGGCCGGTGAGTTCCAACAAGTGTGGAACACAGAAAACCTGGCGCCCGGCGTGTACTACATCACCTTGCTGCTCAATGGCGAGCCGGTGGTGAAGCGCGCGGTGAAAGTGGGGCGGTAGTCGGAATCGTCTTCATCTGCGCACGGCCCGGGGCGATGCTCCGGGCCGTGCCGCTTCGTGGCTTGAATCGCTGATCACGCCACCGCGCAGCGCAGGATGCTATGCCCCAGGCCGATGTCGTCGATCCGCTCGTTGATCCTTAATCCGGCGCGTTCCACCAGCGGCTCGAAGTGCTCGGCGCGGTACATGCGGCTGTTGCCGTTGGCCATGGCCGTGAAGTAGAGCGAGGTGGCCGCGAGGGAGAAGGCGCCCGCCTCGAAGCGCTGCTTATCGATGAAGGTCTCCATGATCCAGAGCGTGGTGCTGCCGCTCATGGCCGCACGGGCCTTCCGCAGGATGGCCACCACTTCCTCTTCGCCGAAGCAGTCGAGGAACTGGCTCATCCAGATCGCGTCGGCGCCAGCGGGCAGGGTGCTCGTCGGGTCGAGCATGTCGGCGGCGTGCGTGGTGACGCGTTGCTCCATGCCGGCCGCCTGGAGGTTGCCCCGCAGGTCGCGCAGCTGGCCGGGCAGGTCCACGGCGATCATGCGCACCTCGGGATCGTGGCGCAGGCAGCTCAGGCTCCAT
The DNA here is from genome assembly GCA_016788405.1 of Flavobacteriales bacterium. Lineage (GTDB taxonomy): Bacteria > Bacteroidota > Bacteroidia > Flavobacteriales_F > PHOS-HE28 > PHOS-HE28. Next base: position 6,038 of record JAEUSX010000223.1, read on the forward strand.
TTGCCGTTGTTGGCGCCCACATCCATGATCACGCGAGGCTTCTCGCGGAAGATGATCTCCA
>JAEUSX010000129.1 GCA_016788405.1 Flavobacteriales bacterium
AAAAGGCGCCGATGTTGATGCCCATGTAGAAGATGGTGAACGCGCGATCGCGGCGCTCGTCGTCGGGCGTGTACATCTTGCCGACCATCGTCGAGATGTTCGGCTTGAAGAAGCCGTTGCCGAAGATGAGGAATCCGAGCGCGAGGAAAAAGAGCGTGTGCGACGGGAACGCCATCAAGAAGTGGCCGATCGCCATGAGCACGGCGCCGATGAGCACGGCGTTGCGGAGACCGAGGAACCGGTCGGCGACGAGCCCTCCCGCGAGCGGCGCGAGGTACACGAGGCTCGTGTACCACTTGTACACACCCGAGGCCTCTTTGGGCTGGTAGCCGAAGGCCGCCGAGACCATGTAGGGCACGAGCAACGCGCGCATGCCGTAGTAGCTGAAGCGCTCCCACATCTCGGTGAAGAAGAGGAGGTACAGCCCTCGCGGATGGTGCTTCTGCTGGAACAGCCAGTAGATCACCGTGCCCAGGAAGGCGACGATGCTCGAGAAGAGCCACACCTGGAAACTGCCGCCGGAGGTCGAGGTGTCCATGCCCAGCGCGAAGCGGAGCAGCCCGTAGCTCAGCGCCAGGAGCACAACGAAGAATCCCAGCAGCCGGCCCATGGAGCCATTCTGCGATGTCGCGGTCGCGTTCATTCAGTAGAGGGGTTTGGTTCCAAGGGCGCCAAGGGGGCGTCCGAAGGCGCGCCAATATAGGCGGAAGGCCTCTTGGCCCTCGGCGGGCGCGATGCCGGTGGTTCGCCGGTGGTCGCTTCGGGACTTCGTTGAACCTTCGCGCGCTGCGAGGGTCGCAGCGCACATGAAGCGATTGACTGTTGCCCTACTGACGGTGTGCCACGCATGGATCGCGCTGGCGCAGCCCAACATCCTGCTGGTGATCGCCGACGACATGGGCCTGGATCCCGTGCCCGGCTACCTGCCCGGTCCGCAGAAAGCCAGCATGCCCAACCTGGAAGCGCTCATGGCTTCCGGGCTCACCTTCGATAACGTCTGGGCCGAACCGCTGTGCTCCCCCACGCGCTCCACGGTGATCACCGGCCGCTACGGCTTCCGCACCGGCGTGCTCAATCCGGGCGACCTTTCGCTGCTTCCGCCCGATGAGGTCACGCTGCACCGCTACCTCAACGACCTCAACAGTGGTTATGCCAGCGTGCTCATCGGCAAATGGCATTTGGGTGGATCGCAGCCCGATCCGGCCTACCCGAACATCATGGGCGTGCCGCACTACGCCGGCTTGCTGGCGGGCGCGGTGAACAGCTACAGCAATTGGCCGCTCACCATCAACGGAGCGACCAGCCCATCCTCCGAGTACATCACCACCCAGCTCACCGATCTGGCCATCGACTGGATCGCGCAGCAATCGGAGCCCTGGTTCTGCTGGCTGGCCTACAATGCGCCGCACACGCCCTTGCACCTTCCCCCGCTGGACATGCACAGCCAGGGCGCGCTGCCCACCGATGCGGCCAGCATCAACGCCGATCCGCTGCCCTACTACCTGGCCATGTGCGAGAGCGTGGATCATGAGATCGGCCGGTTGCTGGCGGCGCTCCCGCCCGGCGAGGCCGCGAACACGGTGGTGATCTTCCTGGGCGACAATGGCACCGAGGTGGACGTGATCCAGGCGCCCTACCTGCAGAACCATGGCAAGGGAACGCTCTTCGAGGGCGGCGTGCGGGTGCCGCTGGTGGTGGCCGGACCGGGCATCACGCGCGCCGGTGAGCGCGAAGCCGCCTTGGTGAACACCACCGACCTCTTCACCACCATCGTGGAACTCACCGGCCATGCGCTGCCCAGCTACCACGACAGCCGCAGCCTGGCGCCGATGCTCAGCCAGGGCGGGCTCTCCGTGCGCAGCTGCCTCTACGCCGATGTGTCGCAGACCGTGGTGGGCTCCGCCATCCGCGACGAGCGTTGGAAGCTGATCACCTTCGACAACGGACAGGAGCGCTTCTACGACCTGCTCAACGATCCGTGGGAGACCGCGAACCTCCTGCCCGGTCCGCTCGACGCGGAAGCGGAGCTGGCTTACGCCGCATTGAACGATGCTTGCGGTGAGCTGCTGCTCGGCGTGCGCTCACCGGAGGAATCGGCCGGCGCGATCCGGATGCGGATGGAGCCCGATGGCTTCACCCTCACCGGGTCCGTGAGCGGGACGGTTCAGGTGCGCTTGCTCGATGCGCTGGGGCGCGAATGCCGCGTGACGAACGGGTCCCTTCCCTTGCGCGTGGGAACGGACGGCCTTTCGCCAGGCGTTTACCGCGCGCTGGCCGAGTGGCGGCAAGGACGTGCGGCCCTGTCCGCCTGGGTGGCGGGTGGCGGTTATTGACAGCGGCCCCGCGCAGGGTTGAAAACCCGGCGCGATCGTGGAAAACGGAAGTTTTCAACGGCCCATCGCCGCCACCCTCGCGGGCTACTTTCGGCCCATCGTCGGGAACCCGCGCCCACAGCCGGTTTCCGCACCCTGAAGATGAGCGCGACGAACTATTCCGAAGAGCATATCCGTTCCCTCGACTGGAAGGAGCACATCCGCCTGCGCCCGGGCATGTACATCGGCAAATTGGGCGATGGCAGCGCGTACGACGATGGCATCTACATCCTGCTGAAAGAGGTGCTGGACAACTGCATCGACGAGTTCGTGATGGGCCATGGCAAGAAGGTGGACATCACCATCGAGGGCAGCCGCGTCACCGTGCGCGACTACGGCCGGGGCGTGCCGCTGGGCAAGGTGGTCGATGTGGTGAGCAAGATCAACACCGGCGCCAAGTACGACAGCAAGGCCTTCAAGAAGAGCGTGGGCCTGAACGGCGTGGGCACCAAGGCCGTGAACGCGCTGAGCAGCTACTTCAAGATCGAGAGCGTGCGCGATGGCGAGCTGATGCGCGCCGAATTCGACCGCGGCGTGCTGCGCCGGAACAACAAGCCCGTGAGGACTGACGAGCCCAACGGCACGCGCGTGGTGTTCGATCCCGATGAGCAGATGTTCCGCAACTACCAGTTCCGCGACCAGCACGTGGAGCGGCTGCTGCGCAACTACTGCTACCTGAACACGGGCCTCACCATCTTCTGCAACGGCACCAAGTACCAGAGCAAGGACGGCCTGAAGGACCTGCTGGTGGAGCGCATGGACGGCGAGCCGCTCTACCCCATCATCCACCTGCGCGGCGACGACATCGAGGTGGCCATCACCCACGCCAACCACTACGGCGAGGACTACTACAGCTTCGTGAACGGCCAGCACACCACGCAGGGCGGCACGCACCAGGGCGCCTTCCGCGAGGCCGTGGCCAAGACGGTGAAGGACTTCTTCAAGAAGGAGTGGGAGGCCGGCGACGTGCGCACCGGCATCGTGGCCGCCATCGCCGTGAAGGTGATCGAGCCCGTGTTCGAGAGCCAGACCAAGACCAAGCTCGGCTCGTTGGAGATCGAGCCCGGCGGCCAGAGCATGCGCAGCTTCGTGGGCGACTTCATCGGCAAGGAGCTCGACAACTACCTGCACAAGCACCCCGAGGTGGCGCAGGTGCTCCTCGACCGCATCCAGCAGAACGAGCGCGAGCGCAAGGAGCTCAGCGGCATCCGCAAGCTGGCCCGCGAGCGCGCCAAGAAGGCCAGCCTGCACAACCGCAAGCTGCGCGATTGCCGCATCCACCTCAGCGACGCCAAGAGCGATCCGCGCAAGCTGCAGAGCACGCTCTTCATCACCGAGGGCGACAGCGCCAGCGGCAGCATCACCAAGAGCCGCGATGTGGAGACCCAGGCCGTGTTCTCCCTGAAGGGCAAGCCCCTGAACTGCTACGGACTCACCAAGAAGGTGGTGTACGAGAACGAGGAGTTCAACCTCGTGCAGGCCGCGCTCGACATCGAGGACGGCATGGACACGCTGCGCTACAACCGCATCGTGATCGCCACCGATGCCGACGTGGACGGCATGCACATCCGCCTGCTGCTGATGACCTTCTTCCTGCAGTTCTTCCCCGAAGTGGTGAAGAACGACCACCTCTACATCCTGCAGACGCCGCTCTTCCGCGTGCGCAACAAGAAGGAGACCATCTACTGCTACAGCGACGAGGAGCGGCAGCGCGCCATCCTCAAGCTCGGCAAGAGCGCCGAGATCACCCGCTTCAAAGGCCTGGGCGAGATCAGCCCCGACGAGTTCAAGCACTTCATCGGCGAGGACATCCGCCTGGAGCCCGTGCAGATCACCAAGGACGCCAGCGTGCACGAGCTGCTCGATTTCTACATGGGCAAGAACACCCCCGAGCGCCAGGAATTCATCATCGGCAACCTCAAGGTGGAGAAGGACCTGGTGAACGAGCAGGCCATCGATCCGGTGAAGGTGATCGCCCGCAAACTGGAGGAAGTGGAGGAGGAGGCATGAAAGCGCAAGCACACAAGACCAGCGCGCTCATGGGCCCATGTGGACATGTGGGCATGTGGACATCATGGCAGGTGGTTACGGCTCGGAAGTTTGGCCTAACGGGCCACGTAGTTCGTGATAACAAGATGGGCGAACAGGCTTTGTCCAATCCTGATTTACCATACGGTAATCACCACTAAGGCTTGAAGTAGCGCATAGTTTCCTACATCATTAGAATGACTTGGACCATAGATCGACCTAAAGTGAAAGCTGCACTGATCGTCTTACTCTCCTTGGCGCACTCTGTTTTCTGCCACGGGCAGGACAAACGAGTGGCTGTGCTTCAAGTCCTCGCTGGAAAGGAAGGAGAAGTGCCCTATGCAACATCTTTGATTGTTCGTTCAAAGCTGACAAGTTGCATATCAAGAACGCCGGGATATCAAGCATTCACTCGTGCTGATCTTGATGCCTTAGCGTCAGAGTTCAAGTTTCAGACCTCTGGTTTAGTTAGTGAGACCCAGCAACGATTGCTCGGGAATTTTAGCGGGGTAGATTTTGTTTGCGTCTCGGAAATTGCGGAGAGCGATTCAGAGTTTATCATTTCAGCTTCGATTATTGAGCTTGAAACTGCCAGAGTGATTGTAAGCGATGTTGAGGTTTGTGAGAAGGATGCTAGTTCTGTGAACATTGGGTGCGAACTATTGAGCAATCGGCTCATGGGGAGGGTGAGCGACACTTCTATCCGTCAGGCGCAATCCACCGGCACCTTGCGCATCACCTGCGAGCCGCAAGCCACCTACTCCTACATCCTCGATGGCAAGCACCGCCTGAGGGACCGCGAGCTCACGCTGATGGAGGGGCCGCACCGCCTGGTGTTCTGGGCGCCGGAGCGCCGGGTGCTCGATACCACCTTCACCATCGCGCCCAACGCGCTCACCGAGGCGCGCATCCAGTTGCGCTACTCCGAGGAGTTCATCGCCTTCAACAAGAAGCTGCGGCGCTACGAGCGCGACGACCGCTGGCTGCGCTACGGCACGCCGGTGCTGGTGCTGGGCAGCGCGGCCTGGTTCGGCGTGAGCGTGTACCAAGGCATCGATGCGCGGCGCGACCTGGACCGCCTGCGCGACGACTACGCGGAGAGCACCAGCCCGTCGGGCATCACCGCGCTGAAGGGCAACGACGTCCCCGACGCGAACAAGCGGCTGCGCCAGGCCCGCGTGATGGCCGGCGTGAGCGGCGGGCTGCTCGTGGGCTCGGGCGCGCTCTGGTGGTACATGAAGAAGATCCGCGCGAAGCGGCCCGCGCCCGTCTTCGACGACAAGGAGAAGGCCCGCTTCGATGGCCTGGTGTGGATGCCCGATGCCAGCGGGCAGGGCATCTGGATGGCTGCACTCACCATACCGCTGCGATGAACAAGCTGCTCACCCTGCTCTCCGCCGCGCTGGTGCTCGCCTCCTGCGGCAAGGAACTGGACGTCGACACGCTCAATAGCAATCCCTTCGACCCGGAGTACGCCGGACCGGAGGTCTTCGTCTTCGACACCACCTACGTGCAGCTGGTGAACATCCCCGGCGGCGTGATCGCCTACCACGTGATCGGCTTCCATGTGAAGAGCGAGCTGCTCCCGCAGGGCGCCGGCTATTCGGTGCGCGCCGAGCGGGTGGGCACGGGCGATGTCACCCTGCTCAATCCCGACCCGCCCAACAGCAGCAGCTTCAAGTACCTCAAGGTGAATCCCGTGGCGGGCGTGCCGGAATGCGTGCGGCTGAGCCTGTTCAACAACAACAGCAGCGCGCGGGCCGAGGAGCTGTGCGCAACCCTTTGATTGAGCCATGAGCAACGAGAACGAGCAGAGCAACGGAACCGGCGAGGGCCACGGCCACATTCCCGCGGGCGGCCATGCCGGCGGCTTCAGCGTGAGCGGCATGTACAAGGACTGGTTCCTGGACTACGCCAGCTACGTGATCCTGGAGCGCGCCGTGCCCGCGCTGCACGACGGCCTGAAGCCGGTGCAGCGCCGCATCCTGCACGCCATGGACAACCTGGACGACGGGCGCTACAACAAGGTGGCCAACATCATCGGGCACACCATGCAGTACCACCCGCACGGCGATGCCAGCATCGGCGACGCGCTGGTGCAGCTGGGCCAGAAGGACCTGCTGATCGATTGCCAGGGCAACTGGGGCAACACCCTCACCGGCGACAGCGCCGCCGCGCCGCGCTACATCGAGGCGCGCCTCAGCAAGTTCGCCAAGGAGGTGGTCTTCAACCCCAAGACCACCGAATGGCAGCTCAGCTACGACGGCCGCAACCAGGAGCCCGTGTTCCTGCCCGTGAAGTTCCCGCTGCTGCTGGCGCAGGGCGCCGAGGGCATCGCCGTGGGCCTCAGCTGCAAGATCCTCCCGCACAACTTCAATGAGCTCATCGACGCCAGCATCGCCGTGCTGCGCAAGCGCTCCTTCGACCTCGTGCCCGATTTCCCCACCGGCGGACTGGCCGATGTGAGCAACTACAACGAGGGCGAGCGCGGCGGGCGCGTGCGCTGCCGCGCGCGCATCACCAAAGAGGACAACAAGACCCTGGTGATCACCGAGATCCCCTTCGGCACCACCACCGCCTCGCTCATCGAGAGCATCGTGAAGGCCAACGAGAAGGGCAAGATCAAGGTGCGCCACATCGACGACAACACCGCCGAGCACGCCTCCATCGTCATCCACCTCGCTGCCGGTGTGAGCCCCGACACCACCATCGACGCGCTCTACGCCTTCACCGACTGCGAGGTGAGCATCGCGCCGAACGCCGTGGTGATCGAGCCCGCCACGAGCCCCGACCAGGGCCCCGCCACCACCGAGAAGCCGCGCTTCGTGGGCGTCAAGGAGCTGCTGCGCATCAGCACCGAGCACACCCTGCGCCTGCTGGAGCTGGAGCTGCGGATCAGGAAGAGCGAATTGGAGGAGCAATGGCACTTCGCCTCGCTCGAGCGCATCTTCATCGAGAAGAAGGTGTACCGCAGGATCGAGGAGGCCGAGACCTGGGAAGAGGTGCTCAGCTTCATCGACAAGGGCCTGAAGCCGCACATCCAGGAGCTGAAGCGGCCGGTGACGCAGGAGGACATCGCCCGCCTCACCGAGATCAAGATCAAGCGCATCTCGAAGTTCGACAGCTTCAAGGCCGATGAGCACATCAAGCAATTGGCCGAGCAGATCGCCGAGGCCCAGCGCAAGCTCGATCACCTCGTGGACCACGCCGTCGACTGGTTCCGCGACCTCAAGAAGAAGTACGGCCAGGGCCGCGAGCGCAAGACCGAATTGCGCGCCTTCGACACCATCGTGGCCGCCAAGGTGGCCGTGGCCAACAAGAAGCTCTACGTGGACCGTAAGGAGGGCTTCATGGGCTGGAGCCTGAAGGATGCCGAGCTCGTGGGCGAATGCTCCGAGATCGACGACATCATCGTGTTCCGCATCAACGGCAGCATGGTGGTGACCAAGATGGCCGACAAGAAATTCGTGGGCAAGGGCATCCTGCACATCGCCGTCTTCAAGAAGAACGACGAGCGCACCATCTACCACATGATCTACCAGGACGGGCTGAAGGGGCCGTACTACATGAAGCGCTTCGCCGTCACCGGCATCACGCGCGACAAGGAGTACGACCTCACCGGCGGCGCCGCCGGCAGCAGCGTGGAGTACTTCACCGCCAACCCCGACGGCGCCAGCGAGGTGGTCACCGTGCTGCTGAAGCCGCGCCCCAACCTGCGCAAGACCCGCTTCGACATCGACTTCGCGCAGATGGGCGTAAAGGGCCGCGGCAGCAAGGGCAACCTGCTCACCCGCTACAGCGTGCAGAAGGTGACCCAGAAAGAGCGCGGCGGCAGCACCCTCGGCGCCATCCCCATCTGGTTCGATGAGACCGTGCGCCGCCTCAACGACACCGGCCACGGCCGCTACCTGGGCCGCTTCAAGGGCGACGACCGCATCCTCTGCATCACCCGCAGCGGCCACTACCAGCTCTTCCCCTTCGCCCTCAGCACGCACTTCCCCGACGATGCCCTCACCGTGGTGAAGTGGAGCCCCAAGGACGTGGTGACCGCCGTGTACTGGGAAGGGGAGAAGGAGCAGTTCAACGTGAAGCGCTTCGCCATCGAGCCCTCGCGCGATCCCGTCTGCTTCATCACCGAGCACGACCAGAGCAAGCTCATCCTGCACAGCCTGGTGCCCGAGCCCCGCCTGCACATCGCCTACGACAAGCGCAGCACCACCAAGCCCGATGAGGATGTGGACCTCGCCGCCTTCATCGGCGTCAAGGGCGCCAAGGCCCTGGGCAACCGCCTCACCGCGCAGAAGGTGAAGGACCTCA
>JAEUSX010000163.1 GCA_016788405.1 Flavobacteriales bacterium
ACGGGGAAGCCGAGGATGGCCATGAGGCCGATTCCATTGCCGGCGCGCGCTGCGATCGCCGCGATCAAGGTGAGCACGGCCGCGAAACCGATCCCGCCGAGCACGACGGCCACCGTGAACTGCAGCGCATCGCCATGGCGAAGCGGGCCTTCTCCAAGGAAGAGGGTGTAGAACAGCAGGCTCGCAAGGCTCAGCACCATCATGGTGAGCGCAGCGTAGATGGAGCGGGCGAGCACGACGCTCTGCGGGTGCGCAAGGGTGTACAGATAGAGCTGGCGGCTGCTGTCCTCGCGCTGGAACGATCGCGCGAGGGCATTGAATGCGGCGAAGAGGAGGATGATCCAGAACAGCGCGTTCCAAGTCGTGGCGTTCAACGCGTCCTTCACCGCCAGGTGGCACACGTACACGGCGCTCACCACGTAGAGCAGCAGGCCGCCCCATGCCGCGCGCTGGCGCAGGTCCAGCGCCGCCTCGAGCTTGATCAGCCGGATGATCTCTCCGCTCATGCCCGCGCAAGGTAGCCTGTGCCGCGGAGCGGCCGGGCTAGAACTCGATCACCGATTTGCGCTGCTTGCGGGGCTTCTTCGGGATCTCCTCCGCGTCCGTCATGCAGTAATTGCGCACGATGAACTGCGCATCCTTGTCGCCCATCTCCGCGCAGCGCCGGAAATCAGGGCAGGCCGCGTTCTTGTCTCGCTTCGCATAGTTGCAGTCGGCACGATAGAAATAGGCCGTGCGCTTCTCGGGGTCATCGGAATCGATGACTCGGGTGAAGGTGGCGATGGCGGCATCGTACTGCTTGTTCTCGAATTGGAGCACGCCCAGGCTCATCCATCCGCCGGGGATGTCCGGGTTCAGCCTCAGGGCCGCTTCCAGATCGGCGATGCCGGCCTCCTCCTTGAACTGCTCGCCGCGCACCACGCCACGCAGGAAGAGGGCTTCGGCGTGCTCGCCCTTGAGTCTCACGGCGCGCTCAAGGCTCTTCATGGCGCCATCATTGTTGCGGCCCATGTAATCGGCGCAGGCGCGGTTGTACCAGGCATCCGGGTCATCCGGATTCAGGTCGATGGCGCGGTCGCAATCACGCACGGCTTCCTTCAGGTTGCCCTGGCTGATGTGCACCGCTGATCGGCTCACGAACAGCCGGGCGTCGTCCGGCTCCTGTTTCTCGGCCTTGGCGTAGTCGAGCAGAGCGCCGTGGAAATTGCGCTGCCGCTGTTTGATGTCGCCGCGGAACTTGAGGGCGCCATCCAGCGCTGCGTCAAGCTTGATGGCGCTATCGACGTAAGCCAGGGCCGTGCTCAGCGAGTCCACGGCGTAAGCCGATCGTGCGGAGGCCAGATGCTCCTCGGCAGAGCGTTGCGCGTTCGAAGCGAAGGGCAGGAGCAGGACGAAGGACAGGAAGCCTGTGCGGATCATGCGGTGCGTTTGGGGCGGGACCGGGCGAAGATCGTGCAAAGCCATGCGGGTCACGGCAGGTGCTGCAAGCGGTCCAGGGTCCACGCCTCCGTGGGCGCCGCGAAAAGCGGTTTCACTGTGGGCCACACCTCGCTGAAGACATCGCTGGTGCGGTAGCGCTCAAGGTCTTCCGGGCTGTCCCAGTGGCTGTAGGTGAAGAAAACATCCGGTGAGGCGGTGTCCCGAAGAAGTTCCAGGTGCCTGCAGCCGGGGAATGCACGGATGCGCGGCTTCCACGCCTCGAACAATTCCAGGAAATGATCCGTCTTCGCGGGTGCGAAGGTCATTTTCACGATGCGGATGATCATGGGATGCGATCGGGCGCCGAAGATGGCCGCTATTCGCGAATGAACTTGCCGCTTGCCGTGCGTTGAATGCGGCGCAACGCCTGCACGCGGCGCGGCCATTCGTGCGGGTGCAGCACGGCCATGAGCTGCTCCATGACGCTGGGCATCACCTGTTCCTGCGGCAGCTCAGTCTCCAGCACCAGCATCACGGCCTGACCTAGCCTGGGGTCGGGCACATGCGTGAAATAGTGCGGATAAGGGATCACGCTGGCGGTCTTGGCTTCCAGCTGCTCGGGGAAGATCTTCTTGCCGCCGCTGAGGATCACGTTGTCGAACCGGCCGAGCCAGCTGAAACGCGTGTCGTCAATGAGCTCCACGAGGTCGTTGGTGACGTGCTGCTTGGTGGTGAGGTGCGGCGTGTACACCACGAGGCAGCCGCGCGGGTCCCGTGCGAAATGGCATTCTCCGATGGCCGTGAAATGACGCTCTGGCGAAGGACCATTGATGCGCCGAATGGCCGCATGGGTCACCGTCTCGGTGCTGCCATAGCTCTGGAATACCCGTACGTTGAGCGTGCGGAGGTCGTCCATCAGGGCGTCGCTCACCGGACCGCCGCCGAGCAGGATCATCTCGAACTGGCGCTCCACGCGCGCACGGTCCTCTTGGATGGCACGGTGCAGTTGCAACGGCACCATGGCTGTGAAGCGGAAGCGGGCGTCGATCTCCAGATTGTCAAGGACGCTGCCGCGCGGGTCGATGAAATGGATGTCGAGGCCCAGTGCGAAGGCGCGCACGAGCATCATCTTGCCGGCGATGAACTCGCAGGGCAGGCAGTGCAGCACTCGATCGCCCGGCAGAAGTTCGAAGGCGGCGCCTGTGAGGTGCGCGCTCATCACCAGATCGCGACGAGGGATGATGAACCGCTTCGGCGGACCGGTCGTGCCGCTCGTGGTGGCAGGCAGCCCGCCGTTCCGTAGGACCAGGTCGAGCAAGGTGCGATGCACTTCACGGTACCATTCGGTCCGCTGTTTCTGTTGAAGCTTCTCGACGACACGGCAGTAACTGGATCCCGATTGCTCCTTGCCATCCACGGTGATGCGCTCGAAGGCCCTGGCGATGGCGGGATAGGGCGGGCGCGCGGCCATCAGTCGAGCAACGAGAGGTCCCACTCTTCCTCCGGACGATAGCGCAGGAACCCGCGTTCGGCCCGCAAGGGCGAAGGAATGTTGTTCGCGTACACTTTCCCGGTGCCGAGGCCCTGCGCGGTGCTCACGTTCAACGTGGCGGTGAATTGCGCGACGGCGTTCAGGCCGATGCTGCTCTCGAGGGCCGAGGTGATCCACCATCCGATGCCGCGCGCCTTCGCCAATTCGATCCATTCGCGCGTGGCGTTCCAGCCGCCCACGAGGCTGGGCTTGATCACGATGTGCTGCGGCTTCACGTGGTCGAGCAGGTCGGTCTTCGCGTCATGCGTGTTCAAGCCGATGAGGTCCTCATCCAGCGCGATCGGAAGGGGTGAATTCGCGCACAGCTCTTCCATCGCTTCATACAACCCGGGGGCGATGGGCTGTTCGATGCTCTGCACCTGGAGTTCCGCCAATCGCTTCAGCACCTCCGGTGATTGCCTGGCGCTGAATGCCCCATTGGCATCCACGCGCAGGATCACATCGTCCGCGCCGAACTCCTTGCGCACGTCGCGCAGAAGCTCCAGCTCATCGTCGATGCCGATGGCGCCGATCTTCATCTTCACCGTGGTGTAGCCATCGTCGATCTGCTCGCGGATGCGCTGCTTCATGGTGCGCTTGTCGCCCATCCACACCAGGCCATTGATGGGGATGCCCCGCTTGCCCAGGGTGAAGTCCGAAGGGAAGAGCGTCTTCGTTCCGCCTGCCTCGAGGTCGTGCAGGCATTGCTCCACAGCGAACCGCACGCTGGGCGCATCCACCAGATCCGTCATCGCCCTTTCGGCCCAGTTGTCGGTGCGCTCGCAGAGCTCGGTGAGCTTCAGCTTCACATCCGCCGGGAACTCCTTGCTGTGGCCGGGGAAGAGCGCTGCCTCGCCGATGCCCTTCAGCTGCGGCTGATCCTCATTCCAGGCGATGAGGTACCAGACGGTGCGCGCGTTGATGGGGCCTTTCGAGGTGCCGAGCTCGAAGCGCGGGTTCAGCGTGCGTTCGATCCAGCGCGCCTTGATCATGCCACAAGGATAAGCCCGGCGCTGAAGGCGAGCGCCGTGAAGAAGGTGGTGAGCGCGAGCTTCTTCAGCTGCGGGTCGAGCGAGGCGGGGTCGTGCGCACGAAGAACGCTTCGCAGATGCGTGCCCAACGCAGGCAAGGTGATGAGCCAGCCCCATTGCGGCATGGCGCGGAAAGTGAGCGCGGTGAATGCGATCAGGGCGATCAGGCCGCTGGAGATGAGGATTCCGTGGTAGCCCTTGGCGGCATCGAAACCGAGGCGCACGGCCATGGTGATCTTCCCGCTGGCCTTATCGTTCTTGATGTCGCGCAGGTTGTTCACGTTGAGCACGCCTGCGCTGAAGCAGCCGAAGGCGATGGCGGGCAACAGGATGATGGGCTCAATATGCCTCGCGTGCAGGAACACGGTGCCGCACACGCCCACGATGCCGAAGAAGAGGAAGACGCTCAAATCACCCAGGCCGGCATAGCCGTATGGATTCCTGCCGAAGGTGTACTTCACCGCAGCGCCGATGGCGAGCAGTCCCAGCAGCAGGAAGGCGAGCGTGGTGACGGAGAAGCCGAGAGCCGTGACGATGAGCGTTATGCCGGAAGTGAACGTGAGCGCGACGCAGACGATCATCGCGCGCTTCATCTGCGCGGGCGTTATCGCTCCGCTCTGCACCGCGCGCTGTGGTCCGACTCGTTCGGCATTATCAGTGCCGTGCTGATGATCGCCGAGGTCGTTGGCGAGGTTGCTCAGGATTTGCAGAAGGATGGCCGTGAGGAGAGCGAGGGTGAGCACGGATTCCGAGAAGTGCCCCGGTCCTGTGCGATCCTCAAAGTCGAAGGCCACTGCGCTGCCCACGATGATGCTGCTCACCGCCAAGGGCAGCGTGCGCAGGCGGAAGGCGGAGAGCCAGTGCTTCAGGTCAGCCATCTCAAGCGCGCAGCTTCTTGAAGTACTCGCGCAGCACCTTCGGGCTTATATGCGCGTCGGTGCGCACGACCAAGGCCGCTGGCCTGGCGTGTTCGTCGAAAAGCCAGTCCATTCCTTCCTGGAGCGATGCTTCATCCTTCGCCTCCCTGCCCGGCAGCTCGAAGCTCTTCACCAGCGCCAGCGGATCACGCCCATGCGGCGCCTCGAACCATTTCAGCAATTCGGGATGCGAGTCCGGTCCTTCGATGTATCGGAAGATGTTGCCGCCGCCGTTGTCGATGATGATGATGCGCAGGGCAGGGGAGAGGTGCGCGTTCCAGAAGGCGTTGCTGTCGTACAGGAAGGCGGTGTCGCCGGTGACCAGCGTCGTGGGGCGCTGCGAGGCGAAGGCGCTGCCCACTGCCGTGCTGGTGCAGCCATCGATGCCGCTGGTTCCGCGGTTGCTGAACCAGCGCCGCCCTGGCTTTCGGTCGAACAGCTGCGCGTACCGGGCAGGCGTGCTGTTGGCCAGGTGCACATCGCTGCCTTCGGGGATCCGTGCGAGGATGGCCTCGAAGGCTTTCAGGTCGCACCAAGGCGTATCGCTGAGGATGGCATCGTGCTTCCTTCTTTCCCGGTCATCCACCATGCGCCACGCCTCGCCATAGATGCTCTCGCCGCCGATCACGCTTCCGCTCAGCTGCGCGAAGAACACTTCGGGAGAGACCGCGATGTCGTGCGTGAGGCTCTGATAGGTGTCGTAATGACGCTGGCCGAGGTCGATGTTCCAGTGCTGCACGGGCCTCCATTTCCGCAGAAGGCCCTTGATGCGCTTGCTCACCACCGCCCCGCCGAAGGTGATCAGCAGGTCCGGCCTCAGGTCATTCTCGTTCGCGTCGTTCACGCCTTCGATAGCGCGGTCGATGCAGGTGATGAAGGCGGCATCGTCCAGGTTGCTGGTGGCCTCGGTCATCACGGTCACTTGCGGCAAGGAGGCGAGCTGCGTGAGCTGCTTCCTCAAGCCATCGCTCCAGATGCCCTGGCCTGCGAGCACCATCACCTTCTTGCAGGCGCTCAATTGGCCGACGAGCCAGCGCGCATGCTCAGGCAGGATGAAGGATTCCGTCATCACTTGCGCGATGGCGCGTGTGTCAACCGCTCGGTCGGTGGTGTTGTACAACGGTTCCGATAATGGCACGTTCACGTGCACGGGCCCGGGCATAGGCAGCAAGGTGGCATCGACCGCTTCGTTGATCAGCCTTGCGCCATGCCAGCGAGCGAGGTCATCGCTGGTGATTCGCGGCAGCTGCACGCTCTTCTTCATGTGCAGCGCGAGCACCCCCTGTTGGCGGATGGCCTGGCCTTCGCCCTGGTCCACCCACTCCTCCGGTCGGTCGGCTGTGATCACCAGAAGCGGGATGCGCTGATAGAAGGCCTCCGCGATCGCTGGCCCATAGTTCAGCACGGCGCTGCCACTGGTGCAGATGAGCGCCACTGGCGCGTGCAGCTGCTGCGCCATGCCCAGTGCGAAGAACGCTGCGCTCCGTTCATCGATGACCTGCAGGCATTGCATGTGTGCTTCCTGCGCGAAGGCGACCACGAGCGGCGCGCTGCGCGATCCCGGGCTGATGACCGCATGGCGGATTCCCTTGGAGGCGCACAATCGCGCAAGAGCCGCGGCGGTGAAATGGTCGGAGGTTCGCGTCACGACGCCAAAGCTACCCGGCAGCGCGTTGCGCGTCGATCAGATCGAGCCACGTGCGCGCTTTCCGCTCCACTTCATCGCATTCGCTTTCGGCGACCGAGTCGCGGGTGATTCCGGCTCCGACATGCAGAAGAGCCTGGTGGCCGTGTATCTCCATGCATCGGATGTTCACGAAGAAATCTGCGCCTGTTGGGCTCATAGGGCCCCAGTAGCCCGCGTACAAGGAGCGGCCTCGTGGCTCAAGCCGCTTGATCAAGTCGAGCGCAGCGTCCGCAGGAGATCCTCCAACGGCTGGCGTTGGATGAAGCGCACTGGCCAATCGGACCGGGTCGGGGTCATTCATTCGACCGCGAACGATCGTCCGCAGGTGCGCTACAGGGCCAGCGCGCTTGGTGCTCGGCATGCCCGAAGCACCATCGACGACGCCAGCGCTCCGCAGCCATTCCATGATCCTCCGCGTCACGATCGCTTGCTCCTCGCGCTCCTTCAGGCCCCATTCCATGGCTTGGTCCGGGGCCAGGTCAGCAGCCATGGTGCCGGCCAGAGCGTCGACCTCCACGTGCTCGTTGCGCATGGTGAGCAGGCGCTCCGGCGACGCCCCGAGCCAAAGGCCGTAGCGCGCCGTGCGTGCGATCGCGACGAAGGCATCGGGCAATTCGCGCGTGGCGGCATGGAAGAGCGCGCCGATCGAGAGGCCGTCGAGGTCGGCATCAGTTGTCCGTGCGAGCACGACTTTCTCCACTTCGCCCTTTCGGATGGCTTGCAAGGCGCGATCGACAGCAGACGCGAAGCCTCCTCGATCGAGGCCGCGGTGGGCAGCGGTGCGCAGACGTGGCTCAGCTTCCGGTCTTTCAACAGGTGGAATCGCGCCAAGAACACGCACCTCATCGGGCCGTATGCACAAGGCAGGGCCTTCGGCGGCATCAAAGGGCGCCAACACGAAGCACCGCTGGCCGGAATGCGGGGAGCGGAGTTCCTTGTCGCGTTGCAGATAGAGCTGCACTTCCTGCCCAGGCAGCCTGAAAGCGGCGAACGTGGTGTCCTGGTCCAATAGCCGATCAATCAGGCTATCCTCGGTCACCGCTTGTCGATGATGAGCGTTGTGAGCCTGCACACGGCGCAAAGCCGTCCTTCCGAATCGCGCAACTTGATGTCCCAAACGTGCATGGTGCGCCCTTGATGCAGCAGTTCTCCTGTTGCGGTAACGGATCCGGACCGAACTCCCTTCAAATGATTCGCGTTGATCTCCACGCCAACCACCGCGTGCTTCTCACGGTCCACGAGAAGCCAGGAACCCATGCTGCCTAGCGATTCCGCCAGCGCGGCGGTTGCCCCTCCATGGAGAAGGCCTGCTGGCTGGTGCACCCGCGCATCCACGGGCATGGCAGCGCAAAGCCGTCCCTGCGCATCAACGTGGAATCGGATGCACAAATGCTCCACCATCGTATTCGGAGCGAAGGTGTTCGCGAATTCGGCGTGCTCGGGGTTGAACATGATCCGTGGTCAAAAGTAGCGGGGCCATATTTGCGGTATGGCCGGAGAACGCATCTTGCTGGTTGAGGATGAGCCCTCTTTACGGCATGCACTGAAGCTCAACCTTGAGATGGAGGGGTATTCGGTCACGACGGAGCATTCCGGTCCGGATGCGCTTTCCCGGCTGAGAGGGGCGCATTTCGATGCCGTCGTCATGGATGTCATGCTCCCAGGAATCGACGGCTTCGCCGTGGTAGAGACCATCCGACTGGAAGGGAATCGTGTTCCGGTGCTCTTCCTCACCGCGCGTTCGTCCACCGATGACCGGATCCGCGGGCTTCGGGCCGGTGACGACCATCTTGGCAAGCCGTTCGATCTGACCGAGTTGCTCCTGCGATTGAAGAAACTGGTCCAGCGACCGGCTGCCGTGAGCAACGCGCAGGATTCCCAGTATTCATTCGATGGTGGCACCATTGATTTCAATGGGTTCGAGGCGAAAGGCAAGTCCGGTGAAAGTCGAGTGCTCACACAGCGTGAGGCATTGCTGCTGCGCTTGCTCGTCGAGAAGGCCGGGGAGGTCGTCTCACGCGAGGAGATTTTGAAGAAAGTCTGGGGCTATAACGTGTTCCCGACGACCCGGACGGTGGATAATTTCATCGTTGCGTTCAGAAAACTGTTTGAAGCTGACCCCCGGAATCCCAGGCACTTCCACTCCATCCGGGGGGTCGGGTACAAGTTCACTCCATAGATTTTTCACGGCGGCTGGCAACCCATGTCGGGGCCTCCCGTCTTTACTGCAACCAAGGTCCTTCTTCCTGGCCTTGGGCTGGTTCCAATCATTCCTTGCAGGTTTACCGCGCAGGGGTCCTTCCAAGGGCCCCTGTTCGGTTTCATAGACCTGCGCCCGGGTCCATTCATGTTGAAATCGCGCCTTGCGGCCGATCCGCTGGCCCTTTATCTTGCCCCGGCTTTCAAGAAATCCCCCAACGACCATGATGCTCCGCACCGCTCTCAGTTCCGTGCTCCTCGCAGCAATCCTTGCCCCCGCGCTCGCTCAGAGCCCGGTTGACATCGGCCTATTCCGGAACGGCGATAAATTGGAGGTGAAGCTTCGACCTGGTGCTGATTTCGATGGCATCGTTTCCAGCGTGGTATTCACCGTTCGCTGGGACAGGAACAGCGGTGCTGCCTTGGGCACCATTCAGCAGACTGGAGCACCGGCGCAGTACCTGCCGATGATGAAGTCCGGCGCAGTGCGCGAGAACGGCGCATTCAACTATCAGGTGTACGCTGGCTTTGGCATGACTCCGCTGGCTGATCTCGAGGCTGCCTGGCGCGCAGGGCAGGAGGTCGTGGTGGCCTCCATCCCTGTAACGGGGAAGGGTGAATTCGAGATCATCAATGATGCGTTCACCAGCGAGCCGGCCACGAACGCGAACTACTACTTGTCATTGGGCGGCCGCAACCTTACCGGCGAGATCTACAAGGGATTAGCCACCGCGGAAGAAGATGGGAGCATCTCCATCCTGCCGAATCCGAACAACGGCCAATTCACGTTCCTCTTCTCTGTGCGTACGCCAACGGACATCACGGTTGAGTTGGTGAATTCGCTCGGCCAGGCCGTCTACAATGACACTCAGCGCGCC
The DNA here is from genome assembly GCA_016788405.1 of Flavobacteriales bacterium. GTDB lineage: Bacteria > Bacteroidota > Bacteroidia > Flavobacteriales_F > PHOS-HE28 > PHOS-HE28. The sequence goes on from JAEUSX010000163.1 coordinate 9,663, forward strand.
TTTGAGGGCACGTATCGCCGTGAGATGGACCTGACGAGCATGAGCAATGGGGTGTACTACCTCAAGGTGAAGCGGAATGGCGAGGAGAGCACGCACAAGGTCGTCTATCGCTGATTGAAAGGATCATGACAAGAAGAGGGGGCTGCGGCCCCCTCTTCCATTTTCAGTGCACGCAGCTGGTGCACCACTGGTTGTCGATGCGATGCATGAACGGAACGACTGGGTCCATGATCTCGTCCACGATCGTCATGAGCAATGTCTCGATGGCCGGAAGCCGATCGCGGGTCACGACGGCTTCACCTTCGATGGTGAGCCAGGCGTGCTCTGCTTGCGATGGCTTGCGCAAGGGCTGAATGCCAGCGCGGACCTCGTTGGTGCCCTCGTTCATGCGCAGCACCAAGGCTGCGTAAATGAGGAGCTGAAGCGCCTTGACCTGCTCCGGGCCCACCGCGTCGCGATCAAGGCTCTTCAAGGCGAGTTCATTCGCACGCACGCCACCGGTCTTCAGGTCGATCACGCAAAGCACACCATCGCGATGCTCGATGCGGTCGGCCTTGCCGGTGATGAATACGCCAGGTTTCAGTTCAGCCCGCAGGTCTTTCTCAAGCGCCAGCGGCACGGTGACGCGCTGGCTGCATGCCTCGGACTCGGCAAGCAGCGCGCGTCGGAGCGCTTCGCCTGCAATTGATGCTTTGATGAGGTATGAGCCGGTGCGCAACAGCGCGTCCGGGAATTCAGTTGCGAGCGCGCGCATCACCATTTCATCCGCGCGGGCCGCTGCGGCACGCAGGTCCTCGCTTCTGACGGCACGGCCCAACCATGGCGCGTAGATGATCTCGGCGGCTGCGTGCACGGCCCTTCCGAGCGCGTCGTCGCCCAGATCCTCCGTGGCGATCACATTATCGCGAATGCCGAGCACATACCGGGCGTGGAAGTCCTGTGGGCAGCGCAGCCAGGTGCCCAGCGCGGACGGGGAGAGGCCACGTTCGAAGAGCTGCCGCAAGGCAGCGAGCACTGCATCGTCTTTGCGGATCCGAATAGGCACCGTGGCGCTCAATGAGACCTTTGCGTTGACTTGAGTCCGCACCATCTGTACGCGCGGACTCGTCGCGAACCCTTGGCGCCATTGCTCGAAGTAGCGGACCGGTGATCCTCCGCCGTCGGGAGCTTGGGCGTGGGCAAGGCAAAGCCGCTTCGCGACGTGCAGGAGCCGGTGCGTGTGATAGCTGCTCAGCGCATCACTGTCACGTCGCATGGGCAGCCCCCAGCGGCGGCGCACCTCGAACGGAATCCAGCTCGGATGCTCCTCGCGGCCGGCCAGCATCCCTTCAGAGGCCCCCAGCACGAGGACATGCTCATGGTCGATGGCCCGGGTCTCCAGCATGCCCAGGACCTGCAGCCCGCTCAGAGGCTCTCCGAGCAGGGTGAGGCTGGCCTCCGCGAGCAAGCGGCTGCGAAGGTCGTGGTGGTCGATGAGCGATTCAGCGATCGAATCATGCGCGGTGAGGGCGGTATTGATCTGCCGTTCCTGTTCAGCGAGCAGATAGAGCTGCTCTTGTGCGAGCGGGTCATCTTGTCGTGCAAGCCTTGCCCAGCCCAGCACGGACTGGATCCGCTCATACGGGAGCGCATTCCCATCCGAGAACGCCGCCCTCGCATCCACAGGCAATTCAGATCGCGCGAGCAGATCGAGGAACGCGGCACGTTCCCACTGAGGCCATCCGGGCTCAAGCAGGCTGGCTACCACGGCATCGGTCCTGCCGCCTTGGTTCAGCATCGGGTGAGCGAGGAAGCCGACGAGGTCCTTCGTTCGAAGCGGGCCCTTCGCGGACAACCGGACGAATTGATCGATCAGGCCATGAACGGGAAGCGCGTTCAGCGGAACCCCAAGTGAGATGTTCACCGGGCCGAGTTCGGCGGGGAGCGCCTCGACCACGGGCATCAGCATCTGCTCATCAGCAAGTATGATGGCCGCTTTCGCACGTTCGCTCTCTGGAATCGACATCGCCCATTGGCCTGCGAAGCGCGCCATCGATGCTCGATCCGCGAGCTCGACCAGCTCGATGCGCCGCTCTTCCGTAGTGATGGCTTCCCTGGGCTTGACCGCACCGGATCCGAGCACGGCCATCGCATCTCGCATGAACATGCCTGCTTCATGGGCCGGATCATCGAGGTAGAACCGGTCCGCGTCCCATTCCACCCGGAGCAGACCTTTCTTCTTCAGCGCTTTCATCACGGCAAGGGAAGCTGGATCCAGCGCATTGAGGCCGGCTGCCCAGACCATGTCCCATCCGGGCGCCCATGACGGATTCGCCGACACGTGCGCCGCAGCGCGAGCCACCGCGCCATATGTGCCTACGCGCCGTTCGTCCATGCGCTGCGCGAACAGCCGGTGCAGGTCACCCGTGGTCGACCAATGCTGCAGCGCGCGCCGCTGTGATGGACTTGGCGCATCGATGTCCTTCAGGCTCCATTCCTCAATCTCATGATAAGCCCGAAGATCGCGGTAGAGTTTCTCCAGATCGATCAAGTGGGCATCGACGGTGCTCATGTCCCGCAGGGTGGTCGGCGCCCATTGGAGGAAGGCTGTCAGCGATTCAGCTCGTGGACCCGCCAATTCGCGATGGCATGCGTGCAGCGCGAGCAATGAGGATGCGCTGGAGGCTTGTTTCCAGCCGGACACAAGTTCCAGGAAACCCGATGGATCGACGAGGTCGGGGCTCCAAAGCGCCCCGCCGTGATGCTGCGCCAGGTACTTTCGCAGGTGCAGACCCGCCCGGCGCCCCGGCAGCACGACGAGTACACGATCCAATCGAGGGCCGTGCTGTTCCAGAAGCTGTCGCGCCAGGCGGTCGAGGAACGCGGTCATGGTTGCGGCGGAAGATAGACCCGGCTTCCCAGCTTACAGGCGGATGGCAGGGCGTGCGCATTACTACAGGATCGAAGCGCCCGATGCCTTCACGGAGCTCCAGCGGTTGGGTGGGCGCTGGCTTCGGCATGAAGTGACCCGTGCGGCCTATCCGGAGCAGGTTCGCATTGCCGAGATGCTGGCATGCACCGATGGCCGTTTCGTGGCCGTCGATGCCTCTGAAGGCGAGGCTCTTTTCGCCAGCTATTGATATTTTCACCCCGGCCGTGGACGCAGGCAACGCCTGTGCTCAGGAATCGGTCCCATACAGCATGAATCGACTTCTCTCCGTCCTGGTCCTCATTGTGTCTCTGTCATCCGCTCGGGCCACTCACATCATCGGCGGAGAGTTGTATTACGATCACCTCGGTGATGGGCTGTACACGGTCACACTGAAGCTTTACCGCAATTGCGATGCAGTGGTTGATTTCGATGCGCAAGCGGCCATCGGTGTCTTCGACGGAGTGAATTACTCGTTGCTCCAGGTTCAGTTGCTCTCGTTCCCTGGGGCCACCACGGTCCCCGTCGTGCTGGATTCCCCTTGCCTCACCCTCCCCCCGAACGTCTGCATCGAGACCACCTCGTACACCGGCACCTTCACCCTTCCGCTCACCGACAACGGGTACATCATCACGTATCAGCGTTGCTGCCGCACGGGCATCATCGAGAATCTGATCAATCCTGGAGACCTCGGCATCACTGTGACCACGCGCATCCCGGGCTCCACCGTGCCCGTGAACAGTTCTCCCCGCTTCAATCAATTGCCACCGGTCGCGCTTTGCCTCGACCAGCCGCTCGCTTTCGATCACAGCGCCAGTGATCCCGATGGCGATTCGCTGGTGTACTCGCTGGCCACCCCATTGAATGGCGCTACGGCCGCGGCACCGCAGCCGAACCCGCCGGCCCCGCCGCCTTACGATCCCGTTCCTTGGGATGTGGGCTACGACGAGAACTACCAGATCGATTCCGATCCCGCCATCGCCATCGATCCCGTGAGCGGGATGCTCACCCTCACGCCAACGCTGCAGGGCGTCTTCAACGTCGGCGTTCGCGTGCAGGAGTTCAGGAATGGCGAATTGCTCACCGAGACGCGTCGCGACTTCCTCTTCAAAGTGGTGGCCTGCGATGCGAGCGTGGTCTCCGCCATTCAGGAACAGACGGAGTTCTGCCAGAGCTTGAACGTCCAATTCGTGAACAACAGCGTGGGAGCCACGGAATTCCAATGGGACTTCGGTGACCCGAATATCGACTTCGACATCAGCACCGAGCAGAATCCGAGTTGGAGCTACGCTGCGCCGGGCACCTATCCGGTAACGCTCATCGCCAACCCCGGCACCACTTGCGCGGATACCATCATCGTGGATTACGAGGTCTACCTCGCCCCATCGCCCGTCTTCATACCTCCGGCGCCCTTCTGCGGCAATGAACCCGTCACTTTGGTGGCTACCGGTGATTTCAATGCCGGCGCGAGCATCCTGTGGATCCTGGGCGGAAGCAGCGTGCCGCCCACCAGCACGGACAGCGTCGTTACGGTGCAGTTCGCCGGGCCCGGGACGCATGAAGTGACCTTGACCGTGGCGCAGAACAATTGCTCTGGATTCTACACGGACAACGTGGTGAACTATGGACAGCCCGATGCGAGCTTCACGGCCGATCCGCCCTCACCGCAGCCATTGGGCACAGCGGTTACCTTCACGGACACCAGTGACCCCAATGGAGGCGTGATCACCGCATGGGACTGGACCATGAGCGGCAACAGCTTCGCTGAATCGGCGCCAGTGGCGAACTGGGATGCCAATGAACCGGGCACCTACAACGTGACACTGACAGTGACCACGGCCGATGGCTGCTCAGACATCGCGGAGATGGAATACGAGATCCCCTACCAGCCCATCGTGATCCCCAATGTGTTCAGCCCGAACGGCGATGGGCACAACGATGTGTTCGAGATCAGCAATGTGCAGTACACCACCAACGAGCTCACCATCTACGGTCGGTGGGGCAACAAGGTGTATGAGACCCTGAATTACAAGAACACGTGGAATGGCGATGGTGTGCCCGATGGCACCTACTACTACGTGCTGTATCTGTCGGATGAAGAGCAGTACTCCGGGCATTTGACCATCCTTCGATAGGACCTTCCAACCAGCAGCCACCATGGCCAGCTCACTCCGCATCGCAATCAGCGCAGCAGCGCTGATCGTGACGACGGCGTCCTGGTGCACGCACATCATCGGTGGCGACATGTATTACGACCATCTGGGCGGGAACCAGTACCAGGTGACCTTGCGGCTCTATCGCGATTGCGGGCCTGACAATACGAATGGCACCGGTTTCGATGCCGCGGCGCAGTTCGCGGTCTACACCGCTAGTGGCGCGCTCTTCACGAGTGTTACCGTCAGCGACCCCGGGGAGACGGTGGTCCCCGTGGTGCTCAACGACCCCTGCTTGTCCGCCCCTCCGAGCGTGTGCGTGCGCACCACGGAGTACGTCCAGGTCTTCAATCTGCCTCCTGTGGCCGGCGGATACGTGGTGAGCTATCAGCGTTGCTGCCGCACACCGGCCATGGTGAACCTCTCCGGCCAGCAAGGTTTGACTTGCACCATCACTGTTCCAGCGCCGCCGAGCAACGTGAACAGTTCGCCGCGATTCGATGATTATCCGCCGATCGCGCTCTGCCTCAATCAGGACATGAGCTTCGACCACGGCGCGACCGATCCGGATGGGGATCAACTCGTCTATTCGCTGTGCGATCCGTTCCAAGGGGCCGACGCGATCAATCCTGCGCCGTTGGCGCTTGCACCGCCTTATCAGCCGGTGAATTGGGCGCCGCCCTACACGGCTACCGATCCGATCAACAGCACGCCGCCGCTGGCCATCGATGCCGCCACCGGTCTGCTCACCGTGCATCCCACCTTGCAGGGCACCTTCACGGTCGGTGTTTGCGTGAGTGAGTTCCGGAATGGCAACCTGCTCGGGACCACGCGCCGTGATTTCATGTTCCGGGTCGTGGCCTGTGACGCCACCGTGGATGCGATCATCGCCGCTCAAGGCGCTGGCCAGGCCTGTTCTCTTACCCAGCAGTTCGATAACCAGAGTCAAGGAGGGCAGTTCTGGCAATGGGATTTCGGTGATCCCGGCACGAACGCCGACGTGAGCACCCTTCAGTCGCCCTCGTACACCTATCCCGCTCCGGGCAGCTATACGGTCACGCTTATCGCCAATCCGGGGGCGCCATGCGCCGACACCACGTCCTCGGTGTACGTCGTGGCGCCATCGCTGCAGCCCACGTTCACGGTGCCGCCGCCGCTCTGCGGCCCGCAAGAGATCGCATTCGTGATCGGCGGCAACATCGGCAATGCGCCTACCATCGACTGGACGTTCGGGCCAGGCGCCACACCGCAGACGGCGCAGGGCCCTGCTCCCACGGTGCAGTTCGCGCCCATCGGCACGCAGGCGGTCACGGTCACGGTGAGCGCCTTGGGCTGCAGCGGCACGTACAGTGCGAACGTGAATGTGCATGAGCAACCCACCGCGGCTTTCGCGGAGCAGTCCAGTTTCTGCGACACGCTCGGCTTCGATTTCCTGAACCAGAGCATCGATGCGGCGCAGTACCTCTGGGACTTCGGCGAACCCGGGATCACCACCGACATGAGCACTGATGATTCACCGTACTATCTGTATGGTTCGCAGGGCTTCCACACGGTGACGCTCATCGCTCGGAACGGACCGGTGTGCGCCGATACGGCCGTTCGTGTGTATGATGCGCACCTGCCGCCGGATGTGTTCTTCCTGCGGCCGCCGATCCGCTGCCCTGGCCAGAATGCCTTCCTCCTGGCGCAAGGCGCGCAAGGGGATGGCGCGCAGGTCTGGTGGGACCTCGGCCTTTCCGGCTTCCCGAACGCCTCGGAGAGCATGAGCTTGCAGGGCATCTTCGCCGAGCCGGGCACCTATCCGGTGACGCTCACGATGACCGAGTTCGGCTGCACCGCGAGCTACACCGATTCGGTGACGGTGTTCCCGATGCCGACGGTCGATTTCGTGAATGGTTCGCAAGCATGCGTGGGCGAGTCCTTCCCCTTCACCGCGCAGGTCTTCGCCGCCACTCCGTACACCTTGCACTGGGAACTGGGTGATGGCAGCACGTCTGAGCTGGAGGAGCTCGTGCACACCTATGCGGACCCAGGCACCTACTCCGTATCGCTCGCGGCGAGCACCAGCACGGGGTGCATCGCGACAGTGACGCGCAACAAGCCCGGCGCGGTGGTGGTGTATCCTAATCCAGTGGCTGCCTTCACCGCATTGCCCGAGGAAGTGAGCATCATGGATCCACGGATCGACGTGACCGACTACAGCTCCCGTGCGGCGGAGTGGCTGTACATCGTCGCCGATGAGGAGGTAATGGACTCCGCTTTCACGCACGTGTTCGACGATCCGGGACAATACATGATCACGCAGGTGGTGACCACCGAGCACGGCTGCACCGACAGCACCTCTCGTCTGGTGATCGTGAGCGGGCACTTCTTCTGGGCACCGAACGCGTTCACGCCCACCGGCGACGACCGGAACGAGACCTGGCGCCCCGTTGTGGTGGGTGCGCGGGAGTACGAACTGGCCATCTGGGACCGCTGGGGCAATGAGGTCTTCCGCACCACCGACCCGGAGCAGGGCTGGGATGGCGCGGGTCATAGCTCCAGCGTTTTCGTTTACTGGGCGCGCATCAAGGAGTGGGGCGCCTACGCGAAGGAATATCGCGGGCATTTCAGCATGCTGCGCTAAGCCGGCTGCGCTCCTCGCTTGCCGAGCTCGATCACTTCCAGGTCCTTCGGCTTGCCCCCTTCGAGGGTGAAGCGCAGCGCTGTCCGCATGGTGTGCATGCCGTGCCTTCCTGCCGCACCCGGGTTCATGCTGAGGCAATTCAGTTGCGGGTCGAATTGCACGAGCAGGATGTGCGAATGCCCGCAGATGAAGAGGTCCGGCGGGTCGCGGCGTAGTTCATCCCTCACCGCGCGGTCGTATTGCGGCGGCCGTCCGCCAATATGCGTGATCCACACGCGCGTCCCGCCGCAAATGAAGCGCTGGTGCTCGGGGAACGCCGCGCGCGACTTCACATCGTCGATGTTGCCGTGGACCGCGCGGAGGGGCTTCCACTTCGCGAGCTCATCCGTCACGCGCAGGTCGCCGATGTCGCCGGCGTGCCAGATCTCATCGCATTGAGCGAAATGCTCCTTCAAGCGCGGGTCGAGCCAGCCGTGGGTGTCGGAGAGCAGGCCGATGCGGGGCATGCGGCGAAGTAACGCCGGTACATTCGCTGCCCGCATGGAGATCCTCCCGCGCTACTTCCTCGAGATCGCATTCAATGGCGCGGCCTATCGCGGCTGGCAGCGGCAGCCCGATGCGCCCAGTGT
>JAEUSX010000210.1 GCA_016788405.1 Flavobacteriales bacterium
CAAAGCGCCCTACGGGCTACACACGGAACCCGCGCTGAGCGCGGGTTTCTGCCTTTTTTACGTCAACTGAACCGCATCCCTCCTGCTCATAGCGCAGGAAGCAGTGTTTCCATGCGCATACCCCTCGAGCCTTTGAGCAGGATCAATTGGCCAATGGGTGGTCGGGATGACCATGCCTCCATGAGTTCTGCGACCCCCTTGTAAGCCGAACGGCCGCCTGCGGAATGCTTGAATTGCGGACCGACGAACACGGCTGGAAGCCCGAGGTCATCGCAAAGTCGAATGATCCGAGCGTGCTCCGCCGGCCCTTCACTGCCAAGCTCGAGCATATCACCAAGCACCGCCAGTTTTGGCCTGCTCGAGGCCGTACTTGCCAGATTCATCAGCGCAGCCTCTACGCTGGTCGGATTCGCGTTATACGCGTCCAGGATCACTTCATTCCGTCCCGTCTCGACCCACTGGGACCTTTGATTACCTGGGGTGAACTCCTCGATGGCTTTGACGATCAACGCATCCTCGACGCCGAAGTTCTGACCGGCAGCCACGGCGGCCAGGGCGTTCGGCAGATTGTAGCCGCCCACCAGCTGTGTCCGCACCTCGACCCGGGCTCCAGCTATCGTGCGGAACCAGAAAGCGAGTCGATGGTCATCCTGGCAAGCGCCTCCTTGTGTGCGTGCATCCGGGCTCACTCCGTATGTCCAGCGCTGACGAAACCCAGCTGATTGCTCCATCAACAAGACATCATCCGCATGAACGAACACTTCGCCGGAGTGACCACCGAGCCAACGGTACATCTCGGTCTTTGTCCTTTCCACGCCGGCCATTCCTCCGAATCCCTCCAAGTGCGCCCTCCCGATATTCGTGATCAGGCCATGCGTAGGCTCGGCGATCGCCATGAGCTCCTGGATGTCACCGGGCTTGTTCGCTCCCATCTCGATGATCGCGAATCGATGCGACGGCCTCAGCTGCAGGAGCGTGATCGGCACACCGATATGGTTGTTCAGGTTTCCGCACGTAGCCAAGGTGGGCCTGCTCGCCGACATGACCGCATTGATCAACTCCTTGGTCGTCGTCTTCCCGTTCGATCCAGTTATTGCCAGAACAGGCAGTTCAAGCGTTCGACGATGATGTCGAGCCAAATGCTGCAGTGACGCGAGCACGTCCTTGACCAATATGCACCGATCGTCGACCACATGCTCGGGCTCGTCAATGACCGCGTAGCGAGCGCCCTGTTCCAGTGCTTGTGAGGCAAGGGCATTCGCGTTGAACCGAGGGCCCTTCAAAGCGAAGAACATGCTCCCTTCAGGAACGGCCCTAGTGTCCGTGCACGCACCGGTCGTTCTCAGGAAGATATCATGAAGCGCTTGTGGACCCATGTAATAGTCGACCCCCGGTGTCACCGAGGGTCGAATGTAGAGGCCGTTATCCCGGTCAGCGCTTCTTCTCCTCGCTCAACTTCTTGCGGCGCTTGTCGTCACCCATTCCTTTCGGGCTTCCAACACGCGTCATCGCGCAACGGAAGCCGATGGTGGAAGTGCTCTGGCGCTCATCGAGATGGCGACGCGTAGCAGGACCAGCCCAGTAGATGCGGTCCGCCCAACTGGCACCCTTGTACACACGACTGCGATCGTTGATGAGGGTGGTCTTGCCCCAGTCATACATCGCATTGCCCTCGTAATCGGGCTGCTCATAATAGATGCTGCTCTCAACATCGCCGTCGCGGAAATCGATGTTGTCGCTCTGACGGTAGTTGCGGCGGTCGATGTTCTCCTCTACGGTGACATTGCGAACGCGGACATCCCCAGGCTGGTCGCTCTGATAGTCGCTGATCCCTGCAAGGAGCTTCGGGCAGATCTCAAGGTCCTTGCCCTTGATGTTATCGATCATGTCCTGCACCCGTTGCATGGCCGCATCGGGCTTCCGGGTGTTATTGAACTCAATGGCTTGATCGGCAGCGGTCAGCAACTCATCGATCAGGGCTGCTTCCTCGTCCGTGGCCCGACCTTGCATGGCCAATTGGAATTCGGTGAGGTAGTACTTGATGCCATCGACGTCGTAGATCACCAGATCGTGCTTGTCCTGGATCACGCCATCACTGTTGAGCACTTTGGTCTTGAACACATTGCCACGGAAGGGGCGGAAATCATCCTTGTCTTCCGGACTGAGGTGCCGGTAAACGTCCATCACCCATTCGCTCACGTTGCCAGCCATGTTGTAGAGGCCGTAGTCATTCGGCCAAAAGCTGAATACCGGAGAAGTAATATCAGCATTGTCATTCAAGCTACCCGCGACACCCATGTAGTCGCCCCTGCCGCGCATGAAGTTACCGCGGAAGTCACCGTAGAAGGCTCCACCCCGCTTGCGGCTGTCGTAGCGAACCCAGTGGCCATTCCATGGATAGATGCGGCGCTCCACCACACGCTCATCGACGGTGGCGCCAATGATGCCGTACGCAGCGTACTCCCATTCCGCCTCGGTTGGAAGTCGGTACCGAGGAAGGAGGACGCCATCCTCCATCTTGATATTGCGACGGTCCTTGTTCGGATTGAAGTCGACAACACCATCCACCTTCTTGCCGCTTTCGTACTGCCCAGCCAGGTAAGAATCCGTGTTGAAGTGGTCCTCGTTGATCTGATTCGTGTAGTGCTCGAACAAGCCCTCGCGGATGAGGATGATCTCATTCACGCGGTCAGTCCGCCACGCACAATAGTCGTTCGCCTGCAGCCAGTTCACCCCGACCACAGGGTAATCACGATACGCGGGGTGCCTTAAGTAATACTCCACAAAAGGCTCATTGAAGGCCAGCTTGTTCCTCCAAACCAGCGTATCGGGAAGCGCCTTCTTGTAAATCTCGGGATAGTCCGCTGCGAACACTCGATCCAGCCAGTAGAGGTATTCCAACCAGTAGAAGTTGGTGACCTCCGCCTCGTCCATGTAAAAGGAAGAGACCGTAACGGTGCGCGGAATGTGATCCCACTCATGGCGGAGATCGTCAGTAACCCGACCCATGGTGAACTGACCGCCTTCGATCAATACCAGACCGGGGCCGTTCTCCTGCTCCTCGAAACTGGCCTTCTCGAAGCCTCCGTTCTTGGAGTCATTGTAATTCCAACCGGTAGCTCCGCTCTTCTCGAAGTTGCAGCTTGAGGCGAGCGCGCTTACCAGCACCAGGATCCCTGTCTTCCTTGCAAGGCTCATGTTGCGGTGTTTTAACGTTGAGCGCGATCAGAACGTGGGGCAGGCCACCACGCGGAATCGGCGCTTCTTGGGTTTGCAATTGAACTGGAGTTGCATGCTCACCTCGTGCGAACCAGCGGTGCGGGTGGTGAGTTTACTAGTCGTCAGGTCGTAGCTGTAGCCGAACTTGAACTTCTCAGTATGGAAGCCGATGAGCATGATGAAGGAATCGCGTGTCCGGTACCAGACCCCGGCGGTGATCGGACCGTGGTCCACGTACAATCCGAGGTTCAATTGACGGAACGCAGCCTGCTGCTGAAAAAGTACGTTCGGTGCGATACGGGTCCGCGCGTCCCCGTACTTCCCACGCATGCCCAAAGGGATGGCGGCGCCCGCATGCCCGGTGATCTTCATGGGCAGCTTACTGGTCCCAACGATCAATGACTCATTGGGCTGTGTGAGGTGGTGCACCGCTACCCCGACGAAGTAGATGTCGGTATACCCCAAGACGCCAGCGCTGAAATCGGCGTTGCCGACCTTGCCCCCGCGAGGCACATCGTTCGTGTTGTAGATGAAGCCACGACGCGGGTCAATCTGATCACCGAAAGTGAGTTTGCTCCAGTCCAAGGATTTCTGGAAGTAGGTGGCCTGGAAGCCGACTTTCAAGGAGAACTTGCGTGAAATGGCTTGCTGGTATGAGTAGATACCGCTCACCGTGGTAGTGTTCAGCGTGCCTTTGCCGGCTTGGTCATTGGTGACGAGCACCCCGATTCCGCCAAGTATGGCATCGACATGCTGGTCGTAGCTGGCACTGGTCGTGACGAATGTGCCGGTCAATGCCGGCCATTGATTCCTGTAGTTCAGCACCACCCTCGGACAGCGCGCCGTGCCCGCGAATGCTGGATTCAGATATAAAGGGTTGGCGTAGAATTGAGTGAACTGCGGGTCCTGGGCTTGAGCCACCAGCCCAACGAGCATCACCCAAGCGGTAAGCCAGCGCGTGTGCCTCAATGTGCTTCTCTTCATGCTCCTGTTGCAATAGGGCCTACTGCAAGCGCCAATTATACGGATACCTCTCGAACCGGTTCCGGTGCCCCCGGCAATAATGCCGCCGACCTGCCGTTGATCCCCTGCCCGAAAGGCAAGGGTCGAAGGTAGTACTTTCGAACCGATGTGTTGAAAACCTGTTGATTGACTAGGATGACCTCCCTGAAGCGCCTCCTCCAAATCGTGACCCTGTTGGCTTTTGCCGGTGAAAGCCGAGCTCAAACGATTCTGCGCCGCGAGCTGACCTGGCTGAACACCCGGCCAACAGCTACCGAACTCAAATCCGAAACGCCAGGCTCCCCGTGGTTGGCCTCCGCTGAACCGGACCTGGAACGTGGGGGAGTGCCTGTCCACACAGAAGTCATCCCTCTACCCAACGGTTTCCGCTCAGCCTCCATTCGAATCGAAGAAGCTCAATACGCGGCCTTGAATGATGCAGAAGCGCGCGCTTGGCCCTTCATGGACCAAATAAGCGCTGAACCCTTGATTCAGAGTCAGTTGCGCTTTCAACGAAAGCGGCCATACCTCTTGGTCTCCACACTGCCCTTCAGAAGAAATCCATCGACCGGAGCCTTGGAGAAGCTCGTCCGATTCAACTATGTAATCTCCGAATCGGCAAACGATGACTCCGGATCAAGAAAAATGAACTACCCGGATCATTCACGTTTGGCCAGTGGCGAGTGGTTCCGATTTTCGGTGGCCAAGGATGGGGTTTACAAACTCAGCTATGATTTCCTCCAAAGCCTCGGGGTGAATACCTCCGGACTCACCAGTGAGCGGATCAACGTTTATGGCAATCACAACGGCCTTCTTCCCTTCACGAACGCTGAAGAAGTGCCCACCGACCTGTTCCCGCATGCCATTGAAGTCATTGACGGCGGGGACGGACAGTTCGGCCCGAGTGACTTTGTGCTCTTTTACGCGAAGGGGCCGACCCGATGGACCCTGAATGACTCACTCTTCAGTCATGTCAAGCACGTTTTCACGGATTCATCCTCGTACTTCATCGGACTGGATGTGGATCCCCCGGTACGTGTTCAAACCATCGCTCAATCAGCGCTTCCGGCCACCCGCACCATCACGCGCTTCAACGATCGGCAGGTCATTGACCGCGACTTGGTCAATCTCATCAAGAGCGGGCGCACTTGGTTCGGAGAGGTGTATGACCTGGTGACCAGCTACAATTACAGTTTCGACACGCCTAACCTGGATGCCTCAGAGCCCATCACACTTGAGGTGAGCGTGGCGGGCAAGACCTTCCACTCCGGGGTGCAGACGAACTACAGCAATTTTGAAATCACCTCCGGCGGGGCATTCAACGCCACCTTGCCCGTGCAGAGCATCGTGAACAGTTCCACCGGGGCAGTGGCGCGCGTGGTCCAGGACACATTCGAATGGAATGCCGGGGGCAATCAGGTTCCGCTCTCGGTGACCTTCGACAAGTATGATCCGGCCACATCCATGGGCTGGATGAACTACCTGCGCCTGAACTGCGTCCGACAACTGAGGATGACCGGGGATCAGCTTTCGTTCCGATCACTGGAATCGCAGGGTACTGGAGACGTGAGCGAATTCGTGATGGAACAAGCACAGCTCGTTCAACGGATCTGGGATGTCACGGATCCCCTGAACCCAGGCAGTGTGGACTTTTCGACGAATGGGAATCAGCGCATCTTCAAGCTCCCGACCGATGGCGTTCGTGAGTTCATCGCATTCCGTGATGCGAACTACCTCGTTCCGATCCCCTTGGGACGTGTGGAGAACCAGGACCTTCATGCTACGCCGAACCCCATGGATCTGGTGATCGTCTGTCCACCGGCCTTTCTAGCGCAAGCTCAGCGCCTGGCCGCCAGGCGCAGCGATGAGGGCTTGAGCGTGCGGGTCGTGACCAATCAGCAAGTGTTCAATGAGTTCTCCGGAGGGCTGCGCGATGCAACAGCCATCAAGCGGTACATGCGCATGCTTTACGATCGTGCCGGAACCGATGAATCGCTCATGCCGCGCTACCTGCTGCTCTTCGGTGATGGCTCCTATAACAACATCTCGCTCTCCGGCAGCAACCAGAATCTGGTTCCTTCCTACCAGACCGAGGATGCCGTTGACTACTCCCGCAGCTACACCTCAGACGATTACTTCGGGCTGCTGGATGCGAATGAAGGCGAGGGCACAGGCGATCTGGTGGACATCGGTGTCGGACGCCTGACGGTGCACACCACCGAACAAGCGCGGGAAGTAGTGGACAAGATACTCGGCTACGATGCGCTTCGGGGCATGGGCAGCTCTGGCGGCAGCTGCAGCAACGATGGGGACGGCGGCATCGCGGATTGGCGCACGCACGTGCTCTTCGTGAGCGATGACCAGAGCGGGGATGGCTTCGAGGGCGTGATCCACATGGACCAGAGCGATTCGCTCGCACGCCGCGTGGAGCGCGAGCATCCTTTCTTGAATGTGGACAAGATCTACATGGATGCGTATCAACAGGTCGCCACGCCCGGTGGCCAGCGGTATCCGCAAGCCACTTCCGACCTGCGCGATAAGGTGCAGAAGGGGCAGCTCGTGGTGAATTACGTGGGACATGGCGGCGAAGTAGGTTGGGCGCATGAGCGCCTGCTCGACAACACCACGATCCTCGAGTGGAACAACAAGGACCGGCTGCCGGTCTTCATGACGGCCACTTGCGAATTCAGCCGCTGGGACGACCCTGGGCGCACCTCGGCCGGTGAATACGTGCTGCTCAATCCTGATGGCGGCGGCGTAGCGCTGATGACCACGACCCGTCTGGCGTACAGCAGCCAGAATTTCAGGCTGGCCAATTTCTACTACGACCACATCTTCGAGACCGAGGATGAGCAAGGAAGGCCGGCCCGAATCGGCGACGCTTTCCAGTACACGAAGCGGGACATCGCTGTGGCACAGGCCACCTTGCGCAACCACCGCAATTTCTCGCTTCTTGGCGATCCGAGCATGCCCTTGGCGCTCCCCCGTCATCGCATCGAAATCACCGCGATAACGGACACCCTTGGCCAGCCTCTGGACACCTTGAAAGCGTTGAGCGTGGTGCGCGTGCAGGGGCAGGTCGAGGACCTCAATGGTCAACAGGTTCAGGACTTCAACGGCGTGGTGGTGCCCATTGTCTTCGACAAGCAGATCTCCCAGAACACGCTCGCGAATGATGGTGGCGGTCCCTTCACCTTCAAGGTGCGGAAGAATGTGATCTATCGCGGCCGTGCAACCGTTGTCAACGGCACCTTCACGTTCACCTTCATGGTGCCCAAGGACATCAACTATCAATTCGGAACGGGGCGGATCGCCTGCTATGCGGAGACCACCACCTCGAATGCCTGCGGATACGACAATGACCCCATCGTGGGCGGCAGCGCGACCGATGTGCTGGCCGATGCAGCCGGGCCTCGCATCGATGTGTACTTGAACGACGAACGGTTCGTCCGTGGCGGCATCACCAATGAGACACCGCTGCTCTTCGCCAAGCTCTTCGATGACAGTGGCATCAACACCGTGGGGTCGAGCATCGGCCACGATCTACTCGCCACCCTGGACGAGAATACCGAGCAGGCCTTCGTGCTCAATGACCTGTACGAATCGGACCTGGACACCTACAAGAGCGGGCAGGTGCGCTACCGCTTCGGCAAACTCGCCGATGGCCGGCACACGCTCACGCTGAAGGCATGGGACACGCACAACAATTCCAATCAAGCCAGTACTGAGTTCGTCGTGGCCTCGAGCGCGGAGCTGGCGCTGGACCACGTGCTCAACTACCCCAACCCGTTCACCACGCGCACGGAGTTCTATTTCGAGCACAACCGGCCGTGCGCGACGCTTGACGCCCAGGTGCAGGTCTTCACCGTGAGCGGCCGCTTGGTGAAGACCCTGAACCGTAAGCTGAATTGCGAAGGGTTCCGCACGGAGCCGTTGGCCTGGGACGGCCGTGATGACTTCGGCGACCCGCTTGGCCGAGGGGTTTACGTGTATCGCCTCAGTGTAGCCGCCCAGGACGGCGCCAAAGCGGAGGAATTCGAGAAACTCGTGATCCTGAGATGACACCGCAACCGCCGGACCGCCAGTATATTCGCAGCCCTTTCCACGAATCCGCCCTGATGACGCATCGGACCTTCTTGCAGATACTCTTGGCTCTCGCTCTTGCGACAGCCTCGCTGCCGACTGCATTCGCCCAGAACAAAGCGTGCGTGAACCAGCTCAACGGCCGGGACTGCAAGGAAGGCTTCATGAACACCATCACCACGGCGGTGCCCTTCTTGATGATCTCCGTGGACAGTCGGGCCGGAGGCATGGGCGATGCGGGCGTGGCGGTTTCTCCCGATGCCAACTCCATCCATTGGAACCCTTCAAAGCTGGCTTTCGCTGACAAGGAAGGCGAATTCAGCATCAGCTACAGCCCTTGGCTGCGCAAGCTGGTGCCGGACATGAGCCTGGCCTACGTGACGGGATACAAAAAGCTCTCGAACGATCGCAGCGCCATCGGAGGAAGCCTGCGGTACTTCAACCTCGGGAGCATCACCTTCACGGACATCAACGGAAGCACCATCCGCGAATTCAAGCCCGCCGAATTCGCGGTTGATGTGGCCTTCGCGCAGAAGTTCAGCGACCACTTCTCCGGTGGCATCGCCATCCGCTACATCAATAGCAATCTCACCGGCGGCATCAGCGTTCAAGGCGCCAACAGCAAAGCCGGGCAGAGCGTCGCGGCGGATGTCAGCTTCTTCTATCAGAAGCAGGACATGCAGGTCGGTGAGAAGGACGCAACCTTCGCCTTCGGGTTGAATGTGAGCAATGTGGGCGCCAAGATGAGCTACACCTCATCGGCCAACAAGGACTTCATCCCCATCAACCTGCGCCTCGGACCTGCGTTCACGATCGATTTGGATGACCATAACAGCCTCACCGCGAATCTCGACGTGAACAAGCTCCTCGTGCCCACCCCGCCCGTGTACGACCCGAACGGCGCGATCGATCCCGTGACCAACGAGCGTCAGGTGGTGAGCGGCCGCAGTCCGAACGTTGGCGTGGCCGAAGGCATCTTCGGGAGTTTCAGCGATGCGCCAGGCGTGGTGATCTGGAATGCCGATAGCACCAGCTTCACCATCCTCGACGGCAGCAAGCGGCGAGAGGAATTGCAGGAGATCAACCTGGCGGGTGGGATAGAGTATTGGTACGATAAGCAGTTCGCCTTCCGCGCCGGCTATTTCCATGAGCATTTCAATAAAGGCAATCGCCAGTACTTCACCGTAGGCTTGGGCTTGCGGTACAGCAAGTTCGCCCTGGACATGAGCTATCTGATCGCCAACCAGCAGCGCAGCCCGCTGGCCAACACCTTGCGATTCACGCTCGGCTTCGTTTTCGACGGTAAGGGCGGCAAGAAGAAGAAGGCCGAGTGATGGCCCCCTCGGGCAGCCCTCTTCTCCGCGTCGGTTTCGGTTACGATGCGCACAGGCTGGTCGCTGGCCGAGAGCTCTGGTTGGGCGGCGTGCGGATCGAGCACGCGAAGGGCCTCGACGGCCATAGCGATGCCGACGTGCTGTTGCATGCCATCTGCGATGCGCTTCTGGGCGCAGTGGGCCTTGGGGATATCGGCCAGCATTTCCCGAATTCGGATGCCCAATGGAAAGGTGCTGACAGCAAGCGCCTGCTGGCAGCCGTGGTCGATCTGCTCCGAGACAGAGGCTGGCGAGCGGTGAACGTGGATTGCACGCTGGTGATGGAGCAGCCCAAGGTGATGCCTCATGCGCTAGACATGCGTGAGACCATCGCCCCACTTCTCGGTGTGGAGGACGATGCGGTGAGCATCAAAGCCACCACCAACGAACGCATGGGATTCGTAGGACGGGATGAAGGCGCCTGCGCCTATGCCGTGGCGCTGGTGCACCGCGGAGCGTGAACCCACCGATAGATTCGCGGCCATGCCTGAGAAACTGCGGATTCTGGTCACGGGCTCGAATGGCCTTCTCGGCCAGAAGCTCGTAAGCGCTTTGCGCGATGATGCGGAAGTGGAGCTCATCGCCACCAGCAGAGGGCCGGACCGAACTCCTGAGCCCTTGGGCTCTCGGTACCACGCGCTCGACATCACATCAAGAGAAGATGTGAATCGCGTCTTCGATTCCACCCGGCCGATGGTCGTGGTGCATGGAGCGGCGATGACGAATGTGGATGCCTGCGAAACGGATCCGGATGCCTGCCAGACGCAGAACGTAACGGCGACCGGGCTCCTCGTCGACGCGGCCAAGCGGCACCGCAGCCACTTCATCTTCCTCAGCACCGATTTCATCTTCGACGGACTCAACGGCCCCTATCGTGAGGACGATGCGCCCGCGCCGCTCAGCATCTACGGCCACAGCAAGCTCGAAGGCGAGCGCTTGGTGATGAATGCCGGCCTTGGCAAATGGGCCATCGCTCGCACCATCATCGTGTACGGCGTTGCGCCGGGACTGAGCCGAAGCAACGTGGTGCTCTGGGCGAAGAGCGCACTGGAGAA
>JAEUSX010000143.1 GCA_016788405.1 Flavobacteriales bacterium
GTGAATTGCGCGGGCAGCGCCATGGGGCAGTTCAGCGGGACCTCGGAGATGGAGATCGAAGAGGGCCTGGTGCTCACCACGGGATCCGCATCCTTGGTGGCCGGGCCGGTCGGCAACTTCGCTTCCGATTACCCCAGCACCCCGGGCGATCCCGATCTGACCGCAGCGGTGGGCGGCATGCCCACCTACGATGCCTGCGTGCTCGAATTCGACTGCATCCCGACGGGCGATACGCTGCTCTTCAACTTCAGCTTCGGCAGCGAGGAGTACCCCGAGTTCGTGGGCAGCGCATTCAATGATGTGTTCGCCATCTGGCTCACCGGTCCTGGCTTCCCCATGCCCACCAATGTCGCGGCGCTGCCCGACGGCACACCGGTGGCGATCAACAATGTGAACGAAGGCCTGAACAGCTCCTACTTCGTGAACAATGAGGCCGGCGCCGGACAGTATGTGACCTACGATGGCTTCACCACCAACCTCACGGTCTTCGCAGAGGTCTCGCCCGATGACATCTACCACTTCAAGGTGGCCATCGCCGACGTGAGCGACATGGCCTTCGACAGCGGCGTCTTCCTCGAGGCCTTCAGCTTCCGCAGCAACGACATCAGCACGCGCGTGCCGGAGGAGAACGCCTCAGCGATGCGCGTGATCGCCGGAACCGAGGGCATCACCGTGCTGGCGCCTGCCGACGCGATCGGTGCGGAACTGCGCGTGCTCGATGCCAGCGGACGCCAGGTGCTGCGTGAGCGGATCAACAGTGAGCGCACCGTCGTCGGCACCAACGCGCTCGGCAAGGGCGTGTACGTGGCGCACGCCGTCGGCATCGCGGGCCTGCACCCCGTGCGCTTCGTGAAGGAGTGAGCCGCCAAGTACAATGGCGCGATGCTGTGCACGGTTCTTGATGGCGCATCGCGCATAGTACGATCATCCGGATGCGGCAGCTCCTCTTCTCCTTTCTCACCCTCATCGCCTTGGCCGGACAGGCCCAGCGCATCGAGAACGCCTCGCGCAGCACCACCGGCTACATCAATGCCGATGGCCGGATCGAGAACGCCTCGCGCAGCACCGTGGGCTACATCAACAAGGACGGACGCATCGAGAACGCCTCGCGCAGCACCATCGGCTACATCAACGACGATGGCCGCATCGAGAACAGCAGCCGCAGCACGGTGGGCTATGTGAACGACGATGGGCGCGTGGAGAACAGCAGCCGGAGCACCATCGGGTACGTGAACGAGGATGGCCGCGTGGAGAACGCATCGCGCAGCACCATCGGCTACGCCGCCGGCATCCCGAAGGAGTGGGCCGCTGTCCGCTACTTCTTCTTCACCTTCGAATAACCGGCCTCAGCCGGCCTTCAGCGCCGCCAGCCGTGCATCGAAGCTCTCTTCTGATACCGGCGCATGCACCCGTTGGAACAGCTCCACGTATCCTTCGTTGTGCGAGGCCACCTTGCCGGTGCGCAGGTCGAAGTGCACGAAGCCCATCCAGCAGAAGCTCTTCAGCGCGTTGCGGCCTTCGTCCCACATGCGCATCTCCACCTGCACATGCTTGGGCGACCAGCGGATCAGCTGCGTCTCGATGAGCACCTTCTCCATGGTGATGGCCGGACGCAGGTAGGCGATCTGGCTCGTGCTCACCACCCAGCACAGGCCCGTTTCGCGGGCGATCTTGTAGATGTCCAGGCCGTAATGCTCCAGCAAGTGATCCTCGCGCGCATTGAGGAAGTAGTCCGTGTAGCGCCCGTTGTTCAAGTGATTGAAGGGGTCGCAGT
This sequence comes from Flavobacteriales bacterium, assembly GCA_016788405.1. Classification (GTDB taxonomy): domain Bacteria; phylum Bacteroidota; class Bacteroidia; order Flavobacteriales_F; family PHOS-HE28; genus PHOS-HE28. The sequence continues at coordinate 1,775 of JAEUSX010000143.1, forward strand.
CCTGGAAGCGGATGGTGAGGATGCTGCCGGGGGTGGGGGAGTAGTCGAGGGCCATGAAGCGAAGGTGCGAAGCCTTGCGTGTTCCTTGCTCACTTCAATCGCAGCAGCACGCCCTTGCGCTTCACGATGTTCTTGTAGTCCCATTGGATGTCGCGTGACTTGGCCAGCCAACGCCCCAGCAACGCCTCATCGATCTGGTCGGCGCTGGCATAGCGTGCTTCAGCCGCTTGGAACTTGCCCTCGTTGCTGAGGCCGGGCTCGTTGAAGGAGCGACCGCTCCAGAAGAGCAGCCGCACGCCGCCTTTGAGTTTGCTGTAGCCCACCACCGGATTGCCGTCGAGGAACCACACGGGGTGCGCATGCCAGATGCGCTCCTCTGCCTCAGGCAAGTGGCGCCGGATCACGGCCGCGAGTTGTTCGCCGATCGCGCGATCACTCGCCGAAAGTGCCTTGTTGTATCCGTATGCTTCCATGGGAAGGCATGCTTGCCGTCAACCGCGCGCTCATGCGCTGTGCTAATGCCACGCTCCGATGATGGCCCCTTGCAGCGCGAGGAAGCAGACTTGATAGCCCGCATCGATGGCCCACAGCGCAAGCGACTTCCGTTGGTACAGGTAATTGATGCCGGTGCTGGTGGCTACGAAGCACACCCCGATGAAGAGGCCGTGCAACAATCCGACGCTCCAGGTGAGCTTCGTCGGGTCCTCGGTATGCCAGAGCATGGCGAGGCCCAGACCCATCACGAAAGTGAGCGCCAGGGTGCTGCCGAAGATCATGCCCATGTTGGCGCCTTTCTTCAATTCCTCTTCCGAGAAGCCCAATTCCTTCATCCAGCGCTTGCCGAAGAGGAAGCTGTACCAGACGAAGCCCAGGAAGAAGGCGGCTATCGTCGCTACGAGCACGGCAAGGAAGTTCACGTTGCTGAAGTCCATGAAGGGTATGGTTTGGTGGAACGAACTTACCGAATGCGTGTGAACGGCGCGAATGGCAGCCGCTACTTTCGCCGCCCATGGCCACCAAGCCTTCCATCCCCAAGGGCACACGCGACTTCGGTCCCGTGGAGATGCTCCGCCGTAAGTACATCTTCGGCACCATCGAGCGTGTGTTCCAGAAGTACGGCTACCTGCCGCTGGAGACGCCCGCCATGGAGAATCTGGACACGCTCACGGGGAAGTACGGCGAGGAGGGGGATCGGTTGATCTTCAAGATCCTGAAGCGCGGCGCCGAGTTGGAGCGAGCAGTACAGGATGGAAGCAAGAGCCTCGCTGCGGAAGCCTTGCGCTACGACCTCACCGTTCCCTTCGCGCGCTACGTGGTGCAGAACCAGAACGAGCTCGCCTTCCCCTTCAAGCGCTACCAGATCCAGCCGGTGTGGCGCGCCGATCGCCCGCAGAAGGGCCGGTACCGCGAGTTCTACCAGTGCGATGCCGATGTGATCGGGAGCACGAGCTTATTGAACGAAGTGGAGTTAGTGTGCCTGATGCAAGAAGTATTCGATGCACTCGCCCTCAAGGTAAAGGTGCATGTCAACAATCGTAAGATTCTACTTGGATTGGTTGAGCTTTTCAATGTGTCCGACCGAGCCACGGAGTTCATTACGATCATGGACAAAAGGGACAAAGTCGGCGTGGAGGGTGTTGCTGAGGAGTTGCGGAAGAACAACTTCAGTTCAAAAGTGGTTGATGATTTGACTGCCTTCTATGGCCGAATCATCCCAATGGAAGATGAGCGTGGACCTCAGAATCACCGGATGCTGTCGACCATGTTCGAAGAGGCTGGTGTCGCAGTTGGCCTTCAGGGGCTGAAGGAACTTGGCGATGTTTTCTATGCGCTGGCAAATGGGGCCACAAAGGCAGTCGATAATCGAGTTTTTCACGACCTCACTCTCGCCCGCGGCCTCGACTACTACACCGGCGCCATCTTCGAAGTGAAGGCCGCCGAGGGCACATTGCATAGCAGCATCTGCGGCGGCGGCCGCTACGATGATCTCACCGGTGTCTTCGGACTCAAGGGCATGAGCGGCGTTGGCATCAGCTTCGGCGCCGATCGCATCTACGATGTGCTGCTGGAGACGAACAAGTTCCCGACAGAACTGGGCAGCAGCACCAAGTTGCTCTTCGCCAACTTCGGCGAGAAGGAAGCGATGCATTGCTTGAAGCTCTTGCGCCAGGTGCGCGAAGCGGGCATCGCCTCGGAGCTCTATCCCGACCAAGTGAAGCTGCCGAAGCAATTCACCTACGCCGAGAAGAAGGGCATCCCCTACGTGGCCATCGTGGGCGAGACGGAGATGAACGCCGGCTTGGTGACCCTGAAGAAGATGGGCGCGAACGAGAAGGGCGATGCGATGACGATGGATGAACTCATTCAACGACTGAAGTGATGCCAAAGGCCATTGCCATCACCACCACCGGCCTTTCGCTCGCGGAGTTCGACGCGATCCTGCGCGAGCGGAAGCCCATCGCCCTGGCGAAGGATGCCGTGAGCGCCGTGAAGCGCAGCCATGCTTGGCTGCAGCAGAAACTGAAGGACAGCGACACGCCCATCTACGGCGTGAACACCGGCTTCGGTGCGCTGCACGACCGCAGCATCGCGAAGCGCGACCTCGCGCAATTGCAGAAGAACCTGGTGATGAGCCACGCCTGCGGCAGCGGCGATCCCGTGCCCGCGGAGATCGTACGCGCCATGCTGGTGCTGAAGGTGCAGAACATGGCCTTCGGACACAGCGCGGTGGCGCTCACCACCGTTCAGCGATTGGTCGACATGTACAATGCCGACGTCCTGCCCGTGGTGTACGAACGCGGCTCACTCGGCGCATCGGGCGATCTCGCGCCGCTCGCGCACCTCGCGCTGCCGCTGCTCGGCCTCGGCGAAGTGGTGATGGGCGGCAAGCGCATGACGAGCGCGGCCGCGTTGAAGAAGCTCGGCTGGTCGCCGCTGGAGCTCGGTCCGAAGGAAGGCCTCGCGTTGCTCAACGGCACGCAATTCATGAACGCGTATGCCGCGCTGCTCACGGTGAAGAGCATGCGCCTCGCGCACCTCGCCGACCTGATCGCTGCGGTCTCGCTCGATGCCTTCGATGGTCGTTTGGAGCCTTTTCATCCCAGCGTGCACGCGGTGCGCCCGCATCCGGGACAGGCGCAAGTGGCGGGGCACATGCGCGAACTGCTCGAAGGCAGCGCCATCGCGGCACAGGAGAAGAAGCACGTGCAGGATCCGTATTCGTTCCGCTGCATCCCGCAGGTGCATGGCGCCAGCCGTGATGCCATCGCGCACGTGGCCACCGTGGTGCAGCGCGAATTGGAGTCCGTCACCGACAACCCGACGGTCTTCGACGACGACGACCTGATCATCAGCGCGGGCAATTTCCACGGACAGCCGCTGGCGCTCTCGCTCGATTTCCTCGCCATCGCCGTGGCCGAGCTCGGCAGCATCAGCGAGCGGCGCATCTACAAGCTCATCAGCGGTCAGCGCGGGTTGCCGCCATTCCTGGTCGCGAAGAGCGGCTTGAACAGCGGCTTCATGATCCCGCAGTACACGGCGGCTTCGCTGGTGAGCGCCAACAAGCAGCGGTGCATGCCCAACAGCGTCGATACCATCGACAGCAGCAACGGGCAGGAGGACCATGTGAGCATGGGCGCCGCAGCGGCGATCAAGACCTGGCAAGTGGTGCACGATGTGGAGCGCGTGCTCGCCATCGAGCTGCTCGCAGCTGCTCAGGCGCTGGAGTTCCGCAGGCCCTTGCGCAGCGCGAAACCCGTGGAAGCGCTGGTGGCCGGTCTGCGCAAGCGCGTGCCCTTCATCTCCGACGATGTGGTGATGCACGGCCCGATGGAAGCAGCGCTGGCGATGGTGCGGGAGTTGGCTTGATCACTGCACCGCGAAGCGCGACGCGCGCTCGCCCGTCGGTGTCCGAACGCTCACGAAATAGGTCCCGGTCGGCAGGTGGCTGGTGCTGAACTGGCAGCTGGACGGTCCCGTGCGCACGATATCCGCTCCGACGTTCCTTCCGGTCAGGTCCATCACGTTCGTCGCGAGCAGGCGCTCCTCGCCGCACGAGACGTAGAGCGTGCCCGCATCCTGCCGGATGTGCGCCGATGTTCGCGCCGCAACATCAATGCTTAGCGCCGGGGCGACGGCGAAGCCGTCGAAATGGCCGGGATTCGGATTGATCGGACCACCGATGAAGCCGGCATTAAGCACCAGGATGGACGTGTCCCCTGCTGCGAGTTCAACGGTATCGGTGATGGTCAAGTAAGTCCAAGGGAATTGGTTCGTGCCCATGTTCTCCTCCAGCTGGAAAGTGCCGTTATTAATGGTGCCCAATCCGAAGTAAGCGCCGAGGCAGATCACATCATCATCGCAACGCACCCAGCCGCTGATGGTGAGCAGGTCACCGTCCTGTACGCCGCTCAACCGCTGGAACAGATGATTCGGGAAGCAGCCTTTGGCGTGCCCGGACTCTTTGGAGACGGACCATTGACCGGCCCCGGCTGGTGCCTCGTTCCACGCTAGGGGGTCCTCGCAGGTCCATTCCCAGCCCATGAAGTTCTGCACGCCATTCTGCTCGAAGCTTCCGTTGATGAGTTGCGCGCTGGCTTGCGTTGCCAGGGCGATGGTGAACAGGGGTAGCAGTCGGTTCATGGCGATGGGGTGCGGAACGATGACGCCTGACTTGCTCAATGCGCTGCCCGCCGCTCCCCGGTTCATCACCTTCGCACCGTCATGGACCTCTTTCTGTTGCCGGGCCTCGGCGCCGATGGCCGCCTCTTCAGCAGGCTGGAATTGCCCGGCCATGAGAAGCATGCCTTGGAATGGCCGCAGATGCCCGAAGGCAGCACGCTCCGCGCCTACGCCGAGGTGCTGGCGCGTCGCGTGAACGCCATGAAGCCGCATGCCCTCATCGGTGTGAGCATGGGCGGCATGGTGGCGCAGGAGCTGGCAGCGATCACGCATCCGATGAAGACGATCATCATCAGCAGCTGGAAGGGGCCGCACGAGATGCCCATGCACTTGCGTCTGCTGCGCGGCACCCATGCTGAGAAATTGCTCACGCCAGCCTTCATGAAGCGGGTGTTGCCCGCGGTGCGCTACCAGATGGGGCTGGAGACACCGGAGGACATCGCGCTCTTCGATGCCTTCACGGCCGCGATGCCGTTGGCGCAGCTGCGCATCCAGATCGCCGCGGTGCTGGGGTGGGAGGGGCCCGATCAACCGGTGATGGGCCTGGTGCACATCCATGGAGACCAAGACCGGCTGATGCCCTGGGGGGCCATCAAAGGAGCAGAAGTGATTCAGGGCGGAGGGCACTTCATGGTCTTCAACCGCGCGGCGGAAGTGGCTTCGGCGATTCTAGCCGGGCTTCCGTCGACGACATCGAAGGCAACGCCCCCCTGAACCGCATCGTCCATCTACAGTGGAGCGGTTGATAACCCGGCCTGTCGGCGGCCATGTCCGAGGGAGGGTCCCGGTAGTTTCGCACCCGCAGAATTGCGCCCGTACATGAGCTTCATCCCCAAAGCCTTGGCCCTGGTGGTC
>JAEUSX010000231.1 GCA_016788405.1 Flavobacteriales bacterium
TAAACGTGGAAGAATACAAGCGGCCCGCTTTCGAGGCGGTCTTCGATCCGGTGAGCGCCGCGCCCAAGCTCGGCGAGGAAGCCACCGTGACCGGCGCGGCGAAGAGCTACGCAGGCGTGCCGCTCGATGGCGCCACCGTGAAGTACACCGTGTCGCGCAACGCGATCATGCCGTGGTGGTGCGGATGGCGCTGGGGCGGATTGCCTTGGGGACGCAGCACGGAGATCGCCAGCGGCGAAGCCACCTGCGATGCACAGGGCAAGTTCAAGGTGACGTTCATGGCCAAGGCCGACCGCGCCTTTCCCCGTGGCGCAGATCCGAGCTTCAGCTTCAGCGTTACCGCTTCCGTGACGGACGTCACCGGCGAGACGCACGATGCCAGCACCTCGCTCGTAGTGGGATACCGCAGCATCGACCTGGACCTTGGCATCGATGCCGCCATTGATCGCACCTCCGCCGACAGCGCACCCATCCGCGTGGTGAACCTGAACGGGCAGGAACAGGCCACGCCCTTCAATCTGCGTGTCACCAAGCTCACGATGCCCGCAGGCGGCGTGAAGCGAGAGCGCTTGTGGGACCGCCCCGACCGCTTCGTGATGGTGAAGGAGGAGTTCGCGCGGCGCTTCCCGCACGACGCGTACGACAACGAGCTCGAGCCCGAGTCCTGGACGCGCGGCATCGAGGTGCTTCGTCTCGATTCGATCAGGGCGCAGGGCAAGCGCGTGTCGATGCGCGGCATTGGCGACTGGGAAGTGGGCACCTACCGAATTGAAATGGAGGCGCTCGATCCTGCTGGTCAAGTCGTGAAGGCGAGCAAGGTCTTCGCGCTCTTCGACCCCGATATCCAGAACTCAGGCTTCGAGTCGGAGGCCTTCCATCTGCAGCCGGTGAGTGACCGTTGCGAGCCTGGCGAGAAGGCCGTGCTGCTGCTTTCCACCGCGCTGCCCGAGTGCCGCGTGCTCATGGAAGTGGAGCGTGATGGCCGCATCGCTGTGAGCCGGCCCATGACCCTGAAGCGCGGACAGCAGCGCATTGAATTGCCTGTGCTGGAAGAGGACCGAGGCGGCTTCTCGGTGCACTTCGTGTGCGTGGAGCGCGGCAGGCAGCACATCACCTCGCAGCGTGTCGAAGTGCCGTGGACGAACAAGCAGCTGAAGGTGGAATGGATGGGCTTCCGTGACAAGCTGTTGCCCGGTGCGAAGGAGGAATGGCGCTTGAAGGTCACCGGTCCGAAGAAGGAGCAGGTGGCCGCGCAGGTGCTGGCCGCGATGTATGATGCTTCGCTGGACCAATTCGCCATGCCCGAATGGTGGATGAGCGTGTGGGGCCCGAATGCGCAGCGGAGGTCATGGGGCAGCGCCATGCCATTCGGCCAAGCAGGCGCGCAGCAGATGGCTTGGGCGTACGTGGGCCTGAGGGATAGCACGCGAGCGTACCCTTACCTGCTCAGCGACCATTGGAACTCGGGCTGGGGGCGCTATCGCGGAGCAGGCAGGGGGCAAGCGGCGCGAGGCGATGCAGAGCTCGAGCTGCAGAACATCCCAGGAGTGGCCATGCGCAAGGATGAAGGCGCTATCGCTTCGGATGGCGCATTCGCCCTGACGGTGACCGAAGTGGCCGACGCCGAGCTGGAAGAGGTGGTGGTGATGAATGGGAATGCCACGAGCGCATCGCAGTCTCCCACCGTTCCGTCGGCGCTGCGAACCGACTTCCGCGAGACCGCCTTCTTCTTCCCCGACCTGCTCACCGACCGTGATGGGAGCGTGGTGCTGCGCTTCACCATGCCGGATGCGCTCACGCGCTGGAACTTCATGGGTCTGGCGCACACCGCCGACCTGAAGACGGCGCAATTCAGCAAGAGCACCATCACGCAAAAGCCGCTGATGGTGGTGCCTAACCTGCCGCGCTATCTGCGCCACGGCGATCGCATCACGCTCACTGCCAAAATCAATGTGGTGGAGGGCGGTGCGCTGAACGGAACAGGGCGACTCGAGCTCTTCGATCCGATCACCAACAAGGCGATCAACGAGCGTTTCGACCTGAACAAGATCGAGCGGCCATTCACGGCATCTCCAGGCAAGAGCGCCGTGGTTTCGTGGAACGTGAATGTGCCCGATGGCCTGGATGCGGTCGCCGTGCGCATCACGGCCAACGCAGGCAGCATCAGCGATGGCGAGGAGCGTCCGCTTCCGATCCTTACCGACCGTGTGCTCGTCACCGAGAGCGTTCCAATCGCTGTGAGCAGGGCGGGCACGAAGGTCTTCGAGCTGAAGAACCTGAGCAGCGCGTCCTCTTCGACGTTGCGCCACCAGAGCCTCAAACTCGAATTCGCCCCCAACCCGGCGTGGTACGCCGTGCAGGCGCTTCCCTACCTGATGGAGTTCCCGCACGAATGCGCGGAGCAGGTATTCAGCCGCTATTACGCCAACCACCTCGCCACGCACATCGTGAAGCAGCGTCCGCATGTGAAGAAGGTGTTCGATGCGTGGGCCGGCAAGGCGGCTCATGGCTCGTGGGACGCCGAGAACGAATCGGCCTTCCTGAGCAACCTCGAGAAGAACCCCGAGCTCAAGGGCATCGTGCTCGAAGAGACGCCCTGGCTGCTGAACGCGAAGGATGAGGGCGAGCGCAAACGGCGCATCGCGCTATTCTTCGACTTGCACCGCATGGCGAACGAAGAAGCTGGTTCGTTGAAAAAGCTCGCTGAGCAACAGCTGCCGAATGGCGCATGGGGCTGGTGGAGCGGCATGCAGCCCTCGCGGTACATTACGCAGCACATCGTGGCGGGCTTCGGCCACTTGCAGCAGCTCGATGCGCTCGAGCTTGACCCCGACACCGAGGCGCGCCGCATGATCAAGCGGGCCATCGACTGGCTCGATGCAGAAGTGGAGCGCGAGCACCAGCGCCGATTGCGCGGCACCAAGGCCGACAGCCTGCCAGGACCTTCACCGGAGGACATCCACTACCTCTACGCGCGCAGCCACTTCCCGCAGCATGCGTTGGACCGGAAGAAGGGGAGCGCAGCGGAGTTCATGCTGGAACGCGCGCACCGGGATTGGCTGCGCTATGGCATGCAGGAGCAAGCGATGATCGCCATCATCCTGCACCGCATGGTCGATGAGGAGGACTCGCGGCTGATCACCACTTCGCTCGCCGAACGCGCCACCATGAGCGAGGAGCTCGGCATGCATTGGAAGGATTTCCGCGGAGGGTACTCCTGGAACAGCTTCCCCACGGAGACGCATGCATTGATGATCGAGGCCTTCGAGCTGGTGGCGCGCGACAGTCAGAAGGTGAATGCCCTGCGCCAATACCTGCTCACGCTCAAGCGGACCACCGATTGGAGAACCACAAAGGCCACCGCCGATGCCTGCTACGCGCTTTTGCTGACCGGCGATGATTGGCTGGTGCAGAAGGCTGCTCCCGTGATCAAGGTCGGTGAGGAAGAGGTGAAGGCCCCCAAGGCTGAAGCGGGCACGGGCTACTTCGAGCGGAGCTGGAAGGGCGAAGAGGTGAAGCCTTCCATGGGCCGGGTTACGGTTAGCACCACGAGCGATGGCGTTCAATGGGGCGCACTGCACTGGCAGTACTTCGAACGGATGGATAAGGTGCTTCCGCATGAATCTCCCTTCAGCTTGAAGCGGAACGTGATGCTGCGGGAGCAGACCGATGCGGGCGCGCGCTTGATCGAGCTCGACAAGACGCGTGCGCTCAAGCCCGGCGACCGCCTCAACGTGCGCGTGGAGCTGCGCACGGATCGCTGGCTCGACTTTGTGCACTTGAAGGACTTGCGTGCGGCAGGGCTTGAACCGGTGGATGTCCTGAGCGGCTACGATTGGAAGGGCGGCCTTGGCTACTACCGCAGCATCCGCGATGCGGCCATGCACTTCTTCTTCGACCGCATCGCCCCGGGCATTTACGTCTTCGAGTATGAGCTGAAGGTGACGCACACCGGTGAGTTTAGCAACGGCATCACCTCGGCCATGTGCATGTACGCGCCTGAGTTCAGTGCGCACAGCGAAGGATTACGCCTCAAGGTGGGGGAATAGGCCCCGCAACCGCCGGGCAGCAGCTACGTACAAGCGCCGCAATGCTCCGGCGCCCCGCGCTCCTCCTCACTGTTTCCTGCACGTTGCTCCACGCCGCGCAGGACCCGCGCTTCGTGGTGAGCCATTACGGTCCTGAGCATGGCCTGAGCAACCGCCATGTGCTCTCCTTGGTACAGGATCGCACGGGTTTCATGTGGGTGGGCACGGTATCGGGCCTTGATCGCTTCGATGGCCATGCTTACCGCAATTGGAGCGTGAGTGACGGACTCACGCAGGGCCGAACGGACTTGCTGCGCCGCGACGCGCAAGGACGCATCTGGGCCATTTCCACCGACGATAAGGAGGACGTCATCAGCATCGACATCCTGGACCCCGCGACCGGGCAACTGCTGCCTCTCGCGAAGCGCCACGCGCAGCTTCCTTTCGACCCGGCCACGGTGAAGCGCATCGCGCCGCAGCGCGACGATGAGGTCGTCGTCCTGGGCACGGCGGCACCCGCGCAGTGCATCCGCTTCGACGGCAGAGCGTTCATCGTGCATCGCCTGGACGGTGACCGATTCGAGCCCTTGGGGCACGACCGTACCGGCAACGTGATCGGCCATCTGACCAAAGGCACCGGGCAGCGCATCGTCCGGGTCTCCGTCGAAGGCGATGTGCGCACGGCGATCGATCTGGCACCGGGCACCAAGGTGCTGCCGCTCGTTACTGGACGGACCGCCGTTGGAGCCCTCTTCCGTTGCGAGCATCCCGATGGCGGCGTGCGCTACTTCGACACGTTCTCAGAGATCATCATGGGGGGCGTTCCGCTTTCCACAGGGCCCGTGGCCGGCACCGATCCCGTGCAGCGACCGCTCAACATCACGCCCCTGGCTTCGCGCGGCATGCAGGTGCGCGATGCGTGCATCGTGAACGAGGCTGGCGAGCTCCTCTTCGACCTGACCCGACAGCACCCTGAAGTGAAGCAGCGCGTGAAGGCCTGCTGGGTTGACCGTGCCGGCATGCCTTGGCTGGGAACCGAATTCGGCTTGTTCCGGATCGACATCCGTGGCGACCACTTCGTGCGGTTGCATCATGACGAGGAAGCGGAAGGCGGCGTTGGTACGCTTTGCCGCGGCATGGCCTGGCAAGATGGACTGCTCTATCTCGCCAGTGAATGGCATGGCGGCTTCGTCATCGACCCGGCCACCGATAGCGCCGAAGCCATTCCAGGCAGTCCATTCCTGTTCGGATTGCATGTGAGCGCCGATGGCACCGTGTGGCGCGGAGGGCGTGGAAGCGTGGAATGGAGCAGGATGGGCGAACCGGTGCAGCGCGTCGTATTGGATGACAACATCTGGAGCCTGCTCCGCGTGGATGAAGGCCTGGTGCTTCTCGGCGGGCTCAAGGGCCTGTGGTGGCTCGATCCCGTCAATCGGACCATTCGGAAGCATATCGATCCCGCACATCCCGAAATGGGCCAGGCCCATATCCTGCAGTTGCGACGCTTGACCGATGGCCGCATCGAAGCCGTGGGTTCGAAAGGGCTCTATCGGCTCACGGCCGATGGTCAGGTGATGCAGCGCCTGTGGAGCGGCGCCGAAGGGAATGATCGAATCCCCTATGAGGATCTGCATCATGCGCACACGGATGAAGAAGGCGTGATGTGGCTGTCAACGCGCGGTGCCGGGCTGCACCGCTTCGATCCCGCCACCGGCGAATGCCAGCAGTTCGCCATGCGCAATGGCTTCCCCAACAACATGGTCTATGCCGCATACCCCGACTCGCACCAGCAGCTCTGGTTGCCCACCGATGGAGGCATCGTGCGCTTCGACACGCGCACGGGTCAATCGGCCGTGTTCACACAGGCCGATGGATTGGCCAATGATGAATTCAATCGACTCGCGCATGCGCAGGCGAACGATGGCATGCTCTATTTCGGCGGGCTGAACGGCATCAGCGCATTCCACCCTGATCGCTTCCGCAGCACCGTCGATGAGGCGCGATTCCCGCTTGTGCTCACCGGCGTGATGCGGTATTCGAAAGAGCATGGCGGAATGGAAGACGCCGGCGAGGGATTCGCCCAAGGCGAACGGATCACGCTCGATCATGAGGCAGGTGGCCTTCGCATCTCCTTCGCATTGCTCTCGTTCGACCGCCCTGAACGGGTGAGCTATGCGTGGCGGCTCGAGGGCATCGATGACGCTTGGAACTACCAGAGCGAGGCATCCATCCGCCTCGACCGCCTTCCGTACGGCCGGCACACCTTGGAAGTCAAGGCGCGCGACGCGAACGGGCAATGGACGGAGCGGGTGCTGCAGGTGCCCATTGAGGTGAAGGCGCCTTGGCACGAGCGCAAAGCGATATGGCTGGCCGCTGGCGTGCTGCTCGCACTGACCCTGCTCGGCGTGCTCCGCATCTTCCGGACGCGCGGGCATCCCATGCGTGCGCGGCTGGCCTGAGCCGGCCGTTACTTTCGCTGCATGAGAGCAGCCATCATCAGCGCGTTCACCATCCTGGTTTCATGTGGTAATCCTTCTACGGACTCCACCATCAAGGAACAGGTGCCAGCGCCCACCAGTTTGGCCGTGGACCTTGCCGGATCGGGCTTCCCCCTCACCGTTGAGCTTGGGGATGCGGCCACCTTGGGAGTGGACAGCGCTCAGGTGAAATGGAACGAAGAGGCCGGACAGCTTGAAGTGCGCGCGGGCGAACGCTTCGGCATCCTGATCACCGAAGAGCCCGGTGACATCCCCCGCTTGAAGGCCGACTTGCAGCGCGACCAGTTGCGCACCAGCACGATCATCGAGGAGAAGAACGACCGCTTGATCTGGCGCTCCGCCTTCCCCGATGAAGAGATCGTATTCGTGCACTTCTACCGGGTGGTCGAGGCCGATGGCCGCATGTTCGTCGTGCAGGACGATGATCATGGCCGTTACTCAGAAGCCGATGTCTCCCGGATGGCCGGTGCTGTGCGGACAAAGCAGCCTGTGTGATGCGGAGCACGGCCCTGGCCATGCTGCTCGTCTGGCCGTTCCTCATGGCCGCGCAAGCGGACCAGCTCTGGGTGGACAGCCTGGAGGCCTATTGGTCTCGCATCAATGCCGAGTACCGGGATGCGGACCATTCGCCGCTGCTCCCCGACGATCGTGCGCATTTCCAAGGGCTGCAGCGCTTCGACCCCGATGCGCGTTTCCACGTCACGGCTGTATTCAAGCCGCGGAAAGGTGAGCCCTTCGGCATGAAGACCACAACGGATCGCTTGCCGCAGTATGAGGCGGTCGGTCGGCTCGTCTTCGAGGTGGCCGGGAAGAAGCAGCGGCTCACGGTGTACCGGAACATCGACCTCGTGAAGAGAGCCGGGTACGAGAACCACCTCTTCGTGCCCTTCACCGACCTCACCAACGGCGAGGAGACTTATGCCGGAGGGCGTTACATCGACCTTCAAGGTCCCTTGAAAGGCCGGATTCCCTTGGATTTCAATCGGGCTTACAATCCGTACTGCGCCTATGGGGGGAGATATTCCTGCCCCATACCCCCCTTGGAGAACCATTTGACGGTGCGTATCGAGGCTGGGGTGAAGGCATTCGCTCATTAAAGGCTCGAACCTTGGCCCCCGAAATGGCGTAGACCGTCCGCTTGCGCTCACGGGTGGGCTGAAAAACTATCTTCGACCGCCCGTAGACCCTATTGACCATGCGCTACTTGTCCCTGCTCCTGGCCGCAACGCTCGCCGCCTCGGTTTCCGCTGGCACCATCGTGATCGATGGCCACTACCAAGGAAAGAACCTCTTCATTCAGAATCCCTTCTCCGAAGCGGGCGTGGGCTTCTGCGTGTTCGAGGTCACGGTGAACGACCAGATCGCCACAGACGAGATCAACTCCAGCGCCTTCGAGCTCGACTTGGGCAATTTCGGGCTGAAACTGGGCGATAAGGTGGTGGTGAAGATTCGCCACAAGGACGGCTGCACCCCCGTGATCCTGAACCCCGAAGTGCTCAAGCCCAAGAGCACCTTCGACATCGTGAAGCAGGGCGTGGCGAGTGATGGCCTCTACTCGTGGACCACCACCAACGAGACCGGCGAGCTGCCCTTCATCGTGGAGCAGAAGCGTTGGAACAAATGGGTGAAGGTGGGGGAGGTTCCTGGTGTGGGCAGACCCGGCGAGAACAGCTACTCCTTCAAGGTCACGCCGCACAGCGGGGAGAACACGTTCCGTGTGCGCCAGGTGGACCTCACCCGCAAATCACGCTACAGCGAGGCCGTGAAGTTCACCGACCCCAGCGTGCAGCCTGTGACCTGGGGCCCCGCCAAGCCCAAGGAAGAGATCACTTTCTCGGCCAACACCATGTACGAGGTGTACGACCAGTACGGCAACATCGTGAAGAGGGGCTTCGCCTCGCGGATCGACATCACCGACCTGAAGAAGGACCTCTACTACTTGAATTACGACAGCAAGATGGGGGAGACCTTCCTGAAGCGCTGAGCAATCACGAATGCCTGCTTTGAAGCCCTCCCATGCGGAGGGCTTCTCTTTTATCCTTGTGGCATGGAACACCTCCTCCGCATCGAGCACATCGGCATCGCCGTAAAGGAACTGGGCGCCGCCGAGGCGCTTTACGCGAAGCTGCTCGGCTCACCACCTTACAAGCGGGAGGCGGTGGAGAGCGAAGGCGTGATCACTTCTTTCTTCAAAGCTGGTCCGAACAAGATCGAGTTGTTGGAGAGCACGCGCCCCGATGGCCCCATTGCCAGGGCTATCGAGAAGCGTGGTGAGGGCATCCACCACATCGCCTTCGAGGTGGCCGACATCCGCGTGGAGATGGCCCGCTTGAAGGCGGAGGGCTTCACGCTGCTGAATGAAGAGCCCAAGCGCGGCGCCGACAACAAGCTGGTCTGCTTCGTTCATCCGAAGAGCGCGGGCGGCGTGCTCGTGGAGCTGTGCCAGGAGATCGCCTGAGCCATGGCCACACGGAAAGAGACCGCGGCCTTCATCCTTGGCCAACTGGGCCATCCGGATCGCTTCAGCACGAAGGGCATGTTCGGCGAGTTCGCCCTGTATGCCGATGGCAAGCCTGTCGCCTTCATCTGCGATGATCAGCTTTTCGTGAAGATCCTGCCTGAGAGCGCCGTGCTGGAGGGTCGATGCGAGCGAGCACCAGCCTATCCTGGCAGCAAGGACTATTACCTCGTGCCCGAGGAGATGATCACCGGTGATCGCAAGCTGCCGGAGCTGCTGCTGCGCGTGGCCGAGGTCGTTCCGATGCCGAAGATGAAGAAGTCGCGGAGGAAGGCTTGATCTGCATCTACAGTCCCAGCCGCCGCACCATCCCGGAAAAATCCTCTTTCTCCAGTTCGAGGTGCTCGGCGTGCAATCCTGCACGGCGCGCCCCTTCCACATGCTGGATGCTGTCGTCGATGAAGAGCGTGCGCGCGGCATCCGCCTGGTGCTTGGCTGCCACGTAATGGAAGATGTCCGCGCTGGGCTTGCGCATGCCGAGCTCGCAGCTGTAGTACGCTCCATGGAATAGCGATCGGAAATCGCGGATGCCGAGGTCGCGTGCGATGATGGCCTCGAACGCGGGAACATGGATGGCGTTGGTGTTGCTGAGCAGCAACAGGCAATAGCGCTTCTTCAGCCGGTGAACCAAGTCGATGCGTTCCGGCGGGATGGTGCCCAGCATGGCGTTCCATCCGGCATCGATTTCCGCATCGGAGAGGCCCGGGCCGAGCATCGCTCGCACTTCGTTCCGGAAGCCCTGTGCCGACAGTTCGCCGGTCTCGAAGCGATCGAAGAGGTCGCTCTGCTTGGCCTTGGAATAGAGCGCGTCAAAGCCTTGTGCGCCGAGTGCTTCGAAATGGCGGCCGGTGGCGCCGTAGTCCACGTTGATGAGCACCCCGCCGAGGTCGAGGATCAGGGTGTCGTATCTCACCGGCACACGCTGATGTGGTAGCAGGCCTGCTGCTTCTCCTTGGTGGCGAAGATCCGCGGATCGCGCGAGCGATGCTCGGCGATGACCTCCGCGAGCGTCTCGGCCAGGAAGACCTGTTCACAGGCGCGAAGCTCCAGCGTCTCGCCATCGGCGCCGGCGAACTTCATGTACGAGAGGTCCATCGAGGTGCCGTGCGTATGCGGCGCGTTCTCATCACGCGTGGCGTTCACGTTGCTGCGCCCCAGGTCCCTCTGGTCGCGCTTGGTGCGCAACAGGCTGTTCACGCGGATGCGCGTGCCTTCCAGCCCGCTGCCCTCGAGGCGCGCCCGGAAGGCCTTGGCGATGGAGCCGAGCGTCTCGGCAGCCCTGGGCGTGAGGTAGGGAGAACCGTGGTCCATCGGGGCCACATGCATGAGGTCATCGCTCTCGACCCGGACCAGATCCACCTCGCTCGCGTCGAGCGCTGCGGTCAGGGCTTGTTCATCCGCGAGGGGACGGATGCCTGCCTGGAGCGAGAGGTGCTTGTAGGTCGGCAGCTTGTCCTTCAGTTTCGGGCTGTGGTGCTTGTAGGGCAGCGCTGAGCAGTTCACCGTGCGTGCCGAAGGCGCTGGTGCGGCTGTGGCTGAAGGCCGCGCTTCGTCCTTGCCGCGCGTTGCCAGGATCACGATGCTCACGGGCAGTGCCAGCGCGATGAGCACCTTGCGCTTGCTGATGCGCCTGCGACGATGAGGACCGGAGGATGCGGAGTTGGTCAATGGTGCATGCGCCTGCCCGGCTTCCGCAAAGAAGCGCGCGGGTACATTTGGCGCCCATCGCCCGGCGGCGCAGTTTTCAAGGCCGCGTGGTGCATGACCGGGCCTGTAGCTCAGCGGTCAGAGCAGGGGACTCATAATCCCTTGGTCGCAGGTTCAAATCCTGCCAGGCCCACTCAATACGGGTTCACCGCCCACACGCGGATGAAGACATCGTCGATGAGCACGCGTGATCGGCGCTCCCTGTCCCAGAAGTAGAACTTGAGCCGCTCGCCCGGGAACAAGGGCGGTACGGGGATGCGGTACTCCAACTGTTCCCAAGCACCGGCCCTGCCGGGCATGGGGTTGAAGGCGAAGGGCTCGTAGAAGGCCACCTCATCCCGCGCATTGCGCACGTCCGTGACGCAGAGCATGGGGTGCGAATCACGGCTGCGCGCCTCGTATCGCTGAAGTCCTATTTCGAGGTAGAGCGCACGACCGGTCGGCAGCTCATCCGTTCCCGCCTCGAATCCGAGGCCGAACTCTTCCTTGCCATCGAAGACCGCCTCATTGCCGCCGCTGAATGCGTCGTCGCGGTGGCGGATGGCGCCGCCGCCCCAATGCGCGCAAGCATGCTCGAAGTCGCAGCTCTCTTCGAGCACCACGCTCATGCCGTTGGGGTTGAAGGGCGGCGCCTGATAGTTGCCGCCGAGCGCGCCACGGTGCGAAGCATCCCAGCGGCCGAAGGTGAAGGCGTACTTCTCCCGGTCCATGCTCTCGGGGTGCAGGATGCCGGTGTTGTACTGCCACATCTGGAAGAGGAGCAGCGCGCAGCACGCCACAACGAATACGCGTGTCGCACGGAGCCAGCGCGGCGAAGCGTCGCGCAAGACGAAGGCGATGGGGAGCGCGAGCACGGGATAGTGATCCACGAAGACGCGGCTGCCGAAGCCGCTGCCGTAGTACCAGATCCACCACGCGCTGATCACGTAGGTGTTGACGGCCCAGTACGCGAGCAGGCCGATGCCGCGCATCCGCTCCTTCATCAACAGCCATAAGGTTCCCGCCACGGCGAGCAGCAGCACCGGTGTCCAAAGGAAGAGGCCGCGCCGGAATCCGAAGAGGACCTTGAGGATCTCAGGTCGGTCCCAATGGAAGCCCTCGCCTTGGTAGCCGTATGCGATCCAAAGGCCCGTCTGCGCATGCCAGAGCAATGGCTGAATGAACACGATGGCGAAGCATGCGGAGATGGCCGCAAGCAGCATCAGCGGGCGCCGGAAAAGGTCGCGCAGCAAGAGCAGCAGCGCGTCGCCCAGCACTGCCGGCAGCGCGAGCACCACCAGCGCGTTCACTGGGCGGATGAGGATGATGAGCCCGAGGAGGGCCGCCATGATGAATAGCCAGCGGGCCGCACGACCTGTTGCGAATCGAAGCGAAGCCAGCAGGAAGAGGCTCACCGCGCAGAAGGAATACACATGAGACCAGCCGGGCTGCAAGGCCCCGTATTGCATGAGTTGCGTGCCGAATCCAATGGCGACGAGCGTCCATGCCGTTGTGGCCTCTGTAAAGCCCAAGCGCAGCAGCAACGCCCTCATGGCGAGCAGCCCGATGAGCAGGTAACACCAGGCACCGATGCTGAGTGCCCGCATCTCGTGCACGCTGAGCCCATCGCGCGGAGCATCGGGATCCACAAGCGCGATGGCGTGACCAGCCAGGAACCAGGGCGCCATCATCACGGAAGTCCCGCAGAAATACTTGTTCAAGGTGCCGGTGCCCGCGTAGCGCACGTACTCCCAGACGAGCTTCTCCTCACCGAGATCGTGCCTGATGAAGATGGCTTGGAGGTACGCGTAGTAGCCCTTCACATCGCTGCGCACCACGCTGTTCGCCAGGCCATCGAGGCGGCCGGGCCATAGGCCGCGAACGGCGACGCTAGCGTTCACCGTGACGATCAGCAGAGCGATAAGGAGCGAGGGGCCAGGGCGGCGCATGAGCGGGGGTGAAGATCGACAGGGTCTACATTCGCTCGCATCTCGGTCCGAACATCAGACGAATGGCTCTTGCACGAATGAGGATCGCCTGCGGCTGGCGCACGGTGCTGGTCGGCCTGATGGGGCTCTGCTCATACCTGCCTTCTC
>JAEUSX010000041.1 GCA_016788405.1 Flavobacteriales bacterium
AGCGGCTGGCGCTTCGGGAGCCAGGACAGCACCCTGCAGGATCTGCTGGTGGTAGGGGAGCAGGTGCTGGCCCTGGCTCCCAATGGCCGCGCCACGGTAACGTGCGCTGCCTTCTGTTGCGAAGCCAGCATGGGCGGTCCCGGCGCTGGCAGTGGCTTCAATCAGGGCTGGCTCGCCGACAGCGCCTTGGTGAAGCTCGCCCGGCACATGGCCAGCACCGCCTACGACGAGCAAGCCATGCAGCAGGCCGTTTGGGCGGTGAGCGATGGAAGCCCCATCAGCGGGATCGACGCTGGCGAGGCCTCGGCTACGCATGCGCTAAGGCAATTCGTCGCCACGCTCACCGGCAGGCCCGTGCCCTGGTACACCACCGCCTTCGCTGAGGCCACGGATGGCCGCGCCTTCAACCCCAACGCCACGCACGTCTCGGGCCGCGTGGAATTCCAGCAGCGCCATGCCGGCGTGCTCAGCATCGTGGTGAAGGATGCCAGCGGCGCGACCATCCACGTGCTCGATGAAGGCCGCGAGCTGCGCCAGGGCAAGTACAGCATCGAAGTGGATGTCACCGTGCGCAACTGGCCGCAAGGCCGCTACGCTATCTGCTTCGCCACCGATGGCGTGCTGCTGGAGAGAAAGGAGTTCGATTTGTGAGAGGCGCTCACTCCACCACCACCTTCCCCACAGCATGCACCGCTCCATTGTTCGCTGTGAAGCGCGCATGGTAGCTCCCACGCTTCACACCGCTCACGTCCAGCTGCGCTTGCGTTCCATTGATCGGTTCCCACTGGACCAAACGGCCTCGAGCATCGAGCAATTGCACGAGCCCTTTGACGGGTGCCTCACTGCGCACGGTCACGAGCTCACTCACAGGATTCGGTTGAATGGTCCAGGTGATCGAAGGCGCCTGCGATTCCCCGATGCCTACCGCGCTCTTGCGCCAAGCGAAGCAGTACTCGCCCGCGCGCAGGTCGCTGACGTCGATGCGCCCCTGCTTGTCGGTGACGCTTCCGAGCGGGTTGCGCACCTGGTTCGGGTGAGGCAGCCAGGGCCAGCCGGGACCCGGGCGGTAGAGCATCACCAGGCTATCCTCACGGAATGTCAGGCTGGCGAAGTCCTGCATCAGCCCGCTGTCCCATGAAACGGAGGGTTCGGGGCGGCCATCGTAGGCGAAGCGCCCGCTGAGGCTGGCCCCTTCCGGCATGTTGCCGATGATGCGCCAATAGCGGTCGGGCGATACGACGAACGCGAACGCTTCGTCCGCGTCGTTGTCAGCAGCCACCCAATACTCTTCCACACGCGCGGTGAAGGGCGAAGGCGTGCTGTTCACGGTGAGGCGCATATCGGTGTTGGTGTATTGGCGCACGGCCGGCGCATCGAAGGTCTCCGCATCTGAGGTCATGGCCTCGCTGATGCGCTCATCCGCGTTCAGCACGACGAACACCGGTGCGAACGGCGGGAAGCTGGTCGCCGTGCAGAAGTCCCCGCCGAGCAGGACCGGCTCCGGATTCGTCCACAACGAACCGTCAGCAGCCATGAATGACAGGGTGAAGGGGACGTTGTGGTACGGCTGCGCCGGACCGCGCTGCTTCTGCTGGAAGGTGACCACGGTGGGGAATGTGCCGTTGGGCAGTTGCGGCTCAATGCTGGTTCCCTCGACCTCGAAGGCCGTCCATCCGGGTTGCTGGATCCAGTCCGTGAAGTAGTCGGTGAGGTTCAGCCCGGTGGCCTGGTTCAGATGATCGCGGAGCATCTCCGTGTTCACGTGATCGAAGGCATGGGCATCGAGGAAGCTGGTGAGGCCCACGCGGAAGAGGCTGTCGCCCATGTAGCTCCGCAGCGTATGCAGCACGTCCGCGCCTTTGTTGTAGGTGTGCTTGCCGTAGGTCCA
>JAEUSX010000044.1 GCA_016788405.1 Flavobacteriales bacterium
GCGCTGGTGGACAGCATGGCAGCGATACGCCCTGCCATCGAGATCGCCGTGCACGGCGATCAGAAGCAATACCTCTACTACACCGATAGCAAGGTCTTCTCCGAACTGCAGGAGGTGATGGAGGGCATCATCAGCTCCTTCATCTCCGAGACGGTGATGAGCACGGCGGCCGTGCCGGTGATCTACACCGACAGCACGCGCGCGCGCATCCTGGAGACCGCCAACATCGAAGCGGAATTGCTCGCCGACACCGCGGCCCTGCGCGCGCGCCTCGCCAGCATGGAGCAGGCCAACGCGCCCATCGCCATCGACCTGCCGGGCAAGGGCCGCAACTACATCTACTACGAGGAGAGCCTGGTGATCAAGCAGCTGCGGTACTTCCCCTTCGTGCAGCTGGCCATCCTCGCGCTCTTCCTGCTGGTGGCGTACGCGCTCTTCAGCGTGTTCCGCAACGCCGAGCAGAACCAGGTGTGGGTGGGCATGGCGAAGGAGACCGCGCACCAGTTGGGCACGCCGCTCAGTTCGCTCATGGCCTGGGTGGAACTGCTCAAGGAGCAAGGCGTTGACCCCGCGGCCGTGACCGAGATGCGCAAGGATGTGGACCGCCTGGAGGTGATCACCGAGCGCTTCTCGAAGATCGGCTCAGCGCCCGACCTCGCGCCGGAGAAGCTCTACCACACGCTGCGCGCCACCGTGCTCTACTTACGTCCGCGCCTGCCCAGCCGAGCGCGCATCGAGGTGAGCACGCCCGGCGACACCGAGCTGCAAGTGCCGCTGAACCGACCGCTCTTCAGTTGGGTCCTGGAGAACCTGATCCGCAACGCCATCGATGCCATGGAAGGCGAAGGCTCCATCACCATCGAGATCATCCCCGAAGGCGACCATGTCCACGTGGACGTGACGGACACCGGCAAGGGCATCCCGCCATCGCAGCACAAGACGGTGTTCCAACCGGGCTTCACCACCAAGAAGCGCGGCTGGGGCCTAGGCCTCTCGCTCACCAAGCGCATCATCGAGCAGTACCATGGTGGCCGGATCTTCGTGAAGAAGAGCGCGCCGGGGAGGGGGACGACGTTCAGGATCACATTGAAGGCCCATTGATCCCGGCGATGGCGGGGGCCTATTTCCACATTCCATTCTGCAAGCGCGCCTGCGCCTATTGCGATTTCCATTTCAGCACCTCCACGAAAGGCCGTGATGCACTGCTCGATGCGATGGAGAAGGAGATGCTTCTTCGCTCAAAAGAGATCGGCGATGCACCGGTCGGCACGCTCTACTTCGGCGGCGGCACGCCCAGCCTGCTGGAGCCTGCGCGCATCGCTTCGTTCATCCAACTCGCGCGTGATCTCTTCCGCGTTCAGCGTGATGCCGAAGTGACCTTGGAGGCTAACCCCGACGACATCGCATCCGAGCGATTGGAGCAATGGAAGTCGATGGGCATCACGCGCCTGAGCCTCGGCACGCAGAGCTTCCGCGAGGACCGCTTGAGGTGGATGGGCCGCGCGCACGATGCAGAGCAGGCGCTGAAGAGCATCGGGCTCATCGCCAAGGCCGGCTTCGCCTCTTGGACCATCGACCTGATCTACGGCCTGCCGGGAATGACACTGGCTGAATGGGACGAACAGCTCACCATCGCCCTCGATCACGGCATGCCGCACCTGAGCGCTTATTGCCTCACCGTGGAGCCGAGGACCGCGCTCGCGCACCAAGTGAACAAGGCCGTCGTGACGATGCCGGACGATGATGCGCAGAGCGCGCAATTCGACCGCCTGATGGAGCGCATGGAGGCCGCCGGTCTGGATCATTACGAGATCAGCAACTTCGGTCTGCCCGGCCACCACTCGCGGCACAACACCAGCTACTGGGAAGGCGTGCCTTATCTCGGCATCGGGCCGGCGGCGCATTCGTTCGATGGCAGCAAACGGCGCTGGAACGTGGCGAACAATGCGCGCTACGTGAAAGGGGTGCTGGAGGGCGCGCCGCATTGGGAGGAAGAGACGCTTACCCCGGAGCAGCGCACCAACGAGCGCCTGCTCACCGGGCTGCGCACCAGTCAAGGGGTGGATCTGGCCCGACTGGAGCTGGACGTGCCCGGTCTTCAACGGAAGGCCGTTGAGCGATGGATGGCCACGGGCCATCTCGAGCACCGCGATGGGCGGTTAGTTTTGACCAGTGCGGGCAGGCACTTCGCGGACCGGATCGCGAGCGACCTGTTCTTCACCGACGATGATCGCTGAGATCACCCACCGCGGCCGCAGCTTCAAGGTCGACCTCTCGAAGCCCATGGACCTCTCGTTGCCGCTGGACGAGCAAGGGCCGCGTGCCTGGCACGTTGGGCCGGTGGTGATGGAGCCCGTGCGCGCGCGCGATGAAGCCGGCGTGGAGAAAGTCTATGCGGTGAAAGCCGGCGCGCCGGTGAACTTCCGCAACGTGTCCTTCAACCCGCATGGGCACGGCACGCACACCGAGAGCGTAGGCCACATCAGTCCCGATGTCCACCCGGTGGGCAACCTGCTGAAGCGCTACTTCTTCACCGCGCAAGTGGTGAGCGTGCGGCCGGAGACGCGCCGCGCGCCCGATCAGCGCGAGGACCGCGTGATCACCCTGGAGCAATTGCGGCAGCTGGTGAATGAGCGTCCGCCGGAAGCGCTGGTGCTGCGCACACTGCCCAACGATGCGGAAGCAGGCGCCCGCCAATGGAGCGGCAGCAACCCATGCTACCTGCAGAGCACGGCGTGCGCCTGGCTGCGCAGCATCGGCGTGAAGCACTTGCTGCTCGACCTGCCCAGCGTGGACCGCGAGGAGGACGGCGGCGTGCTTGCCGCCCACCATGCGTTCTGGGATTTCCCCGCCACCATCGACCTGGAGCGCACGATCACCGAGATGATCCATGCGCCCAGCACGGCGCCGGATGGAGACTACTTGCTTGAGCTTCAACTGCCGCATCTGATCAACGATGCGGCACCGAGCCGACCGGTGCTCTATGCCATGCTGCCATGACGGCCGCCGACCTGCAGGTGCACTGCGCGAAGAAGCCGGGCGTGAGCTGGGACACGCCCTTCGGCCCGGAGACGCTGGTTTTCCGCGTGGCGGGCAAGATCTTCATGCTGGCGCCTTTGGATGAGCCGGGCACCATCAACCTGAAGTGCGACCCCGAGCGCGCCATTGAGTTGCGCGAGCGCTATGCGGGCATCGTGCCGGGCTACCACATGAACAAGCGGCACTGGAACACGGTGGATGTGACCGGCTCCGTGCCGCGCAAGCTGCTTGTGGAGCTCATCGATCACAGCTATGAGCTGGTGCGGGCGAGTCTGCCGAAGAAAGCGCGGATCGGGCTCAAGTAGGCCGTCAGCAGTCGCCAGTAAGCAGTAGGCAGTTCGCGTCTGCGGGCCCAACTGCCTACTGCTAGCTGCCTACTGCCTACTTGAGCTGGATACCTTCGCCCCATGGCTTTCAATGCCCGGCGAAACGGACGCGTCCTGCTCGGTTACTTCTTCCGGGGCCTGCTGCTGCTGGTGCCTGTCACGGTGATCGTATGGGCCGTGTGGCGCGTGCTCGCTTACCTCGATGGCATCATCCCCATCGAGATCCCGGGCCTGGGCATCCTCACGCTGCTCGCCATCATCACCGTTGCGGGCTGGCTCGGCAGCACCATCTTCTTCCAGCCGCTCGCCGAGATCGGCGACGAGGTGCTACAGAAGGTGCCGGTGATCAAGACCATGTACGGCGCCCTCAAGGACATGATGGAGGCCCTGGTGGGCAGCAAGCGGAAATTCGATCGGCCGGTGCTGGTGAAGCTCGGCGGGCTCGAAGCCGAGCGCCTCGGCTTCATCACGCAGGAGGACCTCGAGCACCTCGGCATCGGACCGGAGAAGGTGGCCGTGTACATGCCGCACTCCTTTGCCTGGAGCGGCAACCTGCTCATCGTGCCGCGCGCCAACGTGCGCCTGCTCGACGCCAACCCCGCCGATGTGATGAAGTTCGCCGTGAGCGGCGGCGTCTCGAAGGTGGACGACGAGTGAACGGCACGGCCATTGAC
>JAEUSX010000051.1 GCA_016788405.1 Flavobacteriales bacterium
GATTCCGGTGCGATGCCGGCTGCTTTCATGCCAGCCTGCGCGGCTGCATCAGCGGCCAGGTCGGGCCGCAGGACCAAAGCGCCGGGCTCGGCGATTCGGATGCCTGATTGTGCGAGGAGCGCGCTCGTGAGCGGCAGCAGCAAGGTGGGTAGGAGGGTGCGGAGCATGGGGATAGCCTTGGTACGCAGGCTCGGGGAAAAGGTAACGCCAGCGCGTGGGGGTGTTTCGCTTCCGATGATGAACCTTTGCCACCCGCGCCTTGTTCACACGCATGCGACCCATGACCCCCATGCTGCTGCTCTCTTTCCTCGGCCTGTTCGGATGTTTCCGTGGTGTGAAGTCCGCCCCTGCTTCGGATGGGCCGGGGGGCACTCCGTCTTCCTCGTTCCACGCGCTTTCCACGACCGACATCCACGGCAAGGCGTACGCATTCGCCGCGCTCAAGGGTCAGAAGGTGATGATCGTGAACACCGCCAGCGAATGCGGCTACACACCGCAGTACAAGCAGCTGCAGGAACTCCAGGAGACGTACGGCCAGAAGGGATTCATCATCATCGGATTCCCGTGCAACCAGTTCGGTGGGCAGGAGCCGGGCACCGAACAGGAGATCGAAGCCTTCTGCCAGAAGAACTATGGGGTCACCTTCCCGATGATGAGCAAGGTGGACGTGAAGGGCGCCCAGCAGCACCCGGTCTACCAATGGCTCACCCGGAAGGAGTTGAATGGATCGTTCGATGCGACGGTGAAGTGGAACTTCCACAAGTTCCTTGTCGACGAAGAAGGCCGGTTGGCGTTCTCCCTGGAGAGCGGGGTGTCACCATTCGATGACCGCGTGACCAACTGGATCGAGGGGAAATGAGCGAGGCGACGGACCTCCTCTGCATCGCGGCGCACCCGGATGATGTGGAGATCTCCATGGCCGGGACGGTGATCAGCCATGTGGAGCAGGGATTCACCGTGGGGATCGTCGATCTCACCGCCGGTGAGCTGGGAACCCGTGGCTCGCCTGAACTCAGGAGGCAGGAGGCGGAAGCAGCGCGGATGGTGCTGGGAGCCGGTTTCCGGTACCAGGCAGGTCTGCCGGACGGCTTCATCCAGGAAGATGAAGCGAGTTTGCTCAAAGTGGTTGCAGTGATCCGCAGGCACAAGCCGCGCGTGGTGCTCACCAACGCGGTGCGTGACCGGCACCCGGATCATGGCCGAGCGGCGGCGCTGGTGGCCCGGGCTTGTTTCCTGAGCGGTCTGCGCAAAGTGGTCACCACGCACCATGGCGCCGAGCAGGAAGCCTGGCGACCGGTCACGGTGCTTCACGCGGTTCAGGACCGCTGGGTGGATCCCGATCTGGTGGTCGATATCACGCCGCATTGGGGGCGGAAGATGGAGGCGCTGCGCTGCTTCCGTTCGCAATTCCATGACCCGGCGAGCAAGGAGCCCGAAAGCCCAATCGCTCGAGCGGATTACCTCCCGCTCCTGGAGGGCCGTGCCCGCGAGATGGGCCGACTTCTGATGGTTACCTATGGTGAGGGCTTCACCACGGCGCGATCGCCCGGCATCCGCGACCTCACTACCTTGCTTTGAACACCCTCATCGCCCGGTGAGCCTGCGCCATAGTTGCTGGAGGCGAACCATGTCAGCCCGATTGGGCAGGTAATCGGGGAGCCGGGAGGCGGTCAGCCGGCTGAAGACGATGACCTGGTAGATGATGGCCGACGTGAACGCTGCGGAGGAAACAATCGCTGCTCCGAGCTCGGCGGATACCGGGATTAGCCAGAGGCCCAAGGGAATCGTCACCGCCAGTGCGATGCCCGAGGCGATGGTGTTGTGATGCACGCGCCCCACCCCGCTGAAATAGTGGCTCAGTGCCTGGGATGCAGCCATGGCGATGAGGCCGGGGCCGAGCAGCAGCACGAGCCGTCCGATACCGTGCGCTTCAGGCCCGAATACCCATTGGAACAGTGAATCCGGTAGTGCCGCCAAAAGCGCTGCAGCAAAGAGGGCGAGCGCAACGGAGACCTTCATCACCGTGAGGGTGAGCCGAAGTTGCTCTTCCTGCGCATCCAGGTTGCTCACGCGCGCGTACAGCACGGATCCCAGGCTCTTCGGCGCCAACCATGCGCTTTCGGCCAATTGCGTGGTGATGGACCACAGGCCGAGCGCTGATGAGCCGTGGAAGCGCTGGATCAGCAGGTAAGAGAGACGGTAGTTCAGCAGCTGCAGCCCGTTCGCGGCCTGCGCCGGGATGCCTTGTCTCAGCATGGCCGATAGCGCTGCGCCAGCATCAGAGCTCTGTGCGGTCAGGCGTGATAGGAGCAGCCCGCTCAGCAATGCGGAGGATCCATGGGAGATGTACAATGCACCGATGAAATCGTGCACGTCGGCGCCTCCGGTTCGCAGCAGGAGCACGAATGCCGTGATCAGGAGCGCCGGGCGGATCAGCGTGATGCTGTTATGCATGGCGAAGCGCTGCCGGCCAAGAAGGATGGAGAGATGCGTGGTAGCGACCGATTCGAGGAAGGCGATCGCGCCGGCATGCACTCCGAGTCCGGCGGGTGCCACGCCTAAGGGTTCCACCAGCAGGGCCCCTGCCGTGCAGGCAAGCGCTGACCACCCGTACGCCAGCCAGCGCAACGTGCGCGTGCCGTGCCGAGGCTCCAGGTAGACCAGCCCGCCGCTCACCACGTTGCACAGCAGCATGATGAAGGTGATGGCGAGCACGAGCAAACTCATGCGTCCCAAAGCTTCCAGGCCGAGCATGCGCGCGCCAACGGCCGCCACCAGCAAACTGATCGCGGCGACCGCCACGCGCGTGGCGATGGTGCCCAAGGCAGCGATCGTCATTCGTCGTCTTCGTCCTCGCCAGTCCGTTGCTTGCTTCGGTGCTTGCTGCGTCCGCGCTTGGCATTGGCACGGCTGCCGCTGAGCACTGGGCTGCGCAATCCGTCCACCAGGGTCACGTCGCCCATGGCGCTTATCGTCCGCACGCCGCGCCCGTAAGCCGTGGCCGCGAACCCATCGATGCGCCGCACCGGTGTCTCCAGGAAGATCTGCGGATCCAATTGATCGATGCGGTTGATCCAAACTGCCGGATGGTCTGGATCGCTGGCATCCAGCGCAGGGCGGTACAGCTGGCCGACGTGCACGAAGGGGGTGCCTGCAGGCCGTGCGTGCCGGGCATCGCATTTCAACGGCGAGCAGGCATGCTCGGTGTAGGGTCCTTCGGCGTGCTGCGCATGGAACGCACGGAGCATGGCATTCGGTGCCGGATCGCTGGTTCCCATCAGCCACCAGCGCCCACCGTGCTCGAAGAGGCTGGGAGCGTGCAGCGCCATGTTGAGCATGACGACGGGCTCGACGAGCGCATCATTCGCATCGCTCACCTTCATCAGCACCACGCGTTCCTCTCCCGCATCGTTGATCACCGCATGCGTGCTGCCTTGGTACTGGATCGTGTAAGGATAGCCGGCATCGGGGACTGTATCGAGCATGGCGCGGGACCGCTTCAGGATGTTGTCCGGCTTTGGTCGCACCCGCGCGATCCGCGCATCGGTGCCATCCTCGCCGCATTTGCGGTAGAGCACGTTCAGTTCCCGATCACTGTCCTGGTAGCCGAACGGCTCAAGGCGCGCCATTCCTTTGGATGGGTTCGGCAGCCAACGCACGTTGCGGCTGCCTCCAGCATCGAGGAGCGCGTGGATGGGCTGGTGCAGCACCCCGATGTTCCAGGCGCCCTGGCTGGCTCCATCGGATTCGCCTGCTGTGAGCGGGCGGCCGCGCATGCGGGCGCGCAGCACATCAAGGATTCCGGGAATGGCGATCGGCTTGCAAGCGGCAGGCTTCTGTCCTTGTGGCGCGGCACCCCTCGCGATCCAAGCCCGCGCCATGTCGGCCGGCCAGCGCATCGCGGTCATTACGGCCCGTTCCGCGCATTCATCCGCATCACCATCGACCGGCAGGCACATTTCGCTCAAGGCGGCATCATCAGCGGCATCGATGAATTGGAATCGGCCATGCGCCAAGCCTTGCACCCATTCGCGGAGCATCGGAAGCACCGCATGCGCGGGCGTGCCATCCGCATGGCGGAAGCCCCAGGCTCTTCCAACGCTGCTTGCCGTGGAACGCGCGCCGCCCAGAAGCAAGGTGACGTCGACCGGAAGACCGCTTCCTTGGGCGATCCTCTCCAAGCGCAGCGCGCTGAGCCCATCTGGAACGGCCGCAAGCAGCCCAGATGCGCCGACTTGCTGCTCCCAACGCCGGAAGAACCGCTGGCTCCAACCACTCCGAAGCGTTTCCCCGCGCGCGCTTTCACGCCAGCCTGTGACCCGGACACCGGGTACCGCGAGCAGCAATCGCACCGCCTCCAACTCCCAAGCGCGAAGGTGCTCGCCAACGTTGATCTCGACGCGAAGCTCCATCGTGTTCATGCAAGGGCTGATCGGTACGCATCACAGAGCGCTCTCCCGACGGCAGCCGGGCCGAAGCGATCGCCGACGGTGCGTCGGATGGCCTCGGGATCCCAGTTCACCGCTTCCCGCGTCACCGCGAGCATCGCCGCAGCGAGTGCAGCATCGTCGCCAGGAGCGATGAGCAGGCCATTCTCAGGAGTGATGAATGCTTCCGGGCCACCGCACCGCGTGGCGATCACGGGTTTGCCTTGAGCGAGCGCCTCGCCAGTGACCACGCTGAAGGTCTCCACGCGGCTGTTCACCAGCACGGAGAACGCGCTGGCCATATGATCCAGGACAAGCGTGTTCGGCAAACGACCGAGGAATTGAACGTGGCTCACGAGGCCAAGATGGTGAACGATCTGTTCCAGTTGGCGGCGGTCCGGCCCATCGCCGATGATGGTCAGGTTCAGTCGTCCATCTGTCTTGCGGGCGTCAGCCAATGCCCTCAACGCTCCGCTCACATTCTTGATGCGGTCCACGAGGTCCGCGACCATCAGGAAGCGGCCGGGTTGGCCGGGCACGGGGAGGGGCCGTTCAAGCCCGGGAATCACATTCGGAACCACGGTGTATCGCTCGCAAAGGCCATGGCCCTTCAGGGCTTCGCCCAAATGGTTGGACACCGCGAGCACTTTGACCGAACGCTTGCACAGGAAGCGGGTAATGGCGCGCGTGAAGAGTTCCTTCCTGGCGAAGGTGCCGTCCATGTATTCGCTGCTCTGCTCGGCCATGACGTAGGGCACGCCATTCTTCTGTGAGAGCCACCATGCGACCAGTGCTGGACGGATCAGGATGTACGCATGAAGCAGGTCGGGCTTTCCACGCTCAACCCGCACACGCTCCCATCCGCGTTGGCTGGCCCTCCAGAAGCGGATCAGATTGACGGCTTTGCGCCACGGTGTGAACCCGTGGTCGTTGGCACGGTAGCGCACCACCAGTTCCCAAGCCGTTGCGCTTTCCTGGAGCTCCTCTTCCGACCCCACCGGTAAGCCGCGGACACCTTCCACATGAAGCACGCTCATGCGCACGAAGGCACCGGCGGCCAGCGCCTGCTTCCGGATGAAATCGCCCAGTTGCGGGTCGTTCCTCCCGGGATACCATTTGGGCAGCAGGAGCACGTGCATGGCTTGCGGCAAAGTACGCGGCGGTACCAACGCGACCGGATGGCCCGGCTATATTTGCGGCCTGCTTGAAGAAGCAGGCCCGGCTGTGAGGCTTGGCAACGTGGTGGTTGTAGCTCAGTTGGTTAGAGCGCCGGATTGTGGTTCCGGAGGTCGCCGGTTCAAGCCCGGTCTACCACCCGAAGGAGAAGGGCGCCGAAAGGCGCTCTTCTGATTTCGGCCAGGACTGTTGGCCAGATGGAGCCTCCGTGGCTCAAGCGGTTGCTGTTGAACAGTTTCGACAGACCCCATGATCAACACTGGTCGGTAAGTATTCCGATGCCCTATTGCTTGGGCATTCGGCACCCGCGCGCACATTTGCGCCGACTAAAGCCAAACCTGCATGTACGCGCTCATCGGCATCGTCTTCGTCGTCGGCTACCTCTGCATCGCGCTGGAGCACCCGCTGCGCATCAACAAGGCTGCCACGGCGCTCATCACCGGAGGCCTCATCTGGACGCTGCTCATGCTCGGCCATCACGACCTTTTCCCAGCGGAGGCGGGCCATACGCATGAAGGGCTCATTGAGGAACTGAAGCACCATCTGAGCGACATCGCCAGTATCCTGTTCTTCCTGATGGGCGCCATGACCATCGTGGAACTGGTGGACGCGCACGAAGGATTCCGGGTGATAACCGACAAGATCACAGGCACCAACAAGGTGACGCTCATGTGGGTGCTCAGCATCATCACCTTCTTCCTGAGCGCCGCGCTTGATAACATGACCACCGCCATCGTGATGTGCGCGCTGCTCCGCAAGCTCATCAAGGACAAGAACGACCTCTGGACCTTCGCCGGCATGGTGATCATCGCCGCGAATGCGGGCGGCGCGTGGAGCCCCATCGGGGACGTCACCACGATCATGCTCTGGATCGGCGGCCAGGTGACCTCGGCGAACATCATCATGAAATTGCTCGCTCCCAGCCTGGTCTGCCTGGTCCTGCCGCTCATCTGGTTCACCTTCACCTTCAAAGGGACGATTCAGCGCCCTGATTCCAGCGGAGAGGATAACCCGAATCATAAGGCCGTCTCCAAGGGCAAGCAACAATTGATCTTCGTCCTAGGCCTCATCGCGCTCTTGGGCGTGCCGCTCTTCAAGACCTACACGCACTTGCCGCCTTACATGGGCATCCTGCTCGGCTTGGGCATCCTCTGGGTGGTCACCGAGATCATGCACATGAACACCATTGAATCCGACAAGGGGCACCTCATGGTGACTTCTGTGCTGCGCCGGATCGATGTGCCCAGCGTGCTCTTCTTCCTCGGCATCCTTACGGCGGTGTCCGGTCTCGAGGTAGCCGGCCACCTGACCGATACCGCGCACCTGCTCGATGAAAAGCTTGGTAGCATCTACGCCGTGAACACAGTGATCGGAGTTCTCAGCGCCATAGTTGACAACGTGCCGCTCGTGGCAGCTGCGATGGGCATGTACCCCATGACCCAGTTCCCTGTGGACCACTCGTTCTGGGAGTTGCTGGCATATTGCGCAGGCACGGGCGGCAGCATCCTCATCATTGGCTCCGCCGCCGGGGTGGCCACCATGGGCATCCTCGGCATCGACTTCCTCTGGTACCTGCGCCGGATGGCCTTCCCGGCGGCGTTGGGCTACTTCGGAGGCATCATCTGTTTCTGGCTCATTTGGCATTGAGCCCTGGAAGCCAGCCGGTTGAGTATTCGGAAGGGCCGCTGGTAACAGCGGCCCTTCGCTTTCAATTCGGTTCAATGGCTGGGTCTCTCAGCCCAACAGGCTGGTCGTACCGGTCTGAGGCCTACATTCGCGGCCCATTTCCAACCGAACAGTCAACATGACCAACCGGTACGAGACCGTCTTCATCCTTACACCCGTTTTGTCTGAGGACCAGACAAAGGAGACGGTAAAGAAGATCAAAGACCTGATCAAAGCAGGCCGTGGCAAGGTCCACCACGAAGAAAGCTGGGGGATGCGCAAGCTCGCGTATCCCATCCAGAAGAAGTCCACGGGCTTCTACCACCTGATCGAGTTCGAGGCGGACAGCCAGTTCGTCGCCAAGCTCGAGACCGAGTATCACCGCGATGAGCGCGTGATCCGCTTCCTCACGACCAAGATGGACAAGCACCATCAGGCCTTCGCTGAGCGCAAGCGCAACAAGAAGAAGGAGGCCGCCGAAACCGCCAACGCTTAAGACCATGGCTACTGAGAACGCCGGCGGCGAGATCCGCTACCTCACCCCGATCGCCATCGAGACGAAGAAGGCCAAGTACTGCCGCTTCAAGAAGATGGGGATCACCTACATCGACTACAAGGATGAGCAGTTCCTGCTGCGCTTCGTGAACGAGCAGGGCAAGATCCTTCCCCGCCGCCTCACGGGCACCAGCCTGAAGTACCAGCGCAAGGTGGGTCAAGCCATCAAGCGCTGCCGTCACCTGGCCTTGATGCCCTACGTGGCCGATATGATGAAGTAACCCTCAACACGTAAGACCATGGAAGTCATCCTGAAGAAAGACGTGGAGAACCTGGGCTACGCCAACGACGTGGTGAAGGTGCGTGAGGGCTATGCCCGCAATTTCCTGCTGCCGCGCGGCCTGGCCGATGTGGCCACCGATAGCGCGCGCAAGCAGCTCACCGAGACCCTGAAGCAGCGGGCCCATAAGCTCGCCAAGATCAAGGCCGACGCCGAGGCACTGGCCGGCAGCGTGGAAGGCAAGACCCTGAAGATCGGCGCCAAAGTGGGCGAGAAGGGCAGGATCTTCGGCAGCGTGAACACCATCATGATCGCCGACGCCCTCAAGGCCATGGGCTTCGATGTGGACCGCAAGAGCATCAAGCTCAAGGGCGAGGCCATCAAGTCCATCGGCAAGTACGAGGCGGAAGTCGTCTTCCACCGCGATGTGGTGCGCACCATCCCCTTCGAGGTGGTGGAGGAGTGAAATCGGCTCCGAACAGCATAGGAGAGGGCTCGCGCAAGCGGGCCCTCTTTCTTTGCGGCATGCCCGAATTGGCACGCTTCGAGCTTTTCGCGCTGCGCATCCCGCTCAAGGCGCCCTTCATCACATCGCTGGGCGCGTTGCACGAAGTGGAGAGCGTGATCCTGCGCGCCACCGCCCGCGATGGCTTGGTCGGGTGGGGCGAATGCAACCCGTTCTGGCCCATCAACGGCGAGACTCAGGAGACCGGCCTGGCGGTCGGGAAGCACCTGGCGAACGCGCTCATTGGCATGGAGGCGGGCGCCATCGAGGAAGCGCACGCGGTGATGGACCGCCTGATCTTCGGCAACAGCAGCATCAAGAGCGCATTCGACATCGCGCTGCACGACATCGCGGCGCAGCAGGCAGGAATGTCGTTGCACCGCTTCCTCGGCGGATCGGCGAATCGCGCGTTGATCACCGATTACACCGTGAGCCTCGGCGCTCCGGAGAAGATGGCGGCGGATGCTCGCTCCATCGTCCGCGAAGGGTTCCGAGTGGTCAAAGTGAAGCTGGGCGGCGCGCCGGAGGAGGACATCCGCCGCGTATCCGCGATCCGCGAAGCGATCGGTGATCCGGTCCCGCTGCGCATCGATGCCAACCAAGGCTGGACGCCCCAGCAGGCCATCGTGGTGCTGAATGCGCTGGGGGATGCCAACATCCAGCATTGCGAAGAGCCGATCCCGCGCTGGCAGTTCATGGAGCTTCGGAGGGTGAGGGAGGCATCGCCGATACCCATCATGGCCGACGAGAGCTGCTTCGATCACCGTGACGCTGAACGATTGATCGCCCTCGGGGCGTGCGACCGATTCAACATCAAACTGGGCAAGAGCGGCGGGCTGCACAAGGCAAGGAAGATCATCGCGCTCGCGGAGCAGGCTGGCATGGAAGTGCAGATCGGCGGCTTCCTGGAATCACGCCTGGCATGGACCGCCGCCGCTCACCTGGCCCTCACGAGCGATGCGGTGCGCTACTGCGACATGGACACTCCGCTGATGTTCGCCAGCAATCCTGTTCAAGGCGGGATTTCCTACGGCCCTGGCGGGGTCATCACCTTGCCCGAGGCACCGGGTCTGGGCGCCAGCCTTGATCCCGCATGCCAGCAGGGCGGCATCGAGGTCACCTGAACGTTCACATCAGGATGTTGTTCTTCGGTTGAAGCGGCGGTGGGATATCTCTCTCGCCCAGCATCTCGCGCAGGTCGATCTCGATGGTCCGGGTGATGGCCGTGATGGGCACATCGTTCGCGCTGCCCTCGAAGGGGTTCTCCGTGGCCTCGCCGATCTTCTCCATCATGTTGAAGACCCAGGCCACCAGTGCGCTGAAGGGTACGGTGAGCCAGATGGCGCCATCGCCCAGCTTGGAGAACTCGCCCAGCATGCCGAAAGGCACAAGGTTGATGAAGAGCCGTGTGAACATGAGGTTCAGCGTGCCGAACTGGCGCGGGTAAGGGAAATTCTTGATGCGCTCGCACTTGCCTTGCTGCGCGTACAGATCAACAAGCACCTTCTCCAGTTCCATGTGCCGGAAGTCCTCGAGCAGGCCATCGTGCATGAGTTCGCGCAGTTCCCGCGATTGCTCGGCGATGACCTGCGTGGCGATGTTGCTCTTCGCCAGCACGCGCGATTTCTCCGCCTCGCTGATTAGGCCGTTGAGCGCATCCTCTACGCTGCTCTCACGCTCATCGATCGTGTACCACTTCTTGTACTCGCGGTTGTAGACCTTGACCAGGTGCTCCCAGTCACGAGGCTTGCGCAACTGGAAGCGCAAGGCATGCAGCCAGGCAAGGTGCCGGTGAATCAGCCGTGCATGGATGCGGCCAAGCTCGTCGTGGCTGATGACCCGCTTGGCGTGCTGCGTCGTGACGAAGTCGAGCACCATGATTCCCCAGGCGCGGCTGGTGTTCACGATGGCGCCGTAGATCTGCCGCGCTTCCCATAGTCGGTCATAAGATGCGTTGTTGCGGAAGCCGGTGATGAAGGCCAACGCCGTGCCCACTAGTGCGATCGGAACCCAGGGCAGGGTGAGCCAGCGCCAGCCAACCACCTCGTAGAGCACGGTGGGGACAATGGCCAGGAAGAGGAACCAGTAAATGTCGCGACGGGTCCAGTAGAGGACCTCGCGCAGGGTGAAGCGGCGTCCGGCGTGCATGGGGTCAGGGATTCAGTCGTCCAACGAATTGTTGCAGTTCGCTTTGATCTTACGGTCCTTGTGCCGATGGTCGCGGCGGATCACGCGCGCTGCCATCCCCTCTCAGAGCGGAGATGCCAGTGCCGCGGCGGGAACAGCCCATTCATGGATTCAACAGGAGCGGTCGCAAGCTGTCAAATATCATTGTTCGCTATCGTGCTTCAGCAGGTCATCCTACGCGCGGTGATGATGTAACCTTGCATCATGCAACGGTCGCTCGCATGGGCAATCACCATGGCCTTCCTGGGCTCGATGGTCGCGCCGTCACTGTGCGTGCTTCAGTTCCAGATGCGTCGGGCCTATGTGGAGCGCGAGCTCTGCGTGCAGCGTGATGTGGTGGAGGCCATGCGCACCTGCCATGGTCAATGCCATCTGAGCAAGCAGCTCAAAGCCCTGGAGCAGGAGGCAGCGGCCGGCTTCCCTGCTGATCAGCTCCAGTTCCGGACAGAACCGGCGGTGGCGATTCAAGTCCAGCCGGCAGGCTTCGT
>JAEUSX010000058.1 GCA_016788405.1 Flavobacteriales bacterium
AGCAACCCGCACAACGTGGTGAAGGCCACCATCGAGGCCCTGATGAGCATGCGCGACGCCAACATGGTGAGCCGCCAGCGCGGGGTGAAACTGGAACGCGTATTCAACGGATAACGAAAGCAACGCCGAGCGATCGGCACCGAGGCCATGAGCAAGATCATCATCACCCAGACCAAGAGCCAGATCAAATGCCCCGAGCGGCAGAAGGCCACCTTGCGGGCCCTCGGCTTGGGCCGCATCGGCAAGAGCATCACGCACGAAGGCACCGATCAGGTGATGGGCATGGTGACCAAGGTGCAGCACTTGGTGAGCGTGAAGCAGGCCTGAACCAATAAGAGCGAACGACCATGGACCTGAGCAGACTGAAACCCGCCGAAGGGAGCACCAAGACGAACAAGCGCCTGGGCCGTGGCCAAGGCAGCGGACGCGGCGGCACCTCCGGCAAGGGCCACAAGGGCCAGAAGGCCATCAGCGGTTACAACCGCAAGCGCGGCTTCGAGGGCGGCCAGATGCCCTTGGCGCGCCGCCTTCCCAAGTTCGGCTTCACCAACCCCACGCGCGTGGAGTACAAGGGGATCAACCTCGACAGCATCCAGGAACTGGCCAAGGCCAAGAACCTGAGCGTGATCGACCCCGCCGTGCTGCGCGCCAACGGCCTTATCGCCAAGAACGACCTCCTGAAAGTGCTGGGCCGTGGCGAGGTCACCGGCGCTCTGCAGGTCTCCGCGCACGCCTTCAGCGCCACCGCGAAGGCCGCCATCGAGAGCAAAGGCGGCAAGGCCGAGGTCATCGCCATCGTAGCCCCCAAGGCATAAGGCATGAAGAACCTGATCGACACGATCAAGAACATCTGGCGCATCGAGGAGCTGCGCACGCGCATCCTCATCACGCTCGGCCTGCTGCTGGTGTACCGCATCGGCAGCTATATCGTGCTGCCCGGCGTTGACAGCGCGGAGATGGCACGCCAGACGGCGACGGGCGGCGGCGGCATCGCCGATATCCTCGCCATCTTCACCGGTGGCGCGTTCACGCGCGCCAGCATCTTCGCCCTGGGCATCATGCCCTACATCTCGGCCTCGATCATCATGCAGCTCGCAGGCATCGCCATCCCGGCGGTGCAGAAGAAGCAGAAGGAGGAGAGCGGCCGCCGGCAGCTCAACCAATGGACGCGCTACCTCACCATCCTCATCTGCATGGCGCAGGCGCCTGGCTACCTCTACACCAGCATCGATGCCAAAGCGGCACCGATGGACAGCCTCGGCTGGGTGTGGAGCAGCGTGATGATCCTGACGGCGAGCACGCTCTTCGTGATGTGGCTCGGCGAGCGCATCACCGAGCGCGGCTTGGGCAACGGCATCTCGCTGATCATCATGATCGGCATCATCGCGCAGTTCCCGCAGAGCTTCGCGCAGGAAGTGGTGGGTCGCATGGGCCCCGGCGGCGGCGGCCTGGTAATGCTGCTGGTGGAAGTCGTGATCTGGGTGCTCATCATCGCAGGCTGCATCCTCCTGGTGCAGGGCACGCGCCGGATCCCGGTGCAGTTCGCCAAGCGCGTGGTGGGCAACAAGCAGTACGGCGGCGTGCGCAACTACATCCCGCTCAAGGTGAACGCGGCCGGCGTGATGCCGATCATCTTCGCACAGGCCATCGTGCTCATCCCCATGTACATCGCGCAGGCCCCGTTCCTGAGCGATAGCGTGCGCAACTGGATGCAGACCGCCACCAGCAACCAGGGCTGGGGCTACAACATCGCGCTCTTCCTCATGGTGGTGGCCTTCACGTACTTCTACACGGCCATCACCGTGAATCCCAATCAGATGGCCGACGACATGAAGCGCAACGGCGGCTTCATCCCGGGCGTGAAGCCCGGCAAGGCCACGGCCTCGCACATCGACGAGCTGCTCTCGCGCATCACGTTGCCCGGCGCCATCTTCCTGGGCCTGGTGGCCGTGCTGCCCGCCTTCGCTGGCATGATGAACATCAAGCAGGGCTTCGCGCAGTTCTTCGGAGGAACCTCATTGTTGATCATGGTGGGCGTGTTGCTGGACACGCTGCAGCAGATCGAAAGTCATCTCTTGATGCGGCATTACGACGGCTTGATGAAGAGCGGTCGCATCAAGGGCAGGAATCAGGGAGCGGCCTACGGCATGGCTGGGTGAACCATGGGCAGCAAGCCCGTAGTGAACCTGAGCGATGACGAGATCGCGGTGTTGAAGGAGAGTTCTTTGCTTGTTGGCAAGACCCTGGCCGAGGTGGCACGGCGCCTAGCGCCCGGAACCACCACCGGCCAACTGGACCGCCTGGCCGAGGAGTACATCCGCGATCAAGGAGGCGTGCCCGGCTTCAAAGGGCTCTATGGCTGCCCCAGCACGCTGCTCATCAGCGTGAACGAGGAGGTGGTGCATGGCCTGCCCGGCAACCGCGTGCTTCGCGATGGCGATGTGGCCAGCGTGGACTGCGGCGTGCTGATGAACGGCTTCTATGGCGACAGCGCGTACACCTTCATGGTGGGCGAGGTGGCCGAGCCGGTGAGGAAGCTGCTGCGCGTGACGCGCGAATGCCTGGACAAAGGCATCGAGGCGGCCATCGAGGGCAACCGCACCGGTGATATCGGCTACGCGATTCAGCACCATGCCGAGAGCCACGGTTACGGCGTGGTGCGCGAGCTCACCGGACATGGCGTCGGTCAGCTCCTGCACATGGCGCCCGATGTGCCCAACTACGGGCGGCGCGGGCAAGGCACCCGGCTCCGAACGGGCATGGTGCTGGCCATCGAGCCCATGATCAACATGGGCGTGAAGGAGGTGAAGCAGCTCGCGGACGGATGGACCGTTGTGGCGCGCGACGGGAAGCCGAGCGCGCACTTCGAGCATGACGTGGCGGTGCGGGCGGGGAAAGCAGAGGTCTTGTCAACCTTCAGTTACATTGAGAATGTGCTGAAGCAGAAAGGTGAATTGATCACCGCATAGGGTCGAACCATGGTTCGACCGTAGCGGTGAACGAAACGGATTGAGAAAGAAGAACGAACGGAAGGAATGAGCAAGACAGGGACCATCGAGCAGGACGGCGTCATCAAAGAGGCGCTTAGCAATGCCATGTTCCGTGTCGAGCTGGAGAACGGTCACGTGATCATCGCACACATCAGCGGCAAGATGCGGATGCACTACATCCGGATCCTGCCAGGCGACAAGGTGAAGGTGGAGATGAGCCCGTACGACCTGAGCAAGGGACGCATCACCTTCCGCTACAAGAGCTAAAGAACCAGAGCACCATGAAGGTCAGGGCCTCACTCAAGAAGCGCTCAGCGGACTGCAAGATCGTCCGCCGCAAAGGGCGTCTGTACATCATCAACAAGAAGAACCCCAAGTTCAAGCAGCGTCAAGGCTGAGAACACAACCGAACGAGCATGGCACGTATCGCAGGCATCGACCTACCCAAGCAGAAGCGCGGGGCCATCGGCCTCACCTACATCTACGGCATTGGCCGCAGTCGCGCGCTGGAGATCCTCCAGGCCGCCGGCGTGAACCCCGACACCAAGGTGGAGGAGTGGAGCGACGACGAGCAGGCGCGCATCCGCCAGTGGATCAATGAGCACGTGAAGGTGGAGGGCGCGCTGCGCAGCGAGGTGCAGCTCAGCATCAAGCGCCTGGTGGACATCAGCAGCTGGCGCGGCCAGCGCCACCGCAGCGGCCTGCCCGTGCGCGGCCAGCGCACCCGCACCAACAGCCGCACCCGCAAGGGCAAGCGGAAGACCGTGGCCAACAAGAAGAAAGCGACGAAATAATCGATGTACGGGCCGATGACCGTCGGCCCCAACACGAACTCCAATGGCAAAGCAGCAAGCAGAAGGCAAAGGCGGCGCCGCCGCCGGCAAGAAGAAGAAGAAGGTCGTTGTGGTGGAGGCCTTCGGCCAAGCCCATATCCAGGCCACCTTCAACAACCTGATCGTGAGCCTCACCAATAACAAGGGCGAGGTGATCAGCTGGTCCTCTTCCGGCAAGCAGGGCTTCCGTGGCAGCAAGAAGAACACGCCTTACGCCGGGCAGGTGAGCGCCGAGGAAGCCGCGCGCGAGGCCTTCGAGCTTGGCCTGCGCAAGGTGAAAGTGTTCGTGAAAGGACCCGGAGGCGGGCGCGAGAGCGCCATCCGCGCCCTGCACAACAGCGGCGTGGAGGTCACCGAGATCGTCGATATCACCCCCATGCCTCACAACGGCTGTCGTCCACCCAAGAAACGCCGCGTATAACAACAACCAACCTGTAGGAGCGCTCTGGACGCGTGCTCCGTTGTCGGTGCGGGAAAACCAAGGCCGCACCCAAATCGAAGAAAATGGCACGATACACCGGACCCAAGACCCGCATCGCCCGCAAATTCAATGAGGCGATCCTCGGCCCCAGCAAGTGGATGGAGCGCAAGCCCCATGCGCCGGGCCAGCACGGCCCCACCAAGCGCCGCAAGAAGGACAGCGAATACTCCACGCAGCTGCGCGAGAAGCAGAAGGCCAAGTACACCTATGGCATCCTCGAGCGCCAGTTCGAGAAGATCTTCCACACGGCCGCCAGCAAGAAGGGCATCACCGGTGAGGTGCTGCTCGCGCTGTGCGAAGCGCGCTTGGACAACACGGTGTTCCGCCTGGGC
Source organism: Flavobacteriales bacterium (assembly GCA_016788405.1). Taxonomy (GTDB): domain Bacteria; phylum Bacteroidota; class Bacteroidia; order Flavobacteriales_F; family PHOS-HE28; genus PHOS-HE28. Next base: position 4,637 of record JAEUSX010000058.1, read on the forward strand.
ATAGCGCCCACCCGGCGCGCCGCCCGTCAGTTGGTGAGCCACGGCCACATCAACGTGGATGGCCAGCCGGTGAACGTGCCGAGCTATACGCTCCGTCCCGGACAGAGCGTGGCGGTGCGCGAGAAGAGCCGCGCATTGGAGACCATCACCAACAGCCTCGCCGTGAACAGCCGGCGTTTCGACTGGCTGGAATGGAATCCTGCGAACCTCACCGGCCGCATGATCACCATGCCCGAGCGCGCGCAGATCCCCGAGAACATCCGCGAGCAGCTCATCGTGGAATTGTACAGCAAGTAACGAGCGTCGGGTTCCGGGTCGTGCGTTGACAGGCGGCCCATGGACCCTCGGCAGGACTGACAACGGACAACAGACACGAACAACTCTCAACACACCATGCCCATCCTCGAATTCCAGCGTCCCGACAAGGTCACGATGATCGAAAGCGACGATAAGCGCGGCTCCTTCGAGTTCCGTCCGCTCGAGCCTGGTTACGGCATCACCATCGGCAACTCGCTTCGCCGCATCCTGCTTTCCAGCCTCGAGGGCTACGCCATCACCAGCGTGCGCATCGAAGGCGTTGACCACGAGTTCAGCACCATCAAGGGCGTGATCGAGGACATGACCGAGATCGTGCTCAACCTCAAGCAGGTGCGCTTCCGCCGCCAATTGGAGGACAGCAGCACCGAGCGCGTGAGCATCAATGTGAATGGCAAGGACAGCCTCACGGCCGGTGACATCGGCCGCCAGACCACCGGCTTCCAGGTGCTCAACCCCGACCTGGTGATCTGCCACATGGAGCCTAACGTGAAGCTCCACATCGATCTGGTGATCGGCAAGGGCCGCGGTTACGTGCCCGCCGACGAGAACAAGACGAACGCCCCCATAGGCACCATCTTCATCGACAGCATCTTCACGCCGATCAAGAACGTGAAGTACACCGTGGAGAACACCCGCGTGGAGGAGAAGACCGATTACGAGAAGCTCACCATGGAGGTGGTCACCGACGGCAGCATCAGCCCGAAGAACGCGCTCCAGGAAGCCGCCAAGATCCTCATCCACCATTTCATGCTCTTCAGCGATGAGCGCATCAGCCTCGATGTGGAGGAGCGCGTGCACGAAGAGAACTTCGACGAGGACAGCCTGCACATGCGCCAGCTCCTGAAGACCAAACTGGTCGACATGGACCTGAGCGTGCGCGCCCTGAACTGCCTCAAGGCCGCCGACATCGACACCCTTGGCGACCTGGTGAGCTACAACAAGAACGACCTCTTGAAGTTCCGCAACTTTGGGAAGAAGAGCCTCACTGAGCTCGAGGACCTGGTGGAGAACAAGGGCCTGAGCTTCGGCATGAACCTGAGCAAGTACAAGCTGGACAAGGAATAACGTGTACGGACGCGTCCTGACGCGCCCCAACGACAACTGAAATGAGACACGGAAACAAGAACAACGCCCTGGGCCGCAAGAAGGCCCATCGCGACGCGCTGCTGAGCAACCTGGCCGTATCGCTGATCAGCCACAAGCGGATCGAGACCACCCTGGCCAAGGCACGGGCCCTGCGCCGCTTCGTGGAGCCCATCATCACGCGCAGCAAGTCGGACAGCACCCATAGCCGCCGCATGGTGTTCGCCGATCTGCAGAGCAAGGAGGCCACCACCGCGCTCTTCCGCGATGTGGCGCCGAAGGTGGCTGAACGCGCTGGCGGGTACACGCGCATCATCAAGCTAGGCAACCGTCTGGGCGATGCCGCCGAGATGGCCATGATCGAGCTGGTGGATTTCAATACGATCTACACCAAGGAGAAAGGCGCCGGCGCCGAAGCGAAGAAGACGCGCCGCAGCCGCCGCAGCTCAGGCGCCAAGAAGGCCGAGGGCAGCGCGGATGCGAAGCCGGAGGCGGGCGAAGCCAAGAGCGAGTAGTCCGAGTGAACCGAACCTGGGAAGAGGCGCTCGTGAGAGCGCCTCTTCTCGTTGGCGGTCCCGTGCTTTTCAACACCTGTGGAATATCGACGGCATCGTCGAGCGCATGTCCGGGTATCTTCGCCGCCGCTCAGCGCCATGCTCATCAGCCAACGCCCCGAAGCCGTTCTTCTGCTCGCCGATGGGACGCTTTTCCGGGGTCGCGCCATCGGCGCCCAAGGCACCACCGTTGGCGAGATCTGCTTCAATACCGGCATGACCGGCTATCAAGAGGTCTTCACGGACCCGAGCTACACCGGGCAGATCATGACCATGGCCTCACCCCACATCGGAAACTATGGTGTGAAACAGGGCGAGGAGGAGAGCGGCAAGGTCACCATCGCGGGCCTGGTGGTGAAGAAGTACAGCGATGTGTGGAGCCGTCCAGGCGGCACCGGGGCGCTCGATGATTACCTGAAGCAGCAGGGCATCGTGGGCATCAGCGATATCGACACCCGCAAGCTCGTGCGCCACATCCGCGATCACGGCCACCAGAACGCCATCATCAGCAGCAGTGAGATGGATGTGGAAGCCCTGCGCGCCGAATTGGCCAAGGCGCCGGGCATGGAAGGCCGGGAGCTCAGCAGCCAGGTCAGTACGAAGCAGGCTTATGAGGTCGGTCCGTCGGACGCGCGCTCTCGGGTGGCTTTGGTCGATTTCGGCGTGAAGCGCAACATTGAGCGATGCCTCGTGGAGCGGAGCTGCCGTGTACGAGTCTTCCCCATGAGCACAACTGTGGAGGACCTGCTCGACTGGAAGCCCGATGGCATCATGCTGAGCAACGGCCCCGGCGATCCCGCCGCCATGCCGTCGAGCGTGGCGCTGGTCAAGCGCATCCTCGAGAGCGGAGTTCCCGTCTTCGGGATTTGCCTGGGCCATCAATTGCTCGCCGAGAGCCTGGGCATGCGCACCGAGAAGATGCACCACGGTCATCGCGGCATCAATCACCCGATCAAGGATCTCACGACCGGCCGCGATGAAGTCACCTCGCAGAACCACGGCTTCGTGGTGAACCGGGCGGACGCCGAGAAGAATGCCGCCATCGAGATCACGCACGTCCACTTGAACGACGGCAGCGTCGCAGGCATCCGCATGAAGGGCCACCCGGTGTTCAGCGTGCAGTACCATCCTGAAGCCGGTCCCGGCCCGAACGACAGCCGCTACCTCTTCGATCGCTTCGTGGAGCTGATGAAGCAGAATAAACTCGCTGAACGTCCGGTCGAGCAGAACGCATGAGCGCATCGGCCTTCAACCTTCACTTTTCCTCTTTCACCTCTCAACCATGGGCTTGATCGCCAAAATCCAAGCGCGCGAGATTCTTGACTCACGCGGCAATCCCACCATCGAAGTGGATGTATGGACCGATAGCGGGCACATGGGCCGCGCCGCGGTGCCAAGCGGCGCCAGCACCGGTGCGCATGAGGCCATGGAACTGCGCGATGGGGACAAGAAGCGCTACATGGGCAAGGGCGTGCGCAAGGCGGTGGAGCACGTGAACCAGACGCTCAACACCGAACTGCACGGCGCGCTCGTTTCCGACCAGGCCATGATCGACAAGGCGTTGATCGGCATGGACGGCACGCCCAACAAGGGCAATCTGGGCGCGAATGCCATCCTGGGCGTGAGCCTGGCGGTGGCCAAGGCAGGCGCCAGCGAGGCTGGACTTCCGCTCTATCGGTACGTCGGCGGCGTGAATGCCTGCACCCTGCCCGTGCCATTGATGAACATCCTCAATGGCGGCGCGCACGCCGATAACAAGGTGGATGTGCAGGAGTTCATGATCATGCCCGTGGGCGCGAAGCGCTTCAGCGATGGCCTGCGCATGGGCGCGGAGGTCTTCCACGCGCTCAAGGCCGTGCTCAAGAAGAAAGGGCTCAGCACCAACGTGGGCGATGAGGGCGGTTTCGCGCCCGATCTGCCCAGCAACGAGGATGCGTTGAAGCTGGTGATGCAGGCCAT
>JAEUSX010000080.1 GCA_016788405.1 Flavobacteriales bacterium
GCCGGATTCATGGCGGCTATCAGTGCGAAGACGCATCGGCAGGACGCTGAAGTGCTGCTCCTCGAGAAGAGCGACAAGCTGCTCAGCAAGGTGCGCATCAGCGGGGGCGGCCGGTGCAACGTGACCCACGCTTGTGCCGAGCCGCGCAAGCTGGCGCGCCATTATCCGCGCGGCGAAGGCTTCCTGCGCAAGGTGTTCGCGCAATGGGGGCAGCCGCAGACGGTGGATTGGTTCGCACGGCATGGCGTGGCGCTGAAGACAGAGGATGATGGTCGCTTGTTCCCGGTGACCGACGACTCCGGGACGGTGGTGGATGCATTGATCCGGGAGGCGGAGCGTCAGGGTGTGCGCATCCGGCTGAAGAGCCCGGTCTCACGCATGGTGCGCGCTGATGATCATTGGGCGATCACAACGCTTGAGGGCATCGCTCACGTCGATCGCGTCGTGGTCGCGACTGGCGGCTCGCCGAAACCAGAGGGTTTGGAATGGCTGCGCGCGTTGGGGCATGACATCGTGCCGCCCGTGCCTTCGCTCTTCACCTTCAACCTGCCCGATGAGCGCATCCGCGAACTGATGGGCGTGGTGGCGCCGAAGGTGCGCCTGCGCATCGAGGGCACGGACCTGGAGAGCACGGGCCCGATGCTGATCACGCATTGGGGCTTCAGCGGTCCGGCGGTGCTCCGCCTCAGCGCGTTCGGCGCGCGCGTGCTGCACGAGCGCGGTTACATGTACACGTTGCGCGTGCAATGGCTCGGTGAGGTGAACGAGCAGAAGGCGCGCGAGGAGCTGCTGGCCGAATCGGTCGCGCATCCCAGGCGCGCGCTCGCCAATGCGTCCGGCTTCGGCCTGCCCGCGCGCTTGTGGACCCACTTGCTGGAGCGCGCCGGCCTGTCGCCCCACAAGCCTTTGAGCGAGCTGGGCGCGCGGCAGCTATCGCGCTTGCTCGATGTGCTCACCAACGACAAGTACAGCGCGCAGGGCAAGACCACGTTCAAGGAGGAGTTCGTCACGGCCGGGGGAGTGGCGCTGACGCAGGTGGACCCTCGCACGCTGGAGAGCACCGTGCAGCCGGGCCTCCTTTTCGCGGGCGAGGTGCTCGATGTCGATGGCATCACCGGCGGCTTCAATTTCCAAGCGGCCTGGAGCACGGGCTGGCTGGCTGGGCGTGCGGCGGCGCTGGCCGGATGAACGGGCGTCCGATACCGGGTGATGCGCTCATCCGGTGCAATTCCCGACATTCGCGGCCGCTTTCGCGGAGCTTATCCGCCGCGAGCGCCACGCATGAAAGAGATCATCGAAAGCCGCAAGCTGCTGGGCGCCACGCCGGGCCTCACGCTGAAGGAGCTGAGCGCCCTGTACAAGGGGCTGATGAAGCAGCACCATCCTGATCGCTTCCAGGACGAGGGGCAACGCCAGGAGGCCGAGGCCATGAGCCAGCGCATCATCGCGGCCTACAAGCTGCTCGAGGGCCTGCACCCCGAGACGCAGGAGGCGCGCGCGGAGGAGTTCGAGCGCACGCTGTCCAGCGGCATCGCCAACTGGCAGTACAAGGGGCAGCTGCTCACGCTGAAGTTCGGCGATGGCAGCGAGCATGCCTTCTACGGCGTGGCCAACAAGACCTACAACAAGTTCGTGAACACCGATGCCACGCCGCGCTTCGTGCGTCGGCACTTGATCGGCGCGCATCCGCAGCGCAAGGTGACCAGTGCAGTGGCGGCGTAGCGTAGAGGTTGCTCTTCATGCGAACGGCCCCGATCGGGGCCGTTCGCGTCTTGAAGCAGTGACCTCCTACTTGCGGTCCTTCAGCAATACGTAATCGCGCGTGGTGGCGCCGGTGTAGATCTGGCGCGGGCGGCCGATGGGCTCCTTGTTCTCCACCATCTCCTTCCACTGCGCGATCCAGCCCGGCAGGCGGCCCAAGGCGAACATCACGGTGAACATGCGCGTCGGGATGCCGATGGCGCGGTAGATGATGCCGCTGTAGAAATCGACGTTCGGATACAGCTTGCGGCTGATGAAGTAATCGTCCTTCAGGGCGATCTCCTCCAACGCCTTGGCGATCTCGAGCACGGGGTCGTTCACGCCGAGCTTGGCCAGCACATCGTCGCAGCTCTTCTTGATGATGCGCGCGCGCGGATCGAAGTTCTTGTACACGCGGTGGCCGAATCCGAAGAGGCGGAAGGGGTCGTTCTTGTCCTTCGCCTTGTCCACCCATTTCTGGATGTCGCCGCCATCGTTGCGGATGGTCTCGAGCATCTCGATCACCTCCTGGTTGGCGCCGCCGTGCAGGGGGCCCCACAGCGCGGCGATGCCGGCGCTCACGGCGCTGTAGAGGTTGGCCTGGCTGCTGCCCACGATGCGCACGGTGCTGGTGCTGCAATTCTGCTCGTGGTCGGCGTGCAGGATCAGCAGGGTGTTGAGCGCGTTGGCCACCACGGGGTCCACCGTGTACTCTTCGGTGGGCATGGCGAACATCATGTGCAGGAAATTCTCGACGTAGCCCAGCTTGTTGTTGGGGTACATGTACGGATGCCCGAGGTTGTTCTTGTAGCTGATGGCGGCCAGCGTGGGCATCTTGGCGATGAGGCGGTACACGGTGCGCATCACCTCGTGCTGCGGCCGGTGCGGGTCCTGGCTCTTCGGGTAGAAGGTGCTCAGCGAGTTCACCATCGCCGAGAGGATGCCCATGGGGTGGGCATTGCTCGGGAAGAACTCGAAGAAGCGCTTCATGTTCTCGTGCACCAGCGAGTGGTAGCGGATGTTCCCCTCGAACTCGTCGAGCTGCTTCTTGTTGGGCAGCTCGCCGAAGAGCAGCAGGTAGCTCACCTCGATGAAGCTCGCCTTCTCGGCCAGCTGTTCAATGGGGTAGCCGCGGTAGCTCAGGATCCCTTGCTCGCCATCGAGGAAGGTGATGGCGCTGGTGGTGGCGCCGGTGTTCTTGTAGCCGAAATCGAGCGTGATGTAGCCGGTCTCGTCGCGCAGCTTGCCGATGTCGATGGCCTTTTCGCCTTCGCTGCCCGTGTACACGGGGAACTCGTAGGTCTTGCCGTTGAGGATGATCTGCGCCTTCTCGCTCATCGCCGTCCGTGTGAAAGGGTTTGCTTTTTTGAATGGCCGCTAAAGTAGCTGCCAGCCCTGCTCAGCCGTGGCGCTCGCGCAAAAAGCGCGGAAGCCCTGCACGGGCAGGGCTTCCAAGCATGAAGGACGCGGTGGTCAGGGCGTGCCCCACTTGCCCTTGAACTCGTTGAGGAAGGCCTGGTACTCCTTGGTCTTGTAGTGCCCCTCGCCGAAGTAGTGCAGGATCGGCTCGATCTGCGGGGCATCCATGAGGCCCTGCACCGGCGCCAGCACATTCAGTTCGCTGTCCATGTACACGATGGTGGGGTAGGCGATGCGGCCCTGCACGTTGGCGATGGCCATGGTGAGCTGGTGCGTGCCGTTGCGGCCGCCCACGCGAGCGGGGTCGAAATCCGGATTCTCGAACTTCTGCCCCTTGAAGTTCACGGGCTCGCCGCTCTCGGCGTTGAACTTCACCGGGTAGTAGTGCTTGTTCACGTAGTCGGCCACGCGCGCATCGGCGAAGGTGCGGGCATCGAGCATCTTGCAGGGGCCGCACCAGCTGGTGTACACGTCGACGAAGAGCGGCCTGGGCGATTTCTTCGCCGCGGCCTGCGCCTCCTCCATGCTCATCCACTTGATGAGCTTGGGGCTGGCGGGGATCTGGGCGGAAAGGCCTGCGGCGAGCAGCGCGGCGGGCAGCAGGAGGGCGGTGCGGTTCAGCATGGTCGTTGAGTTCGCGCGCGGCGTCAATGTTCGTGCCGGGTCAGCCGCGGCCGTGCATCATGGTCACCAGCTTGCGGCTGATGGCGAACATGATGAGGCCGGCCGCCACCACGAAGGCGGCGATGAGGCCGAAGACGGTGAAGGCGCCGAGCTTCTCCACGTAGGCCGCGATGTAGCCACCGATGATCTGCGCCACGAAGGGCGAGAGGAACCATACGCCCATGAGCATGCTGGCGAACTTCACCGGGGCCAGCTTGGTGATCATGCTCAGGCCGATGGGGGAGAGGCACAATTCGCCCACGGTATGGAAGAAGTAGGTGAGCAGCAGCCAGCTGAGTCCCGCCTTGATGGTCGGATCGGCGATGTCGCCGCCGCGCTCCATCGATGCGCCCAGCATGAAGAGGAAGCCCACGCCGAGCAGCAGCATGCCCAGGCCCATCTTCACGGGGATGCTCCAGTCCTTGCCTTTCTTGGCCAGGTTGAGCCACAGGGCCGCGATGGGCGCGCCCAGGAGCACGATGAAGAGCGGGTTCACGCTCTGGAAGAAGCTGGTCGGGATGGTCCACCCGAAGACGGTGCGGTCGATGTACTCATCGGTATAGAGCGTGAGCGAGCTGCCTGCCTGCTCGAAGCCGGCCCAGAAGAAGGTCACGAACACGGTGATGGTGAAGATCACGGCCATGCGGTCGCGCTCCTCCTTGGTGAGCGGACGGTTCGCCTCGGCGTGGGCCTCGGCGTCGGCCTTGTTCTTCTTAGCGGGATGCACGCCGGTCTCGCCCAGGTAGCGCTTGGCGAGCGAATTGAAGATGACCTGGCCGAGGAGCATGCCGATGCCAGCCGCCAGGAAGCCGTAACCGAAGGCGTAGTGGGTGATCTTCATGGTGCCGTCGGGCTGCAGTTCCTTCTGCGCGAAGAGGTCCTCGGCGAAGTAGCCGCACACCAGCGGGGCCAGGAAGGCGCCCAGGTTGATGCCCATGTAGAAGATGGTGAAGGCGCTGTCGCGGCGCGGGTCGCCCTGGGGATAGAGCTGGCCCACGATGGTGGAGATGTTCGGCTTGAAGAACCCGTTGCCGATGATGATCAGCGCGAAGCCCAGGTAGGCGCTGGCAGGCCCCATGCCGCTGGCCAGGCTGAATTGCCCGAACATCATGAGCACGCCTCCGATCAGGATGGCGCGCCGCTGTCCGATGTAGGTATCCGCGATCCAGCCGCCGATGATGGGGGTGAGGTACACCAGGCCGGTGAACCAGCCGTAGATCACCGTGGCATCGGCCTTCTCGAAGCCGAGGCCGCCTTCGATGGCGGTCTTGCTCAGGTAGAGCGTGAGGATCCCGCGCATGCCGTAGTAGCTGAAGCGCTCCCACATCTCTGTGAAGAACAGGGTGGCCATGCCTGGAGGGTGGGAGGGCGCTGGCGTGCTGCTGGGGAGGGGGCTGGATGCAGTCATGGTTGGAGAGTGGCTCCATCACAGCACAGGGTGGAGGGATGGAGCAAGGCTGGCAGCACGAAACGGTGCTGACGGGGCATCAATCGCGGAAAAAAGCGATGGCGCTGAGAGCCCGTAGGGCCGGTGGTGAGAAAGCATCGCCTGATCAAGGTGGGAGTTCGGGATTGGCAGGGCGGGTGATCCTGTGCAGGATAGGGGGATGAAGCGGTGGTTGTTGACCGGAATCCTGATGATGGCCGCGAACGGCATGGCGAAGTCGGACGATGCAGCGAAAGGAAACAATGCGTTCGCCTTCTCGCTGATGCCGCTGCTGATGCAGGGGGAGGAGAATCTGATCTTCTCACCTTTCAGTGTGTGGACGGCTCTGGCCATGACCTCCGCAGGGGCTGAGGGAGAGACACTGAAGGAGATGCACAGCACCTTGCGATTGCCGCGAGACGGCTACAAGGCTCATTCCCTCGCGGGAGGCTGGGCGAAGGAACTCGCAAACCAGAAAGAGGTGGAGCTGAATGTCGCCAACCGCCTGTGGGGCGCGCAGGGACTGCCCTTTGTGAGT
>JAEUSX010000089.1 GCA_016788405.1 Flavobacteriales bacterium
TGGTTCGAGACCGAGGTGCGCAACAAGGGCATCACGTACAGCTACCGTTACCCGAATGGGACGGAGAACATCGCGAAAGCGCTCTTCCCTGGCATCTTCCTCTCACGCAAATGGGACAAGAGCATGCGCGAGGTGCAGGTCAACGTGTCGCGGAAGATCAGCCGGCCGAACTTCTGGCAGATCATGCCCTTCGTGATGAACGCCGATGCCCGCAATGTGCGCATCGGGAATCCTGCGCTGGCGCCCGAGCTGAGCACCATGGCCGAAGTGAATCACCTGCTCCCCTTCATGAAGGACAAGGCCAGCTGGCTCACCAGCCTGTTCGCGCGGCACACGCAGGATGCCATCACCAGCTATGCGAAGCCCCTGCCTTCCGATACCATCGTGCTGCTGAGCACCTTCGTGAATGGGAGCTACAGCATCAGCAGCGGGCTGGAGAACATCGTTAAGCTGGAACCGCTCACCGGCCTTCAACTCACCTTGAGCGGCACCGTGCAATTCACCGATGTCGCGCTTCGGGGCTCCGATGGCGGAACACGCAACCAGGGCCTGAACTGGAACGGCAAAGCGCTGGTGGCCTGGCGCTTCATGAAGGACTGGAGCATGCAGGTGAACGGCGAGTACGAGAGCCCGCGCATCCAGCCGCAGGGGCGCAGCATCGCCCAGTACGGCATCGACCTGAGCGTGAACCACGAACTCTCCAAGCGCATCAATGTCGTGCTCAACGTGAACGATGTGTTCTACACGCGCAAGTGGGGGAACATCGTTGATACCGACGCGCTCTATCAGGAGACCTTCCGCCGCCGTGAAATGCGCTTCGTGCGCCTCACGCTCACGTGGAAGTTCGGCGAGCAGAACCAATCGCTCTTCCGCAAGCGCCAGCAGCGTCCGGACCAGGGCGGCGACATGGAGATGTGAGGAGGCGCGTCCGGGTACATTCGCGACGTGCCACGCCATCTCATCGTCCTCTTGACCTCCTTCTTGCTGATCGCATGCGCCAGTTCCCGGAATAGCGCGCAAGAGTCGCGCTTCCAGAAACGGAAGCACCTGAGCGGATGGCAGCTCGACCTGCGTGCAAGGCATGAGGTTGCGCCGCAGCGCGTCCGCTTGAAAGAGATGGTTCCGCTCGCGGCCCCTCAGGCAGCGCTCGCACGGGTCGAAGCCCGGGAGCCCCTCTTATCGAGTGGCCATGCCCCGGCAGCGACGATTCCACCGCAGCGCATCGTCGCACGGAAGACTCGGCTCGAAGCAGAGAAACTTGAACCAGCGCCGGCCGAACAGCAGGACGAGGGCGAGAACCTGATGCCGCGCAAGAAGTGGAACGCTATGGCGGTGCCTGCGTTCGTATCCGCGCTAGGGGCGGTCGCGCTGGGCTTCGGCACCAACCTCTGGCTCCTGGTGGGCGCGATCGCGCTCACTTTCGTCCTTTGCGCATGGAGCATCGCGCGCATCCGGCGGAAAGAGCAGGCGGGCAAGGGCTTCACGGTGGCCGCGCTGATCATCGGCGTGCTCGCGGCACTGCTCACCTTGATGAGCATAGGTCGTTACGGCACGGAGCTCTAAGCCTTGCCCGTGCGTAAGCCACCCAGCAGCAGCAGAGCCTGCTCCCGCAGAGCATCGGGCGACTGGCCCTGCTCGCGCATGGCCTTCAATGATGCGGCGCCTTCGCTCTTGGAGAGCTTGGCGCCCACGGCATCGGTGATGAGCGGGTGATGCAGGAATCGCACCCGCCGGAATGATTCCAGTCCCAGCCGTTCCGCCAGGTAGAGCTGGCAAGCCGTGGATGCGAGCAGGTCGTTGCCGCGTACGATGTGCGTCACGCCATGATCGGCATCGTCGCATAGCGATGCGATCTGGTATGCGGGCCGACCTCCCAGCTCCGCGCGCTGACGCATCACAGGCTCGCTCATGAGCCTGGCCGGGCTGAGCCAAAGCGCCACGCCGTCGATCGCCTCCATCCGCACCAAGGCATCGCTGGGGATGCGCAGACGCCAGGACACGTTCGGCGCGGTGAACGGCAAATCCCGCTTCCTGCATTCGCACTCCGAGCGCTTCTGTCCGGAGCGCGAGCAGATGCATGCGTACAAGTCGCCCTGCTCTTTGAGCACGTGCACGCATTCCTCGTAACGCGCTAGGCGCAACAGCTGGGAGTGCATGCGCTCATGACCCATGCGGTCGCGTGGCCCCTCGCTCCAGGCAATGCCCAGCCAACGCAGCGAAGCGAAGATGTCATCGACGTACGCGGCCCGGACCCGCTCGGCATCCAGATCGTCGATGCGCAGACGGATGCTGGCCCCGATGCCGCGCGCTACCTCCTCCGTGATGAGGAAGTTGATGGCATTGCCCGCATGGAGATAGCCGCTGGGTGTCGGGGCTAGGCGGGTGAGGGGCATGCGGGAAATGTATCCAGAGCCCCTTGATCCAGGGCGTGTTCATGATGCTGTCGCTGGCTCTCCCGACATTCGCGCCCCGATGAATGTCCTCTCCGTCGAGAAACTCAGCAAGCGCTACGGCCCTCGTCTGCTCTTCGAGGATGTGAGCTTCGGGCTGGAGAAGGGGCAGAAAACGGCCATCGTGGCGCGCAACGGCACGGGCAAGAGCACCTTGCTGAAGTGCATTGCAGGGGTGGAGAAGCCCGACTCCGGCATCGTCACGTTCAACAAGGGCATCCGGGTGGGCTATCTGGACCAGAACGTGGTGATGGACAGCGGTCGCAGCGTGGTGGATGAGATGCTGGACCGCGATGATCCCGTCAGCGCCGCGATCAAGGCCTATGAGCATGCGCTCGCGCAGCACGCGGATGAGCAGTTGATGCACAAGGCGGTGGAGCGCATGGAGGAATTGAAGGCTTGGGACCATGAGGCGCGCGTGAAAGCGCTCGCGCATCGCTTCGGCCTTCGCGACCTGGAGCAGCCGGTGAATACGCTGAGCGGTGGGCAGCAGAAGCGGCTGGCGATGGCCAAGGTGCTCATCGACACGCCCGATGTGCTCATCCTCGACGAACCGACGAACCACCTCGACCTGAACATGATCGAGCAGCTCGAAGAGGAGCTGAACACGCCAGGGATGACCCTTCTGCTCGTCACCCACGACCGCTACTTCCTCGACAACGTGTGCGACGAGATCATCGAGATGGAGTTCGGGAAGTTCACGCGCTACAAGGGCAACTACACCTGGTACCTGGAGAAGAAGGCCGCCGCCGATGAGGTGCGCGAGGCCACGCAGCAGCACTTGCGCGGGCTGATGAAGCGCGAGCTGGAGTGGGTGCGCAAGATGCCCCGCGCGCGCGGCACCAAGAGCAAGAGCCGCCTGGACAAGTTCGAGGAGATCAAGGCGGAGGCCACGCGCCGCTTCGATCGCGACGAGGTGAAGCTGGAAGTGAAGACCGACCGCCTCGGCGGCAAGGTGATCGAGGTGCGCAACCTCACGAAATCGTTTGGCAGCAAGGACCTTCCCGAGAGTTACAAGCCGATCGTGTCGCACTTCAGCTATTCGCTCAAGCGCGGCGACCGCATCGGCATCGTCGGGCCGAACGGCATAGGGAAAAGCACCTTCATCGAGCTGCTGCTGGGCCGCATGAAGCCCGACCAGGGAACAGTGAGCATAGGCGATACGGTGGTGCTGGGCACCTTCGGCCAGCTGATGCCCGCGTTCAAGGAGGAGCAGCGCATCGTGGAGGCGGTGCGCGACATCGCGGAAGTGATCCCGCTGAACAAGGGCAAGACGCTGAGCGCGTCGCAATTACTGGAACGATTCCTCTTCGACAAGGAACAGCAGTACCAGTCGATCAGCACGCTCAGCGGCGGCGAACGGCGGCGGCTCTACTTATGCATGGTATTAATGAAGAACCCGAACGTGCTGGTGCTCGATGAGCCGACGAACGACCTGGACATCCCGACGCTGAATGCGCTGGAGGATTTCCTCATGGACCTGGACATCTGCCAGCTGATCGTGAGCCACGACCGTTTCTTCATGGACAAGCTGTGCACGAAGCTGCTGGTGTTCCAGGGCGAAGGCAGGATCAAGGAATGGGTGGGCAGCTATACGGAGCTGCGCGAGATGCAGAAGGCTGAGCAGCAGCGTGCAGCGAGCGGCAAACGGCAAGTGGAAAGCACCAAACGCCAAACCGAGGAACCGGGCGCCGGCGCCGCCAAGAAGAAGCTCACCTATGCCGAGAAGCTTGAGCTGCAGCGCATCGACAAAGAGATGCCGAAGCTCGAGGCGCGCAAGGAGGAGCTGCTGGCGATCATGGCCGCCGGCGGAACCGATCACCATAGGATGATGGAGCACAGCATCGAGCTGGAGAAAGCCACTGCCGAGATCGACCGCATGACGGACCGGTGGCTGGAGCTGAGCGAACGGGAAGGTTGAGGGTTGAAGGTCGCGCTGGACGGAGGTCTGCTCACACCCCCGGCATGCGGCCATTCGTGTGGCCTCGCCAGAACCTCCATCGTCCGGCCATCGCGGATCAGAACTTCGCGCAGGGCACCACGCGACGGCGGCTCATGCTGCGCTTCTTGCTGCGCGAGGCCATCTCGTAGCCCAAGGTGATCTCGTGCGCGCCGCCGCTCTGGCCGACCAGCCGCGATATGGTGAGGTCGTAGCTGTAACCGATGCGGACATCGTTGATGATGACCCCGACGAGCACCGTGAGCGCATCGCGGTTGCTGTAGCCCTGGGCATAGCGCTTCATCAGCGGGATGCCCCGGTACCAAAGGCCGGCATAGAACGGCTCACGTTCGAAATAGCCGCCCACGTCAAGCTGATCGTACTTCTCCTGCGCGCGGTAGTTGAAGGCGAGCACCAGGTTCTGCGGGTGCTCCTGGATGATGGGCGTGCGGAAGGTGGTGCGCCAGCCGCCGTGCAGGCTGAGCTTGATGGGCATGCGCGCCTCGTTGCCGAGAAGCGATTGATTCGGCCGGTTCAGATGATGGAAGCCCGCGCCGATCCAGTACTTCGGCGTGAAATAGAGCAGGCCGCCGCCGAAATCCGCGTAGTTGATGCTCCGGCCTGTCAGGTACTCGTATGTGCCGACGTCGCCGCCGCGCGCCAATTGATCGCTGAAGACGAGCTTGGAGTAATCGACCGCGTGATTGGCCCAGCCGATCTGAAGCGCCGGGCGCAAGAAGACCTTGCGCTTCAACTCGATCTCGTAAGCGTACTGCCCGGTGATGCTGCTGTAGCGAAGGGCGCCGCTGCCCGCTCGATCGTGCGACACCAGCAGGCCCACGCCGCTGTTCACACCGGGCATGTAATGGTCAAGAGCGAAGTTGGCGCTCACGAATGCTCCGGGGAAAGCGGGCCATTGGTCGCGCACGGCAAGGCCCATGCGCGTCTGCGTGCCAGTGCCGGCGAACGCCGGACTGAGGTAGGTGGGCACCGCATAGAACTGCGCGAACTGAGCATCCTGGCCGCGCATCGCAAGCGCCGCCAGAACACCGATCAACAGCCCTCCGGTGCGGATCCCATTCATGCTACTTCATGCGCTGCACGGAGGCGTCCCGCTCCAAGCGGATGTCGAGCGCCATCTCGCGGCCATCATGATCGGTGGGCTTGGCCAGAAGGGTCTGGCGATGCACGGCGAAGCCAGGGGCCTCCACGCTCAGCTGGTACTTCTGTCCGGGAGCCATCACCATGATGAAGCGGCCGGTCTGCTCATTGGAACTGTACACGCCAACGATCTCATCGCCGTGCTCATCGGTGAGAAGCAGGCGCGCCTTGACCGGCTCGTCGCTCGCATCGGCCACCACGCCACGTGCCACGACGTAGTTCAGCTGGCTGCCGGGGAAGACGACCTGGTAGATGTCCTGCATGCCCAGGCCGCCGGTGCGCTCGCTGCTGAAGTAGCCGGTGTATCCGTCCTCGCTCAGGCAGAAGTAGATGTCGTCGTTCACGGTATTGAGCGGATAGCCCATGTTCTCCGGCAGGCCCCAGCCATTCACATCAGGATCGAGCAGGGTCGCCTTGAAGATGTCGTAGCCACCCATGGTGTTGTGGCCCTTGCTGCTGAAGAAGAGCGTGATGCCGTCGCTGTGAATGAACGGCGCATCCTCATCGTGGGCCGTATTGATCTTCGGGCCCAGATTGAGCGGCAGGCTCCAGTCGCCATTAGGCAGGCGTCGGATGCGGTACAGGTCGCGGCCACCGAAACCGCCTGGGCGGTCGCTGGTGAAGTAGATCTCGTCGCCGCCGGGGGCGATGCTGGCGCTGGGCTCGTGGTGCTTGCCATTGATCTTGTCGGTCATGAGCACCGGTGTTTGCCATTTGCCAGCGTGCATGCGCGTCTCGTAGAGGTCGCCGGCCACGAGGTCCTGGCTGGTGTGGTACACGATCATGCTGCTGCCATCGGGCGCCAGGCCAACGGTGGCATCGTGCGTGTTCGTGTTCATCGGACCACCGACGTTCACGGCATTGGTCCACACCTCATCGATGCGCCTCGCCACGTAGATGTCCTCGAGCCATTGGCCTGCGGGGTCCTTCAGGTTGCCCGTCGTGCCTTCGCGCCGACTGGTGAAATAGAGCGTGTTCCCATCGGCGGTGATCAGCGGGCAGTAGTCGTGCTGCGGTGAGTTCACGAGCGCGCCCATGTTGCGGATCTCGAGCGGCAAAGGCCGCTTCACCAGCTCCTTGGCCGTGCTGGCCATGGCGATCAACCGGTCCACTTCGACGTCGCGCATCGCGCGGTAATTGAGCTGCTTATAGCGCATCAGGAGATCAGCCGCCTCATCGAAGCGTTGTTGACGATGACGCTGCAAAGCGAGCTCGTAGTGCGCTTCCGTATGACCACCGCGGACCGCGCGCTCCAGGTGCGGCACCGATTTGTCCCGCTGGCCCGGGAGATGGGCGAGGCAGACACCATACTCGTAATACACTTCCACGAAGGCGGTGTCCACCGGCAGGAGCTTCTTGTAGAGCCGGGCGGCCTCGGCGTAGTCCTCGGCCACGAGGTGCGCCTTGGCCTGATCCAGCATCTGGTTATGCGGACGCTTGTAGGTGGCTTGCGCAGCAGCGCTGCAAGCCAGCAGCATCAGGGCGAATGTGGAGAGTTTCCGTTCCATGGTTCAGCGTAAGAGTGTGACATCCCCCTTCAGCACGGCCTCCCGGCCATCACTGAAAGTGGCGTTGCATTTCCAGACATAGACATCCTGCTTCGCAGGGGCTCCCTTGTACCACCCGTCCCAGCCACGGCGCACATCCTCGCTCACGAAGACCAGTTCGCCCCAGCGGTTGAAGACCTCCAGGCGATATGCAGCAACGCCCTCATGCTTCGGGAAGAAATGGTCGTTATCATAGCCCATGGGGTCGTACTGGCCATCCGTGGGGCCGTTGCCAGGCGAGAAGGCGTTCGGGAACTCGAGATTGCCGCTCACTTCTCCCGTCGCTGCGCCGATCACGATGAAGGTGTCCGGGCAGTTCCACTGGTTGTTGGCGATCAGGCTCACATCGAAGGTGCCCGCCTGCTGGTAATAGTGCGTCGGGTTGAAGTCGCTGCTCGTTGTGCCGTCACCGAAATCCCAGATGAATTGGTCGGCGTTCGCGCTCAGGTTGTAGGTGAAGACCGGTTGCGTGGGCACGACCACCGAAGTGGGCTGTAGCACGAAGAAGGCATTGGCGCGCGGGCGCACCACTATGCTATCCACCTTGGTCATGGTGTTCACGACGCCTCCTATGCCGAATGCGGTCAGGGTCACGGAATAGACCCCTGGTACGTTGTAGATGTAGGTGGGGTTATCCGCCGTGCTGGTCCCGCCATCGCCGAAGCTCCATTGGTAGCTGAGCGCCTGAAGGCTGGTGTTGGTGAAGCTCACGCTGAGTGGCGCGCACCCTTCACCCTGCCCCAGGAAGCTGGCCGTTGGCAAAGGCGGGGTGATGGTGACCTGTTGCACGGCGGTATCCGAGCAGGCCGTGCCGCTCACGATCAACGTGATGGTGAAATCGCCCCAGTTGACATAGGTATGGCTGCCCGGCTGCGGCACGTTCGAGGTCGCGCCGTCTCCGAAGCTCCACGCGTGGCTCCAATTGCCTGGACCGCTCGTGTTGTTGAGCGCCACCGTGGAATTCGGGAACTGCTGCACGAAGGGCGTTGCCATGAAATCGGCTTGTGGCACCGGCGAAACGACCACGGTTTGCTGCGCGATGGCGATGCAGCCAAAGGGCGATGTGGCCGTGAGCGTGATGGTCCGGACCTGATCCAGGGTGGATGCATTCACGTAGGTGTGCGAAGGGTCGCTACCGACCAGCGTGATGCCATCACCCATGTCCCACACGTAGCTGCTGGCACCGATGCTGCTGTTCACCGGCTGAATCGTGAGCGGCGAGCAGCCCGAGGCCGGCGCAGTGAACGCCGCCGTGATAGCCGGATACACGTCGACTACGGCCGTCATGGTGTCACTGCATCCCCAAGCATTGGTGGCGATCAGCTGCGGGTTGAAACCGACGGGCGCGGCGCTCGCATGGATGTATGTGTGCACCTGGTTACCTGGCACCGTATCGAGCACGGCGCCATCGCCAAACGACCATTGCGAATCGGTGGCTCCAATGCTGAGGTCCTGGAAGGGCACGTTCAGCGGCTGACAGCCCGCGAGCACACCGGGAATGAACTGCGCGATGGGCTGCGGATGCACCGTGATGGGCGCAGAGACGGTGTCACTGCAGCCGAACGGGGAGGTGGCGATGAGCGTGGCGTTGAACACCGCATCATTCAAGCCCTGATGCAGGTACGTGTGTTGCGGCGAGACAGCCGTGCTGCCCTGCTGATCGCCGAAGGCCCACAGATAGCTGCTCGCACTGATGCTCGTGTTGATGAAGCCAACCGCGTGGGGAGCACAGCCATCGGGCGGCGCCACAAAAGCGGCCACCACCTGCGGATAGACCTCCACCTGCGCCGTGGCCATGCTCGTGCAGCCATTGGCTGAAATGGCTGTAAGGGTGATGGGATAGCTGGCCGCGCCTGGTCCCGGATAGTTGTACCAGGTATGCGCGTGCACCAGCAAGGTGGTGTCGCTGACCTGGCCATCGCCGTAATTCCAACTGTAGCTCGACGCACCGGTGCTCTGGTTGTTGAGCTGCGCCGTGAGCGGGTGGCAACCGGCCAGGGGCGTCGTGGTGAGCTGGGCGGTCGGAATGGGGAATACCGTGACGCTGGCCGTCGCCGTATCCACGCAACCGAAGGCATTGCTGCCCACCAAGGTGATGGGGAATCCGAGATTCCCGCTCGTGCTGTTCAGATAGGTATGGGTTGGAGAAGGACCGGTGCCCGTGCTGCCGTCACCGAAATCCCAGTTGTAGTTCACCGCACCCACCACGCTCGGAAAGGTCACCGTGAGCGGACTGCATCCGCTGTCTGGCTGAGCGGTGAAGCTGAAGTCGGGTTCCGGGTACACCATGACCTGCTGCGTGGCGGTGGACTGGCACCCGGCCGGTGAGAAGGCCGTGAGCGTGACCGTGTGGATGGCGAGGAAGAGCGTGTTGTTCACGAACGTGTGCGCCGGGCTCACCGCCGTGCTCGTGCCGCCGTCGCCGAAATCCCAGAGGTACGTCGCCGCTCCGGTGCTGGTGTTCACGAAGTCCACGTCCATGGGCGCGCAACCGGGCATCGCATTGTGCGTGAAGCCAGCGCTCACGCCGGGCGCCACCGTGATGGGCACGGTGAGCGTATCGGCGCAGCCGAAAGGAGAACTCGCGATCAACGTGGCATTGAAGACCGTATCGACGGTGCCGGTGTTGATGTACGTGTGCGTGGGGTCGAACGTATTCGCGGAGGCACCGTCACCGAAGAGCCAGAGGTATTGGGTGGCACCTGTGCTGCTGTTGGTGAAGCTCACGTTCATGGGTGAGCAGCCCAGCACAAGACTGGGCGTGAAAGCGGCCACGGGCCGGGCCTGCACATTCACCGCCTGCGTGCCGGCATTGCCGCAGTATGGCGTGGTCACGGTCAACGTGATGGTGTATGGTCCTGCGCTCGCGTATTGGTGGGTAGGGTTCTGGGCGCTGGAGGTGTTGCCATCACCGAAGTCCCAATCCCATGCGTTCACCGCGTTCCCGGGGTCCGTGCCGATCACTGGGGTGAACTGCGCGGTCTCTCCGAAGCAGAGGTTGGCGACTTGTATGGCCACGGTCGGCGGGTCGTACACGTTCACAGTGCGCGAGAACGTATGGGTACAGCCCAGCGCGTTGGTCACGGTCAGGCTCAGGACATACGCTCCAGCGCTGCCGTAGAAGTGCGCAGGCGGATTCGCCGAGTTGCTCGTGGTGCCATCGCCGAAGTCCCAGGCATAGCTCACGGCACTGATCGATTGGTCGGTGATCGTCACCGTGATCGAATCGCAGGCAGCATCCTGGTCCAAGATGAAATCGGCCGTGGGGCGCGGCAGCACCTCCAGCACGACGGTCGCCGTATCCGCGCACCCGGCTGTGGCTCCTTGGATGCTCGCCGCGTACGAGACGGTGTAGGTGCCTGGTGCGTTGTAGGTGTGCGATTGGTCCCCGGCGCCGCTCCATTGGAATCCGCTGCCGGTGCCGAAGTCCCATTCGAAGTAATTCGCCCCGCCATTGGTGGTCTGGTCGAAATCGGCCGTTTCACCGGCGCAGATGGTATCGGGATCCACGAGAAGGGAAACCGAAGGCGGCGGTACGATCTGGATCTGGATGAATGCCGTATCGATGCCGCAGTAATTGCTGTCCAGCAGCATCACCTCGTAAGTGCCGATGCCGGGATAGGAGATCACCCTTGGGAAGGTGGGCGGCCAAGGGTTCCAGTCGATGATGCTGTCCTGTCCTTGACCCCAGTAGTCTCCGAAATTCCAGTACTCGTATCGCTGGAAGATGTTGCCTTGGTTGAGGCAGTTCCGCTCGGTGGTATTCGCGAAAGTGACCGTGTTGTCCGGCCAGCAGAGCAAGGTGGCGCTGGCGGCGATGCTCGCATCGTCCAGATCCCAGATGCGGATAGGGTTGAAGGTGGCCAGGCTGGCGCCTCCTTGCAGCGTGTTGCACGAATTCTCGGCCGTGAGTTGCACGGTGGTCTCGCAATCCACGGTTCCGGGCATGTAGGTGTGCGTGACCGTCTGCCCCCAATTGGTATGGTCATAGGTCACGATCGGCGAACCATCGCCGAAGTCCCACGTGAAGACCGTGTTCGGACTCACGTTCGTGCTGCTGTTGACGAAGTCGACCGGATGCGGAGCGCACACTTGCGTGAGGCCGCCTACCGGGATCTGAATGCTCGCGCTGGAGCTCTGCTCCATGGTGAGCGTTCCCGTGATCACGCATCCGGTAGCGATCTCCGTGAACGTGATGGTGTACGTGGCGACAGCGCTCGCATAGACATGCGGCACCGTCATCGGCGGCATGAGCGCTGCCCCAGTCTGCACGGGGCTTCCATCGCCCCAATCGATGCTGTATGCGCCGAGCGTCTGCGGCGTGGCGACGATCAACGTGTAATTGGTGCCACTACAGCTGTACCACAATGGAGTGCTTGACGGCACTCCGTAGTAATCATAGAGCTGCGGGCATTGCGCGCTGACCGCCAACGAGGCAGCGGCGAACGGGACGAACAGGATGCGACGCAATGAATCCACGCAGGCGTTTCTTCTCGCGCCTTCCTACGCGCAAGAGCAGCTCCCGGATACGCTGAGGCCCGATGCGGCGACGGGCCTATGCATGCAGCCGACCAAGTCGGTTCCGGACCGAACCAACCGGCGCCACGGTCGTATGAATGCCCCGCCTTCGGGCGAATCCCCAGCATGGAGCACTTCGACCTCTGCGTCATCGGCGCCGGCCCCGCAGGCTACGCAGCCGCCATGCGCGGCATCGACCTGGGCCAGCGTGTGCTCCTCGTGGAGCGCGACCGTGTTGGTGGCACCGGCATTTACAACGGCGCGCTCACCTCCAAGACCATGTGGGAGATCGCGCAGCGCGTATCCAGTGCCAACGCCCTCATGCGCACACGCGGCCGCGAGCCATTCCGGCTTGATTGGAGCGAGGTGATGAAGGCCGTGCAGGAAGCCGCCTTCGAACGGAAGTACCTCTACGCGTGCCACATGCAGCTGCTCGCCTCCCACGGGTCCAGCGGCCGCTTCCACCACGAACGCGGCGATGCGCTCTTCCTCGACCCGAACGTGATTCGCATACAACGTCCCGGGCATATCCGTGATGTGCGCGCCGCGCATGTCATCATCGCTACGGGGAGCAGGCCGCGGTCGATTCCCGGCATCACCGCTGATGAGCGTCGGATACTCACCAGCGATGGCATCTTCGGACTGGAGGAATATCCACGGAGCATCGTCATCATCGGCGCCGGCGTCATCGGCTGTGAGTTCGCGACCATCTTCTCCCTGCTCGGGAACACGCGCGTCCATCTGATCGATCGCGCTGAGCGGATCCTGCCGATGGAAGATTCCGACGTGAGCGAGGTGGTGGCGCAGAGCCTGGAACGACGTGGCGTCATCATCCATCGCCAAGCCAAGCTGGAATCGATCGTCACAATCGAACCGGACGCGGAAGGCCACGAGGTGGAGTACCGCCTCTCGTATCCCGATGGACGTCAGGAGACCGTCCGCGTGGAAAAGGCCCTGCTCTCCGTGGGCCGTATCGCCAACACGGAGGCTCTGGACCTCGCTGCCGGCGGCGTCCGCACCGATGCGCGGACGGGCAATATCGTCATGGACGGCACGCGCACGAGCGTGCCGCACATCCATGCGGTCGGAGACGCGACAGGCTCCAACATGCTGGTGAATCTCGGCGAGATGGAGGGCCGCCATGCCGCGGAACTGATCGCCGGGACCGATGCCGCGCCGCTCGTCTATGACAACATCAGCACCATCATGTTCCTCGACCCGGAGGTAGCGGGCGTGGGGCTCAATGAGCAGGATTGCCGGAAACGCGGCCTCGCCTATCGCATGGCGCGCGTTGACTACGCCTGCCTGGCACGCGCCATCGCCATGCGGCGCACGAAGGGCTTCTTCAAAGTGATCGTCACCGATGACGCGGAGATGCGCGTTCTGGGCATGCGCGCTGTCGGTGAGCATGCCTCAAGCGCCATCGAGGCCGTGGCGCTGATGATCAAACTGGGTGTTCCGGTCCGCGAACTGGCGGACTTGATCCACCCGCACCCGAGCATCACGGAAGGCGTGCAGGAATGCGCGCGCCTGCTGCTCGGCACCAGCCTCTTCAAACCTGAAGTGTTCGCCGACAAGTTGCGCTGCGCGGCGTGGTCTCCGGACCAAACCAGCGTCGCAGCCGCGTAAGCGCAGTCGCGCGTCACGCTCATCATCCATTTCCGGCTCAATTGGCTCCATCGAGCCTCCTTCCATTGGCGACCATCTCGCGGATCACGGTGGTCCGGGATCGCTGAAATCCGGATTGTTCAGGAACTCCGTATCCGTGAGCGTGTTCAGGAAGGCGAGCAGTTGCGCTTTCTTCTCCGGTGTGAGCGAGAGCCCGCCTTGGGTGAACTTCATGAACGGGCTGATCGTGGGCGAGACCTCGCCGCC
>JAEUSX010000186.1 GCA_016788405.1 Flavobacteriales bacterium
CGTGGAGCACCGGTGAGAGCACGCAGAGCATCACGGCTGCCATGGAAGGCGAGTATTTCGTTTGCATCTACATGCTCGACGCCAACGGGTGCCAGGCCACGACCTGCGACAGCGTTTACGTGGATGCGAATGGAAACGTGGGCATCGAGCCGCAGCCCTGCCAGGCCGGCTTCTGGGTCTTCCAAGCCTATGAGGTGGACAGCCTCAACCCCAATGGCGGCGCCGTGCCCATCCCCTTCGAGCTCTGGGTCTGGAACCTGAGCACCGGCACCAGCCCGTTCAATTTCGAGTGGGACTTCGGCGATGGCACGAGCAGCTTCGATCCCTACCCGACGCACGTGTATGGTGCCAGCGGACCGTACAACCTCTGCCTCACGATTGATGATGCCTCGGGCTGCAGCAGCATCTATTGCGACAGCGTGAGCATCGACGGCGACGGCTTCTACGAAGGCATGGCGCCGGAGAGCGAGGTGCGAAACGGCTTCACGATCCGCGTGCTCAACCAGCTGCCCACGAGCGTGGAAGAGCAGGCCTACAACGAGCCGCGCCTCTGGCCCAATCCAGTGACCGATGCGTTGAGCCTGAGCTTCCGCAGCACCGTGAGCGGCACGGTGACGGTGAGCATCATCGACCCCGACGGCCGTTCGGTGCGCCAGGAGAGGCTGGCGTTCAACCGCGGCGCGAACAGCATCAGCTTGAACGCATCCGACCTCGCTGCCGGGATCTACCTGCTGCGCATCGGCGACGACGCGAATACCATGAACATCCGCTTCATCAAGCACTGAAGCGCTCTCCAGTCGCTGAAGGGCACCCGCGGATTGGCGGGTGCCCTTCGGTGCGAAGAAGATGGTCGACGAGAGCCTCATAGCACGCTGCCTCAAGCAGGAGCCCAAGGCGCAGTACGAGATGTACCGCGCCTTGTACGGTCAGCTGATGGGCGTGTGCAGCCGCTACGAGCGCAACCGCGACGATGCGCATGACCGCCTGAACCAAGCCTTCCTCAAGATCCTCAATCACCTGGAGAAGCGACGCCCCGAAGTGCCTTTCGAACTCTGGACCCGACGCATCATGATCAACACCGTGATCGACCATCACCGCCATGAGAAGCAGCGCCGCGAAATGGAATCGCTGGATGCGCCGCTGGATGAAGGCACGCTGACCGAAGTGAACGATTACCTGAAGCAGATGGATGCCGACGCCTTCGCCGCCATGCTGGCGCGCGTGCCCGAGATGAGCCGCCGCGTCTTCAACCTCTTCGCGATCGATGGCTTCGGCCATCAGGAGATCGCCGCGATGCTGGGGATCAGCGAGGGCACCAGCAAATGGCACGTGAGCCATGCGCGTCAGGTCCTTCAACACGCCATCGCACGACTGGCCGCACCGGTCGTTGCAAAGACCGCCACACGATGAGCATCAACGAGCAATTCGACGAGCTCGCCCGGCAGAAGCTGGAAGCGCGCGCCTTCCCTTTCGACGAGGCCGCGTGGCAGCGAGCGCAGCAGAGCATCGCGGTGCAGGGACGCCGGCGCCGCAAGCCGATCTGGTTCGCGGGCGGTGCTGTGGCCGTGGGACTCGCGCTCTGGCTGCTCTGGCCACGCCAACAGGAGCCGCTTGTCGCGGAACAACGGAACACGGAAGTGCGCGCGGAAGCGAGAGCAGAGAAACCCGAATTGAACGCGACGGGGATGCAAGCTTCGAGCGGAACCGAACCGGAAGAAGCGGCTCGCACCACGCGCCCGGCATCGGAGCCGGAATCGAACGGACAAACGGGATCGGTTGCGTTGGACCTGGGTGAGCCTGATGCACGACCTCGTCCCGGGCGCGAGGCGCGGAAGCAGCAGATGGCAACCGTCGACATTCCGAACATGCCTGAAGCCGCGGAGATGCATCAATATCCGCCTGTGCTTGTGATCGAGCATAACGGATCGGAGGAGCCACTTCCGCCTTCAGTAGTGGAGGAGGAACCCAAAGGCGATCCTGAGTTGAGCCTGGTGCGGAAGGACGACCCGGAAGCTGCGGAGGTGACAATCCCCGTGCTCGCGAAGGAGGGAGGCGAGCAGGTTGGCAGCGATGATCCTCTCAACACGGAACGGGCCGGTGAGGCAGTCGTGGAGGATGCTCTGGAAGGCGAGGGGTCTGCCTGGAATGAATCGGTCATGGCCGAACGAACGAAAGAGAACCTCGCCAAGGAAAGCGCGACGACCAGCGAGCCAGAGGCAATGCGAGCGTTGACGAAGGAGGATGCACCTTCTGAAGCGGCTCAAGTGACCACACCGGTCGACTCGCTGATCAATGAGCCAGCAGTCGTCACCGCGGCGCTTCCGAACGATTCCGCTGTCGGCCCGCTGCCGGATCCGGCGCTAGGGGCACTGGTGGGCCCGCGCAGCCCTTGGGAGCTCTCGATGCTCGCGGGCGCGTTCAGCACGTCCAGCAAATACGTGCTGCCGCAGGTGCGTGAGTGGTCCTCCGCCCCGGAGCGCACGACAGGATTCGCTGCAGAGGCTGTTCGCATGGGACGCAACTTCGGCTATGGCGCGGGCCTTCACTACGGCACCTACGCGGATCGGCTCTCCACGCCCGAAGAGACGCGCACGCAGGTCGATCTTTCGCGCTATTGGTTCCTGCAAGGGGTCGATACCACCATCCTCATCATCACCGGCGGCGACTCCGCATCCGGATATACCGGCATCAATGTGAACACCACCGTGCAGGTGCTGCGAAGCGCATTCGACACCACGACCACTACCGCGATCGTGCGTCCGGCGCGCACGCAGCTGGTCCGCACCAGCTACGTCGAATTGCCGCTGCTGCTCGATGCGCATCTGGTGCAGGGCCGCTGGAGCATTGGCGTGCGCGGCGGGCCCACCATCGGCATGCTCACGTCGCGCAGCGGGGCGTTGCCCAGCGGCAGCGAAGGCGGCTACACGGATCTGGACCAGTCAGCCGTGCGCCAGACCATTTATGGCTGGACGGCGAGGGCGTACCTGCGCTATCGCTTCAACAGCGCGTGGAGCATAGGCCTGGAGCCTGCAGCGCGCGGGCAGCTCATCGATGCCTTCGATGAACAAGGCGCCCGGCGCCGATCCACCGCTCTGGGCGCCATGCTCAGCCTGAGTTACCGTATGCGCTGATCGTCGGCCTCATCGGCCATCTTCGCCGCATGCATGACCTCGAAGCGCTTTCCGCCTTCACGCGCCCGGGAATCCTGCGCGCAGTGATCGAGATCCCGGCTGGATCGGTCGAGAAGCGGCAGTATGACAAGGCCCGCGGCGCTTTCCCGATCGATGCGCGCGACGGCCGCCCCCGCATCATACGCTTCCTGCCGTATCCGGCCAACTACGGCTTCATCCCTGGAACCCGCATGCGCAAGGAGGAGGGCGGGGATGGTGACGCGGTGGATGTGCTCGTCCTCTGCGGAGCGCTGCCTAGCGGAACAGTGATCGAGGTGGAGGCCATCGGCGTGATCGAGCTGATCGACGCCGGCGAGCGCGACGATAAGCTCATCGCCTTGCCGTTGGATCCTGCCTTGCGCAACATCGAGGCGCGCGACATGAATGAGCTGCCGGCCGCCGTGATGCAGATCATCCAGGCCTGGCTGCTCAACTACGATCCGGTTGACCAGGCGGCCTTGGTCGGCGTGAAGGGAAGAGAGGAAGCGCTGGCTGTGGTCAGGCGCTGGTTGAACGAAGGGGCCTGATCGGCGCGCTCGATCGGGCGCTGCTCCCCAACTTGCCACGCGAACCGGTTCCCTATCCGGGCACATGCGCCGCGCCTTCCTCACCAACCTGCTGCTGCTGCTGGCGCTGAACCTGCTGGTGAAGCCCTTCTACATCCTGGGCATCGATGCCGGGGTGCAGCGTGCGGTGGGCGCAGAGGCCTATGGCCTCTACGCCGCGCTGCTGAGCCTCGGCTTCCTGCTCAACATCGTGCTCGACCTCGGCATCACCAACTACAATACACGGCACATCGCGCAGCACACGCCGCTCATGGGCAAGTACGTGGGCGGCGTGGCCGCCATGCGCGGCGGACTGATGCTGGCCTATGCGCTGCTCACGGTGGGCGCAGGGATCGCGCTGGGCTATCAGGGCGCGCAGCTCGGCATGCTCGGCTGGCTCGTGCTCAACCAGGCGCTCGTGGCCAGCATCCTCTACCTGCGCAGCAACATCCAGGGGGCGCAGCGCTTCCGGCAGGACAGCCTGTTGAGCGTGCTTGATCGCGCATTGCTGATCATCGGCGTCGGCTGGCTGCTCTGGGGCCGGGCAGGGGGCGCTCCGTTCCGCATCGAGTGGTTCGTGTGGGCGCAGACCGCGGCATACGGCATCACGTTGCTGGTGGCGGTGGTCCTCGTGCGTCGGCTCAGCGGCCCATTGCGTGTGGCGTGGAAGCCCGCGTTCAGCTGGGTGGTGATCAAAAGGAGCTTCCCCTTCGCATTGCTGATCCTG
>JAEUSX010000193.1 GCA_016788405.1 Flavobacteriales bacterium
AAGGACCGGGACCGCACCGCGTGCAGCTCTATGAGCGCCATGTGCCCGACTTCCCGCACGCACCGCTGGGCCGTGCGCCGCGTGATACGAGCTTCACCCTGGTGGTGCATGATGCCGACCGCACCATCCCCGATACGGCCACGGTGCGCATCATGCCGGACCAGATCATGCCGCATGTCAGCAGCCTCGGCACGGACATGGTCGTGGACCGTATCCGTGTGGAGCGCAGCGGCAGCGGTGGCAGCTACCGCAAGTACTGCGGCGGCTTCGAAGTGATCCTGGATCGCTTCGATGACCTGGTCGCCATGGACGACCTGGTGTACACGCGCTATCTCCCGACGAACCTTCGCTCGCTCAGCGTGCGCGACCGCTTCCCGGAGATCTTCTCTTGGCTGGAACTCCTGGACAAGAACGTGGTGGTGATCATCGTGCTCATGGTGCTGGTGGCCATGATCAACATGACGAGCGCCTTGCTCATCATCATCCTGGAGCGTGCGCGGATGATCGGCACGCTGAAGGCGCTGGGCGCGAGCAACGGCGCCATCCGCCGCATCTTCCTCATCGACGCGGCCTACATCCTGGGCACGGGCATCCTGCTCGGCGACGCGCTCGGCCTGTTGCTCGCCTTCATCCAGCAGCGCTTCGGCCTCATCAAACTGCCCGTGGAGACCTATTACGTCGATGCCGTCGTCGTCGACATCGCGCCGTTGGCCGTCCTGGAGCTGAACCTCGGCACGCTGGCGGTCTGCCTGCTCGCGCTGCTGCTGCCCACAGCGCTGGTCACGCGCATCGCGCCTGCGAAGGCCATCCGGTTCGCGTAGGGGCCGATCCTACCTTCACGGCCGCTATGAAGATCCATGAGAACATCCTGACCACCATCGGCAACACGCCCCTGGTGCGCCTGAACAAGATCACCAAGGACGTCGCCGCCACCGTGCTGGCCAAGGTGGAGACCTTCAATCCCGGCAACAGCATCAAGGACCGCATGGCCCTGAAGATGGTCGAGGACGCCGAGAAGGCCGGCCTGCTCAAGCCCGGCTACACCATCATCGAAGGCACCAGCGGCAACACCGGCATGGGCCTGGCCATCGCCGCCATCATCAAAGGCTACAAGTGCATCTTCACCACCACCGACAAGCAGAGCCGCGAGAAGGTGGATATCCTGCGCGCCTTCGGCGCCGAGGTGATCGTGTGCCCCACCAACGTCGACCCGGAGGATCCGCGCAGCTACTACAGCGTGAGCAGCCGCCTGGTGAATGAAGTGCCGAACAGCTGGAAGGCGAATCAGTACGACAACCCGAGCAATGCCCAGGCGCATTACGAGACCACCGGCCCCGAGATCTGGGAGCAGACCGGCGGAAAGGTGGACCACATCGTGGTGGGCGTCGGCACCGGCGGGACGATCTGCGGCACGGCGCGCTTCCTGAAGGAGAAGAACCCCAAGCTCAAGGTCTGGGGCATCGACACCTACGGCTCGGTCTTCAAGAAACTGAAGGAGACCGGCATCTTCGACAAGAACGAGATCTACCCGTACATCACCGAAGGCATCGGTGAGGATTTCGTGCCGAAGAACGTGGACATGGACCTGATCGATCACTTCGAGAAAGTGACCGATCGCGACGCCGCCATCTTCACCCGGAGGATCGTGAAGGACGAAGGCATCTTCGTGGGCAACAGCGCGGGCAGCGCCATGGCCGGATTGCTGCAACTGAAGGACAACTTCAAGAAAGGCGAAGTGGTGGTGGTGATCTTCCACGACCACGGCACGCGCTACGTGGGCAAGATGTTCAACGATGATTGGATGCGCGAGCGCGGCTTCCTCGTGGAGGAGAAGCCCAAGGCCGGCGACCTGCTGAAAGGAAAGGACCTCGCGCTGGTGAGCGTGGAGGCCGATGAGCCCGTGCTCCTCGCAATCGACCGCATGCGCAAGCACAACATCGATCAGCTTCCCGTGATGGAGAATGGGAAGCCCGTGGGCACCATCACCGATGCGCGCCTCTTCGATGCCATCCTGGAGGATGCCGATGTGCGCACGCAGAAAGCACGCGTGGTCATGGGCCCTGCCCTTCCCGTGATCGAGCCCGATGCGCACTTGGAGGAGATCGCGAAGCGACTGGGCAACGGCAGCCCAGCGGTGCTGGTGCAGATGAAGGAGGGCTATGGGATCATCACCAAGCAGGACATCATCGGGAAGCTGAAGTAAAGGGCTCTGGAGCCCACGGCGCAAAGCGGATGCGGCGGATTCAGAGACTGAGCTCCGCACCGGGATCCCAGAACCGCTTCTCGAACTCGACGACCTGATCGTCTTTCACTTTCACACCTTCCTTCTCCAGGAGCCGCTGCATGCGGTCCTCCGGACCGAAGTGGTGCTTGCCAGAAAGGACGCCCGCGCTGTTCACCACGCGATGCGCAGGAACAGGCGGTTTCACCGTGTGGCTGTTGTTCATGCAATAGCCCACGATCCGGGCAGAACGCGCGGCGCCCAGATAGCGCGCGATGGCGCCGTAGCTCGTCACGCGTCCACGCGGGATGCGCCGCACCACGTCCATGACGTCGGCGAAGAAGTCGCGCTCCTGCACCGCACCATCAAGCAGCTGCTTCCTGGCCATGGCCCTTGTATTCGTCCAGATCGAATCGGAGGTAATGGATCGTCCGGCCTTCGGCCAGCCACATGCGCTCGTAATACGTCCGGATGCTCAGCACAGCCTGTTCTTCCGGTGATACGCGAGGCAGCAGCTCGGCATACACCTCCGCGCTCCGCTCATGCACCCGCAACCCGTGAGCCTCGATCTGCTCCAGGGTGTACTCGTACAGCACTGGGCTGTCGGTCTTCAGGTGGATGAGCCCGCCGGGCTTGAGGATCTGCTTGTAGCGATCCAGGAAGAGCGGGCTCGTGAGCCGCTTGCGCGCTTTGCCGATCTGCGGGTCGCTGAAGGTGAGCCAGATCTCGTCCACCTCCTGCGCAGCGAAGCACTTGAGCACATGGTCCACGTGCGTGCGCAGGAAGCCCACGTTCATGAGCCCCTCCTCCTTCGCCGTGCGAGCACCGCGCCAGAGGCGCGCACCCTTGATGTCCACGCCAAGGAAATTCCGCTGCGGGAAGAGCCTCGCGAGGCCCACGGTGTACTCGCCTCCGCCGCAGCCCAGCTCCAGCACCAGCGGAGCCTCGCGCTTGAAGAAATCCACGCCCCATCTGCCCCTGAGCGCGAAGCCCCCGTTCATGAGCTCCGCGAAGGAAGGCTGCACCACATGCCCGAAGCCGAGATTCTCCGCGAAGCGCGCGAGCTTGTTCTTTCCCATGGAAGGCCGGCGAAAGTAGCGGCTTAACGCTGGCATCACCCGCGCATGACCACCTTCGCGGCGATGTTCAAAGGCGCGCGCATCCTGGTGGCACCGCTTGAT
>JAEUSX010000220.1 GCA_016788405.1 Flavobacteriales bacterium
TTCCTGCTTCACTTCGGTGACCACCGCGTCCTTCACGCTGGTGGTGCCACCGGCGAAGACCGGCTTCACGACCGGCTTCATCACGGTTCCGGTGAATTTCACCGTGGCATCCAGCTCCTTCGGCACCTGGAAATTCCCGCCGATGGCCTGATTCGCTTTGCCCAGCAGGCCTGCCACCGCTTGCGTGGCACCACTGCCGAAGATGTCGCTCGGGA
Source organism: Flavobacteriales bacterium (assembly GCA_016788405.1). Classification (GTDB taxonomy): domain Bacteria; phylum Bacteroidota; class Bacteroidia; order Flavobacteriales_F; family PHOS-HE28; genus PHOS-HE28. The sequence continues at coordinate 216 of JAEUSX010000220.1, forward strand.
TCTTGGCCGTCATATCATAGTCGATGTCCTGCTTCTCGAAGCCGGTGCTCCCTTTCACATTGGCTTGCACGCGGTCCAGCTTCATGTTGAAGGGCTTCACCACCATCCGCCCATCGAGGAACTCGTAGCTGAAGCTCACGTCCTGCACGCGCGTGTTCTCGAGCTGTTTGATCTTCAAGGCCTTCGCCAATTCCACCAGCGGCTGGAAACCATCCACCTGCACGTTGCGCGTCATCAACGTGCCCTCGCCGGTGAGCGAGCTCATGTCCGCCTCCATCCGCTCGTCCAACCTGCCTCTCATGTCCAGCTTCGTGCTGAAGTTGCCTTTGCACGTCTTGGCGATGGGCGCCACCTTCTGCACCAGGTCCATGTAGGCCACGGTCTGTTGGATGTCAAGATCCTTGATGTCGTAGCGGAAATCGAAGCTGGGCTTCTTGACGTCCTTCGCCTCGTAGCCGCCTGACATCACCACGCTGCCGTTGAAGAGGTTGAAGAAGACATCCTTCAGGTCCACACGCTGATCATGCACATGCATGCCGCCGCGCACGTTGGTGAGCTTCATCTGGTCGTAGATCACCTCGCCAGCTTTCAGGCCCATCCGGAAATCGATGTTGCCGGGCACTTCGATCACGCTCATCGGCGTGCTGTCCGCAGGAGCACTCTCGGCTGCGGGCGCATCATCCGGACCCATGAGCTCATTCAGGACGAACCGGTCCGCCGCGAGATCGAAGCTGCCGCTGAGCGTGCTGTCCTTGAGCCACCACTGGATGTAGTTGTCCATGCGGCCGCTCGCCTGAAGGTTGCTGCTGCCCACGCTGCCGGTGAAGCTGGTGAGGGCCAGGAATCGCGGACTGAAATCGAATTGCAGCGCGTTGATGCCGATGGCGTAGGGCAGGGAGTCCGAGGCGTACTTCATGCCGGCGAGCGAGAGCCTTCCATCGGCCTGGAACTTCTCGTAGCGCTGCGCCTCCACGTCGCTCATGGCGCCCTTCATGCGCACATCGGCGCCGAGTTTGCCCTGAAGGTCATTGCCATCCATGGGCACCACTTTCTTCACGCTGGCCAGGTCGAGGTCCGCCTTCAATTCCGCGTCGATGTTCGGATCGCTGATGGGATGCGTGAGGTGCATGCGCGCCTCCACCGGGTTGCCGGCCATCTTCATCGCGAAGCGCTTCAGGTCCACCACGGTGCCGTCGAGGTCCTTGCCCCCGGGGCTGTTCACTTTCAGGTCCACGTAGATGTCCTCCACCGCGGCCGGGAGATCGGGGTACTTGAAGCGGCCCTGATCCACATCCATGACCAGGCCGAAACCGGGCATGCTGTCGTCGCTCATCGTCCCTTTCACGTATCCGCTGAACGCTGCCTTGCCGCTCATCTGGACCTTGCTCAGGTCAGAAGCGAATTCGGCTGGCACCAGCGAGAGCAAGGTGCCGAATTCGGTCTTCTTCGTGTTCCAGGTGAGGTCCATGTCGATGGGGTCACCCGGCATGGCCAGCCAGCCATCGAAGCCGAGCACAAGCTGGTTGATGATGGCCTCGTTCTCCTTGAACGTGAACTTCATGTTCGGCATGTCCATGTCGAGCTCGGCCTTCACATCGGCTTTCACGTTGCGCAGGTACTTCACGCCATCGAAGCTCACGTTGGCCGTGTCGGCGTGCAGCACGGTCTTCAGGGTGTACAGATCCGCCGTCATGTCGCCGCTTCCCGTCACGTCCAGGCCGAAGAGGTCCATGGAGTAGGTGAGCGAAGCGTCGTCATAGATCAGCCGGCCATCCTCGATCACGAACTCATCGAGCCCGAGGTGGAACGCGCTGGCGGTATCCGCCGGCTCCTCAACGACCGCCGCCGCCGTGTCCGCTTTCGCGATGTCCCAGTTCGCACGGCCATCCTGCAGCACCTTGACGTGGATGCGTGGCTTCACCAAACGGATGCGCTTCACCTCGATCCTGTCCCCGAAGAGGCTCTTGATGTCCACCGTGGCGATCAGGTCACCGATCCGCGCCAGCTCGATGCCCTCGAAGGGCGCAGCGTTCAGCACGCTCACGTCGGCGACTTCGACAGTGAGGTTGGGGAAGCTCTTCAGCAAGGTGAGGTCCCATTCGCCCCAGTTCACCGTGGCGTTGAGGCTCTTGTTCGCCTCATCCTTAACCGCCGCTTCGATCTTGTCGCCGAACAGGATGGGGATCAGCACCACCGCCAGGATGAGAAGCGCGAAAAGGACGCCTATCGTCAGCAGGATGCGCTTCAGCCACTTCTTCATGTTTTAGGGGATTTGGTCGGTGAACGGGCGCAAAGTTCGCTCGCCGCCTACCCGATCCCGTGCCGTCGCGCGGGCCTTGTCAACGGGCCGTGTTGATCGCCCTGACTACACTTGTCCGCGCATGGCCAAAAAGCCGAAGACCTTTCGATTCACCTCGCCTCTGGAACGCATGACCGGCCGTTTCGCCTGGAGCTTCGTGGAGTTCCCGCACGACGTGAAGGAGCTTTTCGGCAAGCGGGGCGAGGTGCGCGTGAAGACCTTGATCAACGGTGTGCCGGCGGACAGGGCGCTGATGCCCACCAAGAGCGGCTATCACATCCTGGTGCTCGGCGGCGACCTGCGGAAACAGGCCGGCATCAAGAAGCCCGGCGACCTGGTGAAGGTTGAATTGTGGCTGGATCCAGAACCGGACCGCATCGACATCCCGGAAGAGCTCTCCGAGACGCTCGACTTCATCCCGGAGATGAAAGCAGCCTGGGAGAAGCTCACCCCCGGCACGAAGCGCAACATGTGCTACTGGGTGCGCAGCGGCAAGACGGTTCCTACGAGAGCCAAGCGCGTGGCCGAACTGCTCCGTCGCTTCGAGAGCGGCTACTTCCAGGTCGGCAAAGGCCCTGATGCCCGCCAAGCGGAAAAAAAGAAGCCCCGCGATCGCTCGCAGGGCCTCCCATAGATAACGTGGTCGTTACTCCGCTGCAGGAGCCTCGCCTTCGGCAGCAGCGGGCGCAGCCGCTTCATCAGCAGGTGCTTCGGCAACCGGAGCAGGAGCCTCGGCGCTGGCTGCGGCCAGCTTGGCGCTGAGCTTGGCGGCCATCTCCTCGCTCTTCTTCAGCTCAGCGGCAATGCGGTCCTTGGCGGCCTTGTCCTTGCCATCGGCCAGCTTGGTGCGCTTGCTCTCGATCTTGGTGTTCTTCTCGTTCATCCAAGCATCGAAGCGGCGGTCGGCCTCTTCCATGGTGAAGGCGCCCTTCTTCACCCCGTTCAAGAGGTGGTTGCGGTACACGATGCCCGTGTAGCTCAGGATCGCCCGGCAGGTGTCGCTGGGGCTGGCGCCTTTCTGGAGCCAGGTCAGGCACTTCTCCCGATCGATCTCAATGAACGCGGGGTTCTGGTTGGGATCGTAGGCACCGATCCGTTCGATGTACTTCCCGTCGCGGGGCGAGCGGGAATCAGCCACCACCAAGTGGTAGTAAGGCTGGCCTTTCTTGCCTTTCCTCTGAAGGCGGATGCGAGTCGGCATGTCGCGGTTGTTGTTTAGGTCCCCGGAATTGGGGCCGCAAATATGGGCTTTTTACTCGCTCGGCAGACACGAACGCCCGAACGACCTTTACCGCGATGCGCCTCCTCCCAGCCTTTCTATGCTCGTTGGCTTCCAGTGCCTTGGCCCAGAAAGCGGCCGTTCCGTACCTGATCCCGGATCCAGTCGA
>JAEUSX010000230.1 GCA_016788405.1 Flavobacteriales bacterium
GTCCCATTCGAAAAAGGATTCGGCACCGTGATGGCCGAGCGCGTGGTGGACATGGCCGTGCTATTGGCATTCGCCGCGGTTGCGCTCGGGCTTCAGCTCGACAAACTCGAACTCTTCAGGGCGCAAGTCGAGCGCTTCCGCATGGAGCAGGGAGGCTCCCAAGCTGAAGGCAGTGGCTCAATCTGGTTCTGGGTCGTCATCGCGATCATGGCCCTTGCCTTGGTGGCGGGCATCTACCTATTGGCCGCCAGGCCTGCTCTGCGCGCACGGTTCAAGGATGCCGTCCGAGGCTTCCTGCAGGGATTACAGACCGTTCTCCGAACCCGCAAGAAGGGCCTGTTCTTGCTGCACACATTGCTCATCTGGGCAGGCTACCTGGGCATGTTCTATGTCGGCTTCTTCTGCCTGCCAGGCATGGATCAAGTTCCCTTCGCGGCCATCCTTGCTGGCTTCATCGCCGGCGCCATTGGCATCGTGCTCGTGCAAGGAGGCATCGGCGTCTATCCCGCGTTCGTGGCGCTCATTGTCGGGGTGTACATGGCGCCACCTGAAGGCGGCGGCCTGCTGCGCCCCGATGCACTGGCCATGGGCTGGCTTCTGTGGGCCGCGCAAACCCTCATGATCATCGTGCTCGGAGGGGTGTCGCTACTTTTGGCCGCCCTTCAGAAACCCGCAGCACCGTGAGCACCGATACCGCCAGCGCAAGCATCGATCGCCGCGTTGTGGACCTCACCAACCTGCGACGCCTGTGCAACATCTGGCGCATGAAGGGCGACAGGATCGTATTCACCAATGGCTGCTTCGACATCCTGCATCGCGGCCATGTGGAATACCTGCAGGAAGCAGCCGCGCTCGGTGACCGGTTGGTGGTGGCCGTGAACAGCGATGCCAGCGTGCGCCGGCAGGGCAAGGGTCCGGACCGCCCTCTGAATGACGAATCAAGTCGCGCCAAGGTTTTGGCAGCGCTGCGCCTGGTGGATGCCGTCATCCTCTTCGATGAGGACACTCCGCTGGCGCTGATCAAGGCCATCGTGCCCGATGTTCTGGTCAAGGGCGGCGATTGGCCCGTTGAGCGCATCGTTGGCGCCGAGGTGGTGATGGCTGCTGGCGGCGAAGTGCGCAGCTTGAAGCTCGTGGATGGTTTCTCCACCACGGCCTTGGTAGACAGGATCCGTCGTGGCTAAGGTCCGCTCGCGCTTTGTCTGCCAGAGTTGCGGCACCGCCTATCCTCAGTGGCTCGGGCAATGCACGCAGTGCAAGCAATGGAACACGCTCGTGGAGGAAGTGGTGGAGCGCGCCTTGGAGCATCGAGCCGCGCCATCATCACTGAGATCACGCAGTGCGAAGCCCATCGCGATCGATGAGATCCCCTCGCAGGACGGTCCCCGCACCGCGCTCACCGATCGCGAACTTTCGCGTGTGCTGGGCGGCGGCATCGTGCCTGGCAGCATCACCCTCATCGGCGGCGAGCCCGGTATCGGCAAAAGCACGCTCATGCTGCAGGCGGCCATGCGCAACCCCGGGCTGCGAACGCTGTATGTCTCCGGAGAGGAGAGCGAGCACCAGGTGCGCATGCGCGCCGACCGCCTGCGCGAAGGAGGGAAGGCCGCGAGCGCTGATTGCTTCGTGCTCACCGAGACCGGCACGCAAGCCATCTTCAAGCACATCGAAGCGCTCAAGCCAGCGCTGGTGGTGATAGACAGCGTGCAGACGCTGCACACCGCCGCATTGGAAGCCAGCCCAGGCAGCGTAGGCCAGGTCCGTGAATGCACCGCCGAGCTCATGCGCTTCGCGAAGGCCACCGGAACGCCCATGATCCTCATCGGCCATATCACCAAGGACGGCTTCATCGCCGGCCCCAAGGTCCTGGAGCACATGGTGGATTGCGTGCTGCAATTCGAAGGGGACCGCGACCACGCCTATCGCTTGCTCAGACCGCTGAAGAACCGCTTCGGCAGCACCAACGAACTCGGCATCTACGAGATGCGCGGCACGGGACTGGCCGAAGTGGAGGACCCCAGCCAGGTGCTCCTCGGCGATCGCGCCGACCGCCCGAGCGGCGTGGTGGTGGCCGCCACCTTGGAAGGCATGCGCCCATTGCTCGTTGAAGTGCAGGCGCTGGTGAGCAGCGCCGTTTATGGCACACCGCAACGCAGCAGCACAGGCTTCGACCTGCGCAGACTGAACATGCTGCTGGCCGTGCTGGAGAAGCGCTGCGGGTTCCGGCTAGGCGCGAAGGATGTGTTCCTCAACCTGGCCGGCGGATTCCGTGTGGAAGAGCCCGCGATCGACCTCGCCGTGGTGTGCGCCGTGCTGAGCAGCAATGCCGACATCCCGGTGCCGATGGATACAGCGTTCTGCGGTGAAGTGGGCCTCACCGGCGAGATCAGGCCGGTGACGCGCGTGGAGCAGCGCATCGCTGAAGCCGCCAAGCTCGGTTTCTCGCGCATCATCATTCCCAAGGGCACGAAAGGCGTGGCACCGCTCAAAGGGATCGAGGTCGTGCCCGTGGCGAGAGTGGAACAGGTGCTCACGCATCTATTCGGCTGAGCGCGATCCGCTACTGAGCCAACCCTTCCATCGACCCTTCGTCATGGCACCGCCTCGCATGGAAGCAGTAGGACGGAACCGGATCGCACAGGAAGGCGAACGAACGAGGAATCGGCCATGACCTTCGCTGGACCCGACGAAACCGATCATTGCATCTTCACCTTCATCGCGCCCCGGTTGCTGGTGCAGCGGTTCAAGCCGACCGCGCGCTTCACCCCGGATATCCTTGATGCCGTGGCCGCGGATCGCGACCGCATCATCGGCAAAGTCCCTGTGGCCCTGCTGGTCTGCATCCCGCCGGAGGTGCCGGTGGAGGCTGAATCCACCAATACGGATCACTTCCTGGGCGAGCGCGCGGAGCGGCGCATCGCCGCGCTTGCGCTGGTGGCAGAGAGCAATGTGATGCGCGGGGTGTGCAAGTTCTATTTCACCTGGTTCCCGCAGCCGTTCCCGGCGCAGGTCTTCGCAGCGGAGGCCGATGCCCTGGACTGGCTCAACGGGCAACCAAGCTGGGATCGTTGAGCCTCCCGGATGGGCGTGACCGGCCATGAGCGGCAAGACCTAGCTTCGTGAGCGTGAAACGCACCATCGCCATCGCCGATCCACTGGAGCTCACGGCCGCCGGCGTTCGCGCTTGGATCGCGCAGGAACATGACCTGGACCTCGTGCTTCACGCGCGCACCGGGAAAGAACTGCTCAATGCGATTCCGAAGTTCAAGCCGGATCTGGTCCTGCTCGAAGTATCGTTGCCGGAGATGGACGGCATCGACACGATGCGCGCTCTGCGCATAGCCCATCCGAAGCAGCCCGTTCTGGCCTTCTCGACACTCGCCGACATCGAATACGTCAACAGCATGCTCATCGAGGGCGCTTCAGGCTATCTCCTGAAGAGCGGCACGCGCACGGAGTTCGTCCATGCCATCCGGGCCACTCTCGCAGGCGAACGATACCTGAGCGAAGCGGCAAGAACCAGCATTGAAGAGGGCTATCGCTACACGACGAAGCGGCCCGATGGACAATACATCGGCCTCTCCCAGCGTGAGCGTGAGATCATCCGGCTCATCGCGCTGGAGCGCACCAACGCCGAGATCGGCACGGCGCTGTTCATCAGCGAGGAGACGGTGAAGAGCCACCGCAAACGGCTGATGACGAAGCTCAATGTCCGCAGTACTGCCGGCCTCGTGAAATACGCGCTCGACCGCAAGTGGGCCTGAAAAGGCCCGGCGTGTTAAGGCAATATGAAATCTTCCGAAAGCGACGTGCGGCACTGGGATTCTCAGAGCCCTTCGCTGATCTTCACCCCATCATGTCAGACGACAGGGTGACGGTTGCCCGAGGCGGCTTGATGGATTCGAATCCGATGGATTCGGACCGCTTGCTAGCGGCTGGCAGGCTCGAAGTGCTCCGCATCACCAAACGGGTCAGCGCGAAGCCCCGGTCCTGGGTCTTCGCAGGATCGGCCGGGCGCCATGGATCCTCAGCCCGGCGCGTCGCCATCAGCATCGGCGAAGCCTCACCGACTGCCCGCTTCGATCCGGAGTCGCGCACCATCCACCTCTCCTATCCGGACCCGAGCCATCCGGATGTGCAGGCGCTGCTCAACCCCCGTCGGACCCGATACTGCTATTTCTGGAGCTCGGCGCGCGGGGATCGCTCGCGCGCCTGGGTGATCACATCGCCCTGAGGCTCATTTGAGCTTCGTGCCCACCGCACCGTACCATGGCCTGATCTCATAGCGCAGGCGCCCGGCCTTCACGAACGGGTCCGCGTCCAGCTGCATCTTCACTTCTTCGGCCGATTCGCAGTCGTAGAGCAGCAATCCCCGCCAGTCGCCAGATTCCTTGCCGAACGGGCCGGCCATCACGATCAATCCCCGCTCGGCCTGCCTGCTCTGGTGCGCCAGATGCGCCTCTTGCAGCCGCGCGGCTTCGAGGCTGTCCAGTGGCGCGCCATCTCCTTTCGTGTAGAGCACGAACCAGTACTGCTTCATCTGGTACGTGCTATCGGCGATGGTGACCTCGAACGTGCGCTGTGCTTCGGCAGCGTGGAAGCTGAGATAGCCGAGGATGAATGCGAGGATCGGTTTCATGTTTCGGATCAACGCCATTTCTCACGGCGCGCTTTGGCCAGCACGCCAGCCACGTACTCGGATTTCCCAGCGGTGTAACGGGCACGGTCCTTCGGGTAGCGACGTGCCAATTCGGATTTCAGATCCGCATATCGCCGGGCTTCTTCAGGAGTCGCGCACAAGTAATCCCGGAATACGATCCGGTCCACACTGGCCTGCCCAGGCGGCACCATATGCACATGAGCGGTCCGAAGCCCGTTCGCATCGCGCAGGATGAACCAGGCATAGTGCTCGCCTTCGTCACCGATGGAAGGGCGCCAGATGAACTCGAAGCCCGCCTCCTCCATGAGAGGCGCCACCGCCTCGCGCACCTCTTCCAGGTCGCTCACCTCCACCTGCACATCGATGATGGGCTTGGCGCTGAGGCCTGGAACCGCTGTGCTGCCGATATGCGCGATGCGCTGGATCAGGCGCCGGGGAACGATGCGCTTCACCTCCTTCTCCAGTTCAGCGTAACGCCCCGGCCACGCTGGGTCGTACGGCACGACATCGAAACGCTCTTTCAGCAGCGCCTTGACCCGCTTCTCCATCCGTGCATCCATCATGGCGCTTGCGAACCTAACGATCCGGCGTAGATGTTGAAGCGCTCGCCGCGCAAGAAGCCGACCAGGGAAAGGCCGGCGCTTCGGGCCAGATTCACCGCCAACGAGCTGGGCGCGCCCACCGCTGCCATGAGCGGGATGCCGGCTACGACGCATTTCTGCACGAGCTCGAACCCGGCTCTACCGCTCACGAGCAGCATGCATTCCTCCAAAGGAAGGCGGTCGCGCAGGGCCGCACCGATCACTTTGTCCACCGCATTGTGCCGGCCGACATCCTCGCGCAGCACGAGCAGCGCCCCGTCCCGATCGAAGAGTGCAGCTGCATGGATGCCTCCGGTGTGCCTGAAAACCGTCTGCGCTTCGCGCATGCGCTCCGGCAGCGCGGTGATGCTTTCCGGATCCACCGCGCCCCACGGCCTCAGCGGTCGCGCGCAATGCGCATGCACCGCATCGATGCTGCTCTTGCCGCACACCCCGCAACTGCTGGTGGTGTAGAAGTTCCGATGCCACCTCTCCGGATCGATCATCAGTTCCGGCCTCAGTTCAGCGCGCAGCACATTACCGCGTTCCTCCTCCTTCACCTGCTCGCAAGGCACAACGCGCACCACCTCATCCGCCATGCCGATGATCCCTTCGGTGAAGAGGAAACCGAGCGCGAGATCGGCATCATGGCCCGGGGTCCTCATGGTCACGCTCAATCGGAACTCGGCCCGCCCATCGAGGGGGCCATGCCCCAAGCGGATCTCCAGAGGCTCTTCGACCACCAGCAGATCCTTGCTCTCCTCATCATGCCCGGCTTGCACCCGAGTGATGGTGACCGGTGCGACAGGCGCGCGCATGGCGCAAGGTATCCTCAGCCCCTGGCTTTCCTGAAGCACCCGACGAGGTGATCATCAACCATGCCGATGGCCTGCATGTACGCATAGACGATCGTGGTGCCCACGAAGGAGAAGCCCGACTTCTTCAATTCCTTGCTCAAGGCATCGGAGACCGCCGTGCTGGCCGGGACCTGTGAACTTTCCTTCCATCGGTTCACGATGGTCCGGTGGTCGACATGCTTCCAAAGCAGGTCATCGAAGGAGCCTTTCCCGTGCTCCATGATCCTCAACCAGGCTTGCGCGTTCTTGATGGCGCTCTCCACCTTGGATCGGTTGCGTATGATGCCCTCGTCGGCGAGCAGCCGCGCGACGTCCCGCTTGCCGTACCGCGCGATCTTCTCCACGTTCCAATCGTCGAAGGCCCTGCGATAGCCGTCACTGCGGTGAAGGATGGTCTTCCAGCTCAAACCCGCCTGCGCGCCATCGAGCACGAGCTTGGCATAGAGCTTCACATCATCATGCTCCGGTACGCCCCAGACTTCATCGTGATACGTGATCATGCGCTCATCGGCTCCCGGCCAGGGGCAGCGAATGAGGCCAGCCTTCGCGCTCACCGCTGAAGGACCCACCGCTCGGTGAAACGATCGGCGCCCACCCGCGCATTCACCGTGTACATCCCTGCAGGCAGGTCTCCCGGCAACGGCACCGCTCCGTTCCAGAAACCATCGTTCATCGGCAATCTCGCCTGATGCACGAGTCGGCCGGTGACATCCAACAGGTCGAGATCGACCCACTCGACTCCCTCTTCCATGCCGTGGATCGAAAGATTCATCACACCGTCCGTGGATGGACTGGGCCATATGGAGAAACCAGGCTGCCCTGGCATGGACTCCTTCACATCAGGCCCTGGTGCAACGGCGTTGAAGCTGCTGACGATGGTGAGCAGGCACACATCGCCCCAGGGGTCCATGGGCGAGGGGATATCGCTGCACCAGGTAGCGCCGTTGTCGAAGCTGGCACGCACATCGACCTCGTAGGTCTTGCCCACCTCCAACGGATTGGTGCCCCAATTGAGCTGCACGAAATAGTTGTTGCTGGTCCGGGTCACGGAGAATGACTCCGCCGGGATCTGGAAGCGGAACTGGTACTTGTTCGCGCCGGTCACTGGCCGTGCATGCACGTAGTTCCCGGTTCCCCATTCGCGGTTCTGGCCGCAGCTCAGGTTCGGATTGCTCGGGATGTCCATGAGCTTGGTGAGCGGGCATGCTGCTCGCGCAGGGTCGATCATGAATCGATACGCCGGGCCCCAGTCGCCAGCGACGCCGAGCAGCACCGGACGCACGCGAACGTTGTACAGAACGTCGGACTGCAGGTGATTCGCGGCCGCCCAGTTGTTGATCTTCATGTGGCAGGCACGCACGGCATTCGCCGGCGCGAAATTGTCGCTAGTGCTGTGCCGCCGGCTCCGCACGAAGCTGTAGTTGCCATTCGGGTCGAAGAACCAGAAATCGTAGCCCGTGCTGGCGCGCTCCGGGCTGCCGCTGCCGTAATCTGTCCACACCTGGCTCACCGCTGCATCCTCTTGCGAGACGAGGTACTGGCCGCTCACCCAGTCGAGCTTGTCCCGGCTCACATAAATGGGCTTGTGCCCGCCGATGCTCACGCAGAAGGTCGCAGGGCCGCCCTGTGCCCCGCTGATCTGGCTTAGGCCGCCGCTGCTGAAGTTGCCCGTGTTGTCGATGATGCGGTCGCCGCTCTGTGATTTCAGCACATAGCCGCCATCCGTGATCCCGTTGCCCCCACTGTCGGTGACGCGCAACGCGTAGCAGCCCTTGGCGAGGCAGGCGCCGATGCTCACGGTCGCATTGTTCGGGAAGCCATTGCCCGTGTAGGCGGCATAGTTGTATCCGACAGGAATCAACTGCCATTCGATCTCCGAGGCGGCTCCATCCGTGACCACGATCATATCAACGTCATCCGTGCAGAGCGCTACGAGCCGGCCGAGCCGGTTGCGCGAGCCGCCAGCCAGACCCGTGAACAGTCCCCCGACGACGATCCGGCCTTCAGGCATCCAGGTGAGCGTATGCACGGTGCTGCCCGCGCCGCTCGTCCAACCGGTGTCCTCGCTGCCGGATTGGCTCATGCGCGCCAAACGGTTGTGCGTGCTCCCATTGAAGGTGGTGAAGTCTCCACCGATCACCACGGCATCGTCGCTTTGGATCGTGATGGCCTGCACCAGGTTATTCGCGCCGGTTCCGGGGCTGAAGCCCGAATCCAATGTGCCGTCGGTGTTCAGGCGGGCGATTCGGTTGCGGCCTGTGCCGTTGTAAGTGGTGAAGTCGCCGCCGATGAGCGCCTTGCCATCGCTCTGGAGCGCGATGCAGTACACGGCATTGTTCAGCCCGGATCCGCCGAAGTTGTGCGCGGTATCCAACGATCCATCGCTGTTCAACCGTGCCAGCGCCACCACGGTGGTGCCATTGTAATCGTTGAAGAACCCGCCGATGAGGATGTCGCCATCGGCCTGCAGGGCCACGCTGGTCACCAGGAAGTTGGCTCCCGTACCGGGGTTGAAGCCGGTGTCAAGCGTGCCATCATCGTTCAGGCGTGCCACACGGTTGCGGCCCGTGCCATTGAAGCTGGTGAAATCGCCCACGCAGATCACCTTCCCGTCTCCTTGCACGGCGATCCCCGTTACCGTGTTGTTGAATCCTGTGCCCGGCGCGAAGCCTGCATCCAAGGTGCCATCGCTGTTGACGCGCGCGATCCGGTTGCGCCCCGTGCCATTGAAGGTGGTGAACTGCCCGCCGATGTACGTGTCGCCTCCGCTGGCCAGGGCCAATGCGTTCACTTGCAGGTTCGCCCCGCTGCTGGGCGCGAAGCCGCCATCGAGCGAGCCATCGATGTTGATGCGCGCCACGCGGCTGATGGCGGTGCCGTTGTAGCTGGTGAAATTCCCGCCGATCATCACGTCGCCATCGAGCTGAAGCGCGGAGCATGTCACGCGGTTGCTGGCTCCCGTGCCGATGGAGAAGGCCGGGTCATTGATCTGCGCTTGGCTGCCCAAGCCCATGGCGAGTGACAACAGAGCGACGAAGGTGCGCGGGGCGTGATGCGGGTTCATGAGGGCGGGTGGTTAGATTGGGAAACACTCGAAAGCTAGACGCGGCCATTCGATCGGAAGCCGTTCGGAACGCCACGAATTATCAACAGCCCCTGTCACTGCGCCTACCTTGGCCGCCCTGCTCCCGCGCTCAGCGCGCAACGCATGCCCTTTCCGCTCAACGACCGCCTTGGCCGCACCCACCGCAGCTTGCGGATCAGCATCATTGACAAGTGCGACCTGCGCTGCACGTATTGCATGCCAGAGGATCAGCGCTTCCTGCAGCGCGAGGAGCTGATGACGCGCGAGGAGATCGCCACCATCACCCGGCTCTTCGTGCAGCGGTACGGCATCACCAAGGTCCGCCTCACCGGAGGCGAGCCGCTCGTGAGGCCCGATGCCGTGGGGATCGTCCGTGACCTGTCCGGGCTCGGCGTTTCCCTCGGCCTCACCACCAATGCCCTCTCGTTGCACAAGCATCTGGATGCCCTGATCGAGGCCGGCCTGAGGAGCATCAACATCAGCCTGGACACCTTCGATGCCGAGCGCTTCAAGCAGATCGCGCGACGCGACGGATTCGGGACCGTGTGGGCGAACATCCGTTCCGCAATGTCGCGCGGCCTTCGCGTGAAGGTGAACATGGTGGTGATGCGGGGCGTGAACGACGACGAGATCCTTCGATTCATGGAGCTCACGCGCGAGCACCCGGTGCATGTGCGCTTCATCGAATTCATGCCCTTCGCCGGGAACCACTGGGGGCGTGACCGCGTGTACACGTTCGCGGAGATGCTCGGGCATATCGGCAGCGTGCATTCGTTCGAGAAGCTCAACGATGACCCGCACAGCACGGCCAAGGCTTACCGCGTGCCCGGGTGGCCCGGCACCTTCGCCGTGATCAGCACGGTGACCGAGCCTTTCTGCGGTGATTGCGACCGGATTCGTCTTACAGCAGAAGGGAGGATGCGCAACTGCCTCTTCGCGCGCGAGGAGACCGATCTCCTCTCAGCGCTTCGACGCGGCGAGGACATCGCACCGCTCATCGAAGCGAACGTGATCGCCAAGCATGCGATGCTCGGCGGGCTCCCTCAATTCAGGCCGGAGCGGCAGGAAGAGGTGCTCCATGACCTGAGCGCGCGGCCGATGGTGAGCATCGGGGGGTGATCAAGGCAACTGCTCCTGTCGCGTGTTGGTGGGCACGCTGCCGCCAACATTCTGCAGGATGGGGTCCCGGTCGTTGTGCTCGCCGATGTATTTCACCAAGCCGTCCATGTTCACGTCCTCCGGCCTGTAGCCAGCAACCACATTCGTGGGCACCGCGCCCCCGATGGCCGAAAGGATGAGGTCTCGATCATTGTCCTGTCCGGTGTAGCGCAGGGTGCCGTCACCGCTCACATCGCCCGCCCATAGCATGCGGTACGCCCCCATCTCCTTGATCCCCTCATTCCCGTACACGGGCGTGCTCGCCGAGGTGAGGTCGAAGAAGCCACCGCTGTAGCTCAGGAAAACGGGTTGGCCGGTCATCGCGCCGAAGTGGTTCCGGTGTCGCACGGCGACGTGGTAGATCCCGGTACCCACATCCTTGAACTCCACGGAGGAGAGGCCGTCCATGTCCACGATGGCACCATCGGCGCGCAGCAGGGCCGATCGGGTAGCGAAGACCTGTGAGGGCAATTGCGCGTTTCGCAGTTCCAAGAAGATCCAATCCACGATGGCCTGGCCGCCCTGTTGCTGGAAAACGCCTTCGTGCGCCTGCTCGCCGCCGCCGCTGATGTGCGCGAAACCCAGGCCCGTGTAAGGCTCCGTATCGGGCAGCAGACCGGCCGGGGCCAGCACGGCCTCCATCAGATCGCCGGCCCATGGACCTTCGAGGAAGACGCGGCCCAGCATCCGCACGCCGCCATCGTTGCGCAAGCGTGCGACGCGATGGCGCACGGCATCGTCGTACGCGGTGAACTCTCCACCGATCAGGAGCTTGCCCGCACAACAGTTCGGTTGGAAGCCAAGCGCCATCACCTCCGTGCCACGCGTGATGGTGACATCCGCGAACGGCGGGTCCAACAAGCCATTGGGCAACAGGCTCGCCACGGCGTTCCAGGTGTCGTCGCCCTCCATCACGAAACGCCCGCCCAGCACGATCTGGCCGGTGGGCAATTGAATGACCTCGTTCACCCGACATGAGGCCGGGCCTGTACCCGGAAAGGAAGCTATGCAGGGGATGACCGGCGGCGTGAACGCAGGATCCAAACTGCCGTTCGCGAGCACGCGCACCAGCGAGCAATCCACCACGGTGCCGTCGTAGGCATCGATCCCACCGTACACGAGCAATTCGTCAGTGGGTGTGCGTGTCAAGCGGATGAAGCTGCCGTCCTGCGGGCCACCACCGGGGTCGAAGGCCAGGTCCAGCGTACCTGCGGTAAGCAGTCGTGCGAGGTTCCGGCGTGGTGTCCCGTTCACTGAACTAAAGTCGCCACCGATCCAGATCCGGTTGTCCGGGGCGGGCGAAACCTCCACGGCATTGACCATCGGCTCGCCCTCGTCGAAGAGCAACTGCGGGTAGAAGTTGGGCTCCAGCTCCCCGGAGAAGAACAACCGGGCGATCCCGTTGCGCGGCGTGCCTTGCACAGTGGTGAAGGTGCCAGCGATGAGCAGCCGTCCATTGTCCATCGCCGCGATGTCGCGGATGACCCCGAAGTCGGACGGCTCCACCCCTGTTCCAGCATCGAAGGTCGGATCCACGTGACCGTTGGGCAGAAGGCGCGCCAGCCTCTGACGCGGCACCCCGTCCACGCTGCTGAAATCGCCATGGATGTACAGCCGGCCATCGGCCAAGCGCACCATGCCGCGTACACGCCCATTGGGACCCGTGCCCGCCGGCCAATCCGGATCACGCTCACCGTCGGGCAGCATGCGGACCATCCAACGCGCTGCCTCACCATTGTACCGGCTGAAGTAGCCCGCCATCAGGATGCTGTTGTCCGGCAGCACGAGCAGGTCGTCCACGAAGTTGTTCGCGCCCGACCCGCGGTGGAACGGCCAATACACGCTGCCGTCCGCCTCCAATAGCTCGAAGGAGGCGATCGCGGGCACGCTGCCTACGTTGCGGAAGCTACCGCCCACCATGCAGCGGTCATCCTCCAGCGCCTTTACCGCCAGCACGGAGTTCGTGTGCACGGCCGGATAGAACGTCGGGTCCGCAGCCCCATCCGGCATCAATTGCACCAAACCGGCGCGTCCGGCGAAATCGAAGAACAGGCCACCGATGAGGATCCGGCCATCGCCGCGCTGGTCGCACGATGTGATCTCGTTGTCGGTACCGCCAGCCCCATCGAACAATGCGTCCAAACCGCCATCCGCGTCCAAACGGGCGATTGAATGCCGTGCGACGCCATCGAACTGCGCGAAGGAACCGCCGATGACGACCTGGCCATCATCCGTGACGCACAAGGTGTTCACGAACGGTCCGGCGCCCACCAGAGGGGCCATGCCCTGTGCCCCTGCACCGGGGTCGAACGTGCTGTCCAAAGTGCCGTTCGCTTCGAGCCGCGCGATACATGACCGTGTCAGGCCCTGCACCGTCGAGAATGCACCGCCGATGACGATGCGGCCATCTGGACCCAAGTGCATGCAATGCACCGGACCGTCAGGTCCACTTCCCGGAACGAACGAGCCGTCCAACGAACCATCCGCGAGCAAGCGGGCCATGCGCGGTCGGAACGCGCCCTGCACAGTGAGGAAATCACCCGCGATCAGGATCCGCCCGTCTGGCAGCACGGCAATTGAACGCACAGTGCCATTCGGACCAGCGCCGGCATCGAAGGATGGGTCGACGGCGCCGTCCGGCAAAATGCGCACGATGTTGTTGCGGATGCTACCGCCGTATGCCATGAACGACCCGCCTACCAGGAACCGGCCGTCCGGCTGGCGCAAGATGACACGCGGCACCGCTCCTGCTTCCAAGGGAAAGCCCGTGCCAGCATCGAACAGGGGGTCAATGGTCCCGTCAAGTCCCATCCGCACGATCCCTGCCATGGCCGTGGTGTGCACTTGCCCTATCCACCCGACGAGCACCAGCTTTCCGTCCGGCTGCTGCACCATATCACGCACTTCGCCCTTCACACCATCGCCCCACGTGCCATCATCGCCGGGGTTGAACGTGGGATCGTTGGTTCCGGGCTGCGCCTGCGCAATGGCGATCAGGAGCCCGAACGCGAGAGAGAGCGTATGGCGCATGCGCGTGCGGCTGAAGGAACCGAATATAGATCCTTCTGGCGCGACTGCAACTCCTGGTCGTAGTAGATCTTATGGACCTTCCTGCCGCACTCGTCCTCACCCCGCTCGATCTTGTTACGGTCGCCGTGGATGCAGATGTGGAAGACCTTGTCGAGCTTGAGCACGCTCTTGAACACGCGCGCCAGCTTCTTCACGGCTTCGTCGCTGATGGCGAAGCGCTCGAAGGACCCTGCCACTTCTTCGTTCTGGAACATCTCGCGCGCGAAGCTCCCGCGATCGTATTCGGTGTTCTCCTTGAAGTAGTTTACCGATCGGTTCAGCAGGTCGATCTGGTCGGCTTTGGGAATCTCGGAGTCCTGCAGCAACTGCTGGGTGATGAACGCCCTCGTCATGTCCAGCACGTTGCGTGTGCTGTTCACATGGTCGTTCTTCGGCTAGTGGCCGATGGTATCCTTCTGCCAGTATTCCGTGCTGTTGTTGTTGTCGATGTCCAGGAGCGTGGGCATTCCCTCGGTGAAGAGAACGAGCACCGCCTCGTTGTGCCGGTTGATGTCGAGCCCGTGCTTCATGCTCAATTCGAGGTCGCCGTCCGCCAATTTGCTTTCGATGTAGACCTCCTGCCCATCAAACATGCAGATGCCCACCGCTTCGTGCTCCGCAGCGCCAATCTGCACACCGCAACGCGAATCTCATCGACGCTTCTACATCGCGGAGGGGCGATGACTTATCCGATCTGGTTCCTGCCCCACCGTTGAATGATGGCGATCTCTTCGCGCCTCGCTTTCAGGATAGTCAGGACTGCCAGGCCATTGAACATTCCGAGACCCAAAGCTGGCTGTATCAAGCTTTCCCATCTCCAAATCGACCAAAGGAGGAAACCACTGATGAACCAAATGAGGATGGCGATCGCGACACCCTTGTAGAGTCTGAAGATGAGAGTCAATTCCTTCCGCTCAGCATGCGAAATGTCCCTGACATCATGGACAGCAACCCGAAATGCAGTCACTCGCCGATCGAATCTCAACGCATCGGGCACACCATCGATCACCTTGTCGCGCACACGATACTCATCCTCCTCCATGCTGAACAAAGGCATCAATTGGCGTGCGAGTTCGCTTAGCGCGTCCTGGCCTGGTCTTACCGCCTCAATTGGTATGCTCCAACGGATGACCAAGAATAGACACCTCTACATCCCGTGCCTGAACGCGTGCTCCTGCACTTTGATCACGTGCAGCACGAATGGGAAAAGCGCATCCATGGTCTCTTGCGCGCCGCGTGTCGAACCGGGCAGGGTGATCACCAGCGTGCGGCCGATCATGCCTGCGACACCCCGGCTCATCATGGCCCAAGGCATGCGCTCCTGGCCATAGCTGCGGGCGGCCTCCATGATGCCGGGCACCTCGCGGTCCAGGATGGGGGCGATGGCCTCGGGCGTGCGGTCGCGCGGTGAGAGGCCCGTGCCGCCGGTGGTGAGGATGAGGTCGAGGCCCAGCGCAGCCCAATCCTTCACTTGCGCGGCGATGGCCTCCGGTTCATCCGCGACAATGGCTTGCGCACCGAGCTCTACTCCAAGCGAGCTCAACCGGTCAACGATCGCAGCGCCGGCTTTATCCTCCTTCTTGCCGCTCGCTACGCTATCACTGATCACGAGCACCGCCGCATTCACCGGTGCGTCGAAGCGGTCCTTCCAATCGCTCTTGCCGCCCTTCTTCTCCACGAGTTTGATGCCTGTGATGGCCACGCCTTTGTCGATGGGCTTGAGCATGTCGTAGATGGTGAGCGCGGCCACGCTGGCGCCGTGCATGGCCTCCACCTCCACGCCCGTGCGGTATATGGTACGCACCCGCATGGTGACGATGACCTCCTGCTCGCCCACAGCGAACGTGCACTCCGCGTGCTCGATGGGAAGCGGGTGGCAATCGGGAATCAGCTCGTGGGTCTTCTTCACCCCGAACAAGGCAGCCACGCGTGCGCTCTCGAGCACATCACCCTTGGGCACGCGCTTCTCCTTCAGCGCGGCGATGGTCGCAGCATCACTCACGGTCACAAGGGCCATGGCGGTGGCTTCGCGCAGCGTGGTGGGCTTATAGGTGATGTCGATCATCTGTTTGGGCGCATCAGGACGCGCCCTTACGTGTTCTGTTTCCAGCGATGCGTTTCATCGGAGCGGATCTCCTTCCCGAAGATCGGCAGTTCGGCCTTGATGCGGTCAACCACGTAGGCCACGACTTCCCGTGCCGCTTGCCGGTGCGGCGCGCTGGCGAAGACCATGAAGCAGAGCTCACCAGCACGGATGACGCCAAGGCTATGATGCACGTGCAGGCAGGTGATGCTCGGCCATTTCGCGAACGCTTCTTCGCGTATGGCGGTCATTCGCTCCAGGGCCATCTCCCGATAAGCGGTGTATTCGATGGCCACCACCTTGAGCCCATCCATCACATCCGCGCGAACCTGCCCCAGGAAGATCTCATGCGCTCCGATGTCCGTGCGCGCGGCATGCTTCGCCACGCTCATCGAGATGGCCGTCGGGGCGATCGGACCGTCTGTGAAGACATCCTTCACCTTATGTGACTTTGCAACGCTCATCCTCCGGCGAAGGGTGGCAGTACGGCGATCTCCTCGCTGCCTGTCAGCGGGGCATCGTCGCGGATGATCACCCGGTCCACCGCGATTGCATAACTCAACGCTTCGAGTCCGACGATGCGCTCCGCCAGCCTGGCACGCAATGCTTCCACGGAGGGCGCTTCCGCATCCATGAATTCGCTCCCCGCCTTCTCGGCGATCAGGCCGAACAGTCTCACGCGCATGGTTCAAAGATCGCCAGGGGCGTTGATGTTCCGGAACAGGTCCGCAGGCCAGCCATCGCGCCCAGGGATCACCTCCATGAAATTGGTCCGCACCTGGCTCAGCGCATCACTCATCTTCAGCACATCGAGTTCAACGCAGCGCCTGAAAGCCGGCTGTGCACTGCGATGATAGGCCGCGGCCAAAGGCTCCACCAAGCCATCGTGCCTGGGCACCACGGCATCCGTTGCGGTCCCGAGCCGGGCCTTCAGCGAATCGAAAAGTCGTCCGGTCAAGGCTGGCATGTCGCAGGCGATCACAAGCAATCGGTCGTTGCTCGCATAGCGCATCGCCGTGGTAATGCCGCCCAGCGGGCCCTTACCGGGCCACTCATCAGCAATCACGAAAGGGCCAACGTGGCCGTACTTCTCCGTTTGGCCGATCACGAGCAACTCAGTGCAATGCCGATCGAGCCTATCCAGCGCATGGTCGAGCATCGAACGCCCTTGAACTTCGATCAGCGCCTTGTCGCGTCCCATGCGCGAACTCCGCCCTCCAGCGAGCACTACCCCGGTCCACCCTGCTCGATTCATCCGTGTCGCAGAAGTATCGCTTGGGTGAGCTCACCTTGCCCGAAGGCGTCCCGGCCTTGGGGGAAGTACGCCAGCGCATCGGCACTCACCAGGGTGCCCATCATGTGCGAACCGTCATCAGGCAACAGGCGGAGCTGCCCATCGATCAATCGAGCAGCCCGGAATCCGGCACGTTCGCTCTTCAGGCTGACTGCCTGCGCCAGCGGGAATCGCACCATCCTGGACCATGCGTGATCATCGCCCTGCATGGCGCGAAGGAACGGGCGCACGTAGGCATGCCAGCACACGAATACCGCGCGAGGGTTTCCTGGCAACCCGAAGACGGGCTTCCCCCCGACCGTGGCGAAGAGCATGGGCTTGCCGGGTTTCTGGGCCACGCCATGGAAATGGATCATCGCATGCATGGACTCGAGCGCTTGCCGCACACGGTCGTGCTCGCCAACAGATACCCCACCCGTGGTGATCACGGCATCGCCCGCGCGCAGGGCTTGCTGAAGCGCCGCGCGGATGCCGGCCAGATCATCACCTACGGTGAATGGCGGCTCTTCCACGGAGATCCACGCTTCGCGGAGCGCGGCCACCAGCATGCGCTCATTGCTGGAATGGATCAAGCCCGGGCCATCGCGCTCAGGCCCGATGAACTCATCGCCGGTCCGCACCAGGCACACATGCGGCTCCAGTGTCACCATCACTTCATCGATGCCCCCTGAAGCCAGCAGGCCCACGGCTGCGGGATTGACGCGCGCGCCTTTCGGCAGCAACAATTCACCCTTGCGGTGCGCCTCCCCTTTCCTTCGGATGTTCGCCCCGGGGTCAGCCTCGCGATCCAGCACGATGCGCTCTTCTTCGACGGAGGCGTGCTCTTGCATGGCCACGCTGATCGTTCCGTCCGGAATCCCGGCTCCGGTGAAGATGCGCGCGCATTCCCCTGCCTTGATCGAGCCTTCCAGCACGGAACCCGCAGCAATGCTCCCGACCACGCGCCAAGGGCCATGAAGATCGCCCAAGGCATAGCCGTCCACCGCGCTCACATCCATGCGCGGGTAGTCGTCCAATGCGAACGCATCCTCAGCGAGGAACGCGCCGACAGCCTGCTCCAAGCGAAGGAATTCAGCAGGCATCTGCGGCGTGTTCTCCGCACAGATGCGTCGCGCTTCCTCAACCGTGATCATGCCCTTCGGGTTGAAAGGTGACCCACTCGCTCGACCTTCCATCGAAGACCAGAAGCGCGCCGTCAGCCGACCGTGTACCGTGCAGGAATCCCGCGATGGAGGCCGCCATGCGGCAGGAGACCGCATCCATGACATGGAGCGGAACCGAGCGCATGTCGCAGCCGTCCTGGTCCGGACCGATCCTCCCTTTGAAGATCTCCGTTCTTGAGGACCGTCCGCTTTGGATATCCAGGGATTCAAGCACCTGCCCCTGTCCCGCGTGCAGCGCGCCGCTCACCAATGGCAGTCCAAGTCGAGCGCATGCGCGATCGATCGCCACCTTGGCGTGCAGGTCATCCGTGCAATCCGCGACGATCGTGCGGCGTGAGAGCAGCGCCTCGGCATTCGGCGCATTCAAGAACTCGCTTCGGGCATCCACGTCGAGGTGCGGTTGCATCGTTCGAAGACGCGCTGCAGCCGCTTCCGCTTTGCGCAGACCGATATCCGATGCTTGATAGAGCGGCTGCCGTCCGAGATTGGCCGATTCGACCAGGTCTCCGTCGATGATCGTGATGCAGGAGATGGGCAACCTCGCCAGTCCAAGCAGCAATCGCGTGCCCAAGGCACCGGCTCCGACCACGGCGACGCTCAATCCGGGCTTGTTCACGCGGCCGAAGGTAGCCGCGCATTCTGCCCTGCCGCGTCGACGCCAGGCGCGGACTGGATCCGCCCTACTCGCTCTCCGTCCAGATCACATCCACCTCGCCTTGCACCGCGACGGATTGCCCGCTCATCTCGTTGCCGAGATTGGCGGCGAAGCTGGCCTTGAGGGCACGCGCCGAGGTGTCGGCTTGCGTGATCGTGATCGATCCGACCTGCCCCGGCAGCACCACATAACTCGATCCGGATTCCATGTAGAGCAATCCGTTGGAAGCTTCAGTGATGAACTGCGTGCCCAGCCCGATGCTGTCCACTTGAAGGACAAGCGTCGATCCCGAGATGCTCACACCGGTGACGATCACCGACAGCCCATCGCCTGTGGCCAGCACCTGGCCGTTCGCGCAATACGCATCGCCCGCGATGGTGGCTTGCAGGCGCGCTCCCGGGCTTCCGCAAGCGGTCGGCAGCACACCGGTGCTTTGCGCAAATTCCTCGCTTTCCTTGGTGCA
>JAEUSX010000232.1 GCA_016788405.1 Flavobacteriales bacterium
GACCGCATCGATCCGGTGGGCGCGTGCGTGGGCATGAAGGGCAGCCGCATCCACGGCATCGTGCGCGAGCTGCGCAACGAGAACATCGACGTGATCAACTACACCGCGAATGAGCAGCTGTTGATCCAGCGCGCGCTCAGCCCCGCCAAGATCGGCGACATCAAGCTCGATACGGAGCGCAAGCGCGCCGAGGTGTACATGAAGCCCGACCAGGTGGCGCTGGCCATCGGCAAGGGCGGCCACAACATCAAGCTGGCGGGCCGCCTCACGGGCTACGACATCGACGTGTACCGCGATACCGACGAGGTGAGCGACGACGTGAGCCTGGATGAGTTCTCCGACGAGATCGACGAGTGGATCATCAACGAGCTCAAGAACATCGGCTGCGACACCGCGCGCAGCGTGCTGGAGCTCCCGGCGGAGGAACTGGTGAAGCGCACCGACCTGGAGGAAGAGACCATCGCCGAAGTGCTCCGCATCCTCAAGACCGAATTGGAAGCCTGATCCGGAATCGGCCCGGAATCACCACCAGCAGCCATAGAACAACCGCATGAGCGAAGCGACGGAGAAGGGCATACGATTGAGCAAGGTGGCGCGCGAGTTCAACCTCGGGCTGCACACCGTGGTGGAATTCCTCGCCAAGAAGGGGCATCAGGTGGAGGGCAACCCCAACGCCAAGATCGAGGCCGCCCTCTACGACCTCGTCGTCGCCGAATTCGGCAAGGACCGCGAGATCAAGGCACAGGCCCAGCAGACCGTGCAGCAGCGCCACGAGCGTGAGACCATCACGTTGGGCGCCGCGGCCAAAGCCGAGCCGAAGCCCAAGGCCAAGGAGGAGCCGGAGGTGCTCATTCACAATGTTCCGCCGGTCACCGAGCCGGGAAGGACCGAACCCGCTGCAGCCCCCGCGTTGGAGCCGGAAGTGATCAAGGCCAAGGTCGAGAAGGCCGCGGGCCCCAAGACCCTCGGCAAGATCGATCTGAGCGCGCCGAAGAAAGCCGCCAAGAAGGCCGAGGAGCCGAAAGCCGAGACCTCGCCAGCACCGGTCGCTCCCGCACCGGCACCGGCTCCTGCCCCGGCCCCTGAAGCCCCCGCAGAGCCGGAGACGATCCGCGTGAACGTGGCCAAGCTCGCCGGAGTGAAGCAGATGGGCAAGATCGAGCTGCCCGTCGAGAAGGAGCGGAAGCCCGCTGAGAAGCCTGATCCCGAGCGCGGCAAACGCAAGCGCCTCGTGAAGCCCGGTCCGGTGAACGTTGATCGCGCCGTGCAGGCCGAGCAGCGCAACGCGCCCGCGGGCCGCCCCGGGGAACTGGACGAGAACGCAGTGAAGCGCAAGGTGAGCGAGACCCTCGCACGCCTCACCGGCGGCAAGAGCCGTGGCGCCAAGATGCGCCGCGAGAAACGCGACCATCGCTTCCAACGATTCGAGGAGGAGCAGGCCGCGCGCGAGCTCGCCGGGCAGACGATCAAGGTGACGGAGTTCGTCACTGCCAGCGAACTGGCGAGCATGATGAGCGTGCCCGTCACCGATATCATCAAGGCCTGCTTCGCGCTGGGCATGATGGTGAGCATCAACCAGCGCCTCGATGCCGAGACCCTCGCGGTGATCGCCGAGGAGTACGGCTTCAAAGTGGAGTTCGTGGGCGCGGATGTGCAGGAGAACATCAGCACCGAGGAGGACGACCCCACGCGTATCAGCGCTCGCCCGCCCATCGTCACCGTCATGGGCCACGTGGACCACGGAAAGACCTCCCTGCTCGATTACATCCGCAAGGCCAACGTGATCGCAGGGGAGGCCGGCGGCATCACCCAGCACATCGGCGCCTACAGCGTCACCTTGGAGAACGGCAAGAAGATCACCTTCCTCGATACGCCGGGCCACGAGGCGTTCACCGCGATGCGGGCGCGCGGCGCGCAGGTCACCGACATCGCCATCATCGTGATCGCGGCGGACGACAGCGTGATGCCGCAGACGCGCGAGGCCATCAACCACGCGCAGGCCGCCGGCGTGCCCATGGTCTTCGCCTTCAACAAGATCGACAAGCCCGGAGCCAGCGCGGACAAGATCCGCGAGCAGCTCAGCCAGATGAACATCCTGGTGGAGGAATGGGGCGGCAAGTTCCAGAGCCAGGAGATCAGCGCGAAGAAGGGCACCGGAATCGACCAGCTGCTGGAGAAAGTGCTGCTCGAGTCGGATCTCCTCGACTTGAAGGCCGACCCCGGCAAGCGCGCCCATGGCGTGGTGATCGAGAGCACCCTGGAGCAGGGCCGCGGCTATGTGACCACGCTCCTCGTGGACGCGGGCACCCTGCGCAAGGGCGACATCATCCTCGCCGGCCAATTCAGCGGCCGTGTGCGCAATATGTTCAACGAGCGCGGGCAGCAAGTGCAGGAAGCGCCGCCCTCAACCCCCGTCTCGATCCTCGGCCTCGATGGCGCGCCGAACGCCGGCGACACCTTCCAGATCTTCGAGGACGAGCGCGAGGCAAGGGCCATCGCCACGCGCCGCCAGCAGCTGCAGCGCGAGCAGGGCATCCGCACGCACAAGCACATCACCCTCGACGAGATCGGCCGACGCCTCGCCATCGGGGACTTCAAGGAGCTCAACCTCATCGTGAAGGGCGATGTGGACGGTTCCGTGGAGGCGCTCACCGATTCGCTGCTCAAGCTCAGCACCGAGCAGATCAAGGTGAACGTGATCCACAAGGCCGTAGGCCCCATCGCCGAGAGCGATGTGCTGCTGGCCACGGCCTCCAACGCCATCATCGTCGGCTTCCAGGTGCGTCCCACGCCCGGCGCGCGCAAGCTGGCCGAGAGCGAGGAGATCGACATCCGCCTCTACTCCATCATCTACAA
>JAEUSX010000011.1 GCA_016788405.1 Flavobacteriales bacterium
TGAGCACGGCTGCACGCATGCTGCGCGAAGGCGGCATCGTCGCCATCCCGACCGAGACCGTCTATGGCTTGGCCGCGAACGCCTTTGACCAGGGCGCCGTGCTGAAGGTCTTTGAGGCCAAGCAGCGCCCGAGCTTCGACCCGTTGATCGTGCATGTGGCGAGCAAGGAGGAGGTGCATCGCCTGGCGCGCGAACTTCCAACTGGAGCACAGGAGTTGATGGACGCCTTCTGGCCTGGTCCGCTCACCCTCGTGCTGCCGAAACGCGCGGAGGTTCCCGACATCGTCACCAGCGGATTGGACACGGTGGGCGTGCGCATGCCCGCGCATCCGCTGACGCTCGAGCTGCTGCGCGCACTCGAGTTCCCGCTCGCTGCGCCCAGCGCGAATCCGTTCGGCTATGTGAGCCCCACGACTGCGGCGCATGTGGCCGCTCAGCTCGGCGATCGCGTCCCTTACATCCTCGATGGCGGTCCCTGCGAGGTGGGCGTGGAATCCACCATCATCGGCTGGGAAGGCGATCGCTGGGTGTTGTTCCGGCCCGGAGGGTTGCCGGTTGAAGCCATTGAATCGGTGATCGGATCCGTAGCGAACGCGGTGAAGCAGGTGCTGCCCGCAGCTCCCGGCATGCTCGAGAGCCATTACGCGCCGCGCACGCCAGTGCATGTAGGCGGCATCGTCGAGCTGCTGCCATGCTTCGCCGGAAAGCGCGTCGGCGTCATCAGCTTCCGCAAGACCTACGCGGCGCGACGCTGCGTGGTGTTGAGCGAGCACGGCGACCTCACGGAGGCCGCTCGCGGGCTCTTCGCCGCGTTGCGCGCGTTGGACGACGGAGGTTGCGTGGTGATCCTGGCGGAGCGCTTCCCCGATGAGGGCCTTGGGCGAGCCATCAATGATCGGTTGCGACGGGCAGCCGCACGCTGAACGATCCAGCGCTGGGCTTGGTCGATGCTCGTGCGCTTCGCCAGCTTATCACGGGCACGAATCCTTGGTTCCTGACGTTGGCCGCTTATCTTCACCGGGCCACCAAATCCTTTCCAGTCATGAGCACCACCCTCAACTCGAAGGAACTCACGCTTGTCTTCGATAGCAGCACCAACGAGGGTCGCAAGGCCCTGGCGTTCGCTTATTCGCTCGCACCGAAGGTGAACAAGCAGGATGTGAGCGAGGTGAACCTGAGCACCACCTTCGTGCGACAAGTGCTGAAACAGCTGAACCTGCGACCCAAGGACCTGTTGAACCGGGCCCACCCGTACTACCAGGAGAATCTGCGCGGCCGCGACCTCGACAGCGAAGGCTGGCTCAACGTGCTCTCGCACAACCCCTCGTTGCTGAAGGCCCCGATCGCGCTGCAAGGCGACAGGGCCGTGCTGTGCGAGCCGGCCTCCCTGATCTATACCCTGAGCGAAGCGCAGCGCAAGGCGGATTGACCGCGCCTCGGCGCCTTCCGCGCAACACCGATCTTCGCGCCCCGCTCATGCCATGGTCACATGGACACATGAGCGCACGGGCATATGAAGCGCATCGCCATCCTCGGCTCCACCGGCTCCATCGGCACGCAAGCGCTGGAAGTGGTGCGCGAGCAGCCGGAGCAATTCCAAGTGGAGCTGCTCACCTGCGGCAACCGTGTGGACCTGCTGATCGAGCAGGCGCTGGAGTTCAAGCCGAACGCGGTGGTGATCGGTGATGCGGCGCAGTTGCCGCGCGTGAAGGATGCCCTCTTCCCGCAAGGGATCAAGGCCTATGCGGGCCCTGAGGCGCTGGAGCAGGCCGTGGCGATGGAAGGCATCGACACCGTGCTCACGGCCTTGGTGGGCTACGCCGGATTGAAGCCCACGCTGGCCGCGATCGACGCGGGCAAGACCATCGCGCTGGCGAACAAGGAAACACTCGTTGTCGCAGGCGCGCTGGTCACCAAGGCCGCGCGAGAGAAGGCCGTGAACATCTATCCGGTGGACAGCGAGCACAGCGCCATCTTCCAATGCCTCGCTGGCGAATGGGAGAACCCGATCGAGAAGATCGTGCTCACGGCCAGCGGCGGCCCCTTCCGCGGGAAGTCGCGCGAGGAGCTTGCAGCTGCGACCAAGGCGCAAGCGCTGAAGCACCCCAACTGGGACATGGGCGCCAAGATCACCATCGACAGCGCGAGCCTGATGAACAAGGGCCTGGAAGCCATCGAGGCGAAGTGGCTCTTCAACCTGAAGAAGGAGCAGATCGAGATCGTGGTGCATCCGCAGAGCATCATCCACAGCGTGGTGCAGTTCCGCGATGGCAGCATGAAGGCGCAGATGGGCCTGCCCGACATGAAATTGCCCATTCAGTACGCGCTCTCGTTCCCGCAACGGTTGGCGACGAATTGGCCTCGATTCGATTTCACCGCGTACCCCTCGCTCACCTTCGAGCAGCCCGACCTCGCCACGTTCCGCAACCTTGCGCTCGCCCTCGATGCCATGGACCGGGGCGGCAACGCGCCTTGTGTCCTCAATGCCGCCAACGAGGTCGCCGTCGAGCTCTTCCTCAAGGACGCGATCGGCTTCCTGGAGATGAGCGATCTCGTGGAGCATTGCCTCGCTCGCGTCCCATTCACACCCGATCCTCAACTTGCCGACCTCATGGCCAGCGATGCCGAAGCCCGGCGTTTGGCGCGTGAGCACGTCCCTTCCGCATGGAGATCCTGATCAAAGGAGCACAGCTCATCCTCAGCCTCAGCATCCTCGTCACGCTGCATGAGCTGGGGCATTACCTGCCCGCGCGCTGGTTCAAGACGCGCGTGGAGAAGTTCTACCTCTTCTTCGACCCTTGGTTCTCCCTGTGGAAGAAGAAGGTCGGCGACACCGAATTCGGCATCGGTTGGATCCCCTTCGGAGGCTATGTGAAGATCAGTGGCATGGTGGATGAGAGCATGGACAAGGCCCAGATGGCCAAGCCGGCCGAGCCATGGGAGTTCCGCAGCAAGCCCGCGTGGCAGCGCCTCATCATCATGGTGGGCGGCGTCACCGTGAACCTGCTGCTGGGCATGGCCATCTACATCATGATCCTCTGGGTGTGGGGCCGCGAGTACCTGCCGAACGAGAACGCCATCTACGGCGTGCATGTGAGCAAGAGCCTCGAGGCCCAGGGCATGCGCGACGGAGACCGCATCGTCAGCGTGAATGGCAAGGCGCCGAGCTCGGTGGGCGAGGCGCAGGGTGCCATCATGCTCGATGGCGCGCGCGACCTGGTCGTGGACCGCGGCGGCGAGGAAGTGCGCATCACGCTTCCCGAGGGCTTCAGCCAGATGGCGGTGGACAGCGGCGAGAAGGCGCTGATGCAGGTGCGCATCCCGTTCTTCATCGACAGCATCGTTCCCGGGGCGGGGGCTTCGCGCAGCGCGCTGCGCAATGGTGATCGCATCGTTTCGGTGGAAGGGCGGGCCACGCCCTACTTCGAGGACTTCCGAAAGCAGGTGCGCGAGCGCAAAGGCGGCTTCACCGTGATCGGCTACGAGCGTGCCGGGAACCGCGAATTGGCCGTGGTGCAGGTGGATGCGCGCGGCACCATCGGCGTGCAGAGCATGGGCTACGACTCGCTGGTGGCGATCGGCTACGGGTACAGCACGGTGCATGAGGATTTCTCATTCGCGCGGTCCATCCCGGAAGGCATCAGCAGCGGCATCGAGACCCTGGGCGGCTACGTGAGTTCGCTCAAGTTCCTCTTCAGCAGATCGGGCGCGGAGCAGATCGGCGGCTTCGGCGCCATCGGCGGCCTTTTCAGCCCCACGTGGGACTGGCAGGTGTTCTGGAGCATGACGGCATTCTTGAGCATCATCCTGGCGTTCATGAACATCCTGCCCATCCCCGCGCTCGATGGCGGGCACGTGGTCTTCCTGCTCTACGAGATGATCACCGGGCGGCCTCCCCATCAGCGCGTGCTGGAGATCGCGCAGATGATCGGCATGGTGCTGCTGCTGGGCCTCATCCTCTTCGCCAACGGGAACGACTTGGTCAAGGCTATCTTCAAGTAGCGGCGGCTTCCCGGCGGAGGAAGCGGCGGGTCAGCCCACGTCCCAAGCGCCGCTCGCCGCTCTCATGAACTTCTTTGCGCGCCTGTCGTATCACCGGCCATGCCGCATGTGATCCTGGTCGAGGACGACGCACTGGTGCGCAAGCTGCTGGAGAAGCGGCTCGTGCTGGCTGGCTGGGAAGTGAGCGCCTTGCGCGATGGCAGCCACCTGCTGGAGCGCATCGCCGAGCATCCCGCTGATCTGATCCTGCTCGATCTGGGCCTGCCCGGCGCTGATGGCCTCACATTGGTTGAGCAGCTCCGCGCTTGCGGCATCAACACGCCGATCCTGGTGCTCACGGCCTACGAGCTGCCGCACCTGCACGCCACCGTGCGCGGCACCGGCGCCAACGACCTGCTCCAGAAGCCGTACGACCAGGAAGAGCTGATCGAACGGATGCGGAGGTTGCTAGCGGCTTGACGGAAAGGCGCTCAGGCATGCGACCTTCGCGCATGCCCTTCACCCACGATGCCATCATCATCGGCCATGGCCTGGCGGGCGCGGTGCTCTGCGAAACGCTGGCCTCGCGCGGTCTGCGCGTCATGGTCTTCGATGCGGCGCTGGAAGGCCGCGCGAGCTGGGTGGCCGCCGGTGTGGTGAATCCGATCGTGCTGCGGCGCACGGTGCCCAGCTGGCGAGCCTCTGAACTGCTGGCCATCGCAGGCGCCTTCTACCGCGAGATGGAGCTGGACTACGAGACCGAGCTTTGGAAGTCGCTGCCCTTGGCGGAGATCTTCCCGACCGCGCAGGAAGCCGCCATCTGGCAACTCCGGATGCGCGAGCCGGAGATGAGCCGCATGATAGGCACCGGCCCGCTGCACGACGATGGCCTGGAGAAGCTGCCGCAGCCGTACGGCCACGGCGTCGTGCTGCGCAGCGGATGGCTCAACATCCGCGCGATGCTCGATGCGCAGCGCGCGCGCTTATCAGCCGATGGCTCATTCGCGCAGCAAAGGGTCTCCGAAGAGGACATGCGCCGCTCGCCTGATGGCATCGCCATCCATGATTGCAGCGCGCCCTTGTTGATCCATTGCGCCGGGCCGTTCAAGCAGGTGCCCGGCGTGGTTCCCGTGCGCGGCGAGGGCATCACCGTGCGCATGCGCGGCCTCGGCCTCAATTGTCTCCTGCACCGTGGCGCCTTCGTGGTGCCGCGCGGCGACGATGTGTACCGCATCGGCTCCACCTTCGCGTGGGACGATGTGTGGAGCGGGCCCACCGAGGAGGGACGGCGGCTGATGATGGACCGTGTGCAGCGCCTCTGGAACGGCGAGATGGAGCTCCTGGATCACTGGGCCGGCGTACGACCGGGCTCCAAGGATCGCAGGCCCATCCTGGGAAGAATCGGAGCGCACGAGGCCGTGCTGACCGGGCTGGGCTCGCGCGGAGCGCTCCTGGCACCGTGGTGCGCGGAGCACCTCACCAAGCACTTGCTCGATGGCGAGCCGCTCGACCCCGAAGTGGATCAGGCCCGATTCACTTGATCGGAGCCGTCTTCGCTTTCACGGCCACGAATTCATCGCTGAAGCTCCGCACCGCATCCCAGTCGGTGTACTCGTAGTCCTTTGTCGTATTGGTGTCCCGGCCCTCCTTCTTCGCAATCATGCGCATGATCATCCGCTTCAGGAAGTCGTATTCCAGGTATTTCAGCGCACCCGCCACCAGCACGATGCGATGAGGGGCCCATCCCGCTTCGCGCGCGAAGGCGGTGGCGTTGAGCATGGCCTCGTGCATGAGGGCCTCGTCACCAGAGGCCACGCCAAGGCTCACCGAGAGGAAGGCGGAAGGCATGGCATTCAGTTCCGCGGCGTAGGCCTTGGCGTAATGGGCCAAGGCGTTCTGGTGCCTCTGCATATGCACGGAGCCAGCCAGGATCGCGGCATCGAACGAAACCGGGGCCGGCGGTTCATCCGTGGCATCGCTGATCGAAACAGCGTGGCCCTGCGCCTGCAGGTGGTCCTCGATGAAGCGAGCGATCTTCCGCGTATGCCCTTCGGTGGTTCCGTAAACGATAAGCAGCTTCATGGGATCGGGGTTTGGGAGTTGAAAGGTCGGATTCCGGTGTCGGCACGGACCTGACCGGCATCAGGCGCCTTGGCATGCGGTACGGAGAACGACCTTCGCGGCGTTCCATCACGATGCGATCGCACCACATGCTCCGAGTCTCGTTATTGACCCTGGCGGCCCTCACCCTATACGCCTGCCGGACCAAGAAGCCCTTGGTGAGCCTTGCCGAGCCCGACCCGCGCTGGGAAGTGATCGATTCCTTCGCCGGCATCGGACAATACGCCACCGCGCTTGAGCGAACCGATGCCTTGCTCGAAGAGGCGAAGGCAACGAGCGATTGGCGCACCGAGTTCAAAGCATGGTCGCGCCGGGCGAGCTACCAGGAGCTCACCGGCACTACGCAGGACAGCATCATCAATCCAATGGACCGCCGCGCAGCGGAAGCGCCTGTGCCGCTGTCACAGTTGCTGCGCAGCACGCTCATGGACCGCTGGTGGCAGCGCTACCAGCGTGATCGCTGGCGCATCATGGACCGCACCGAGCTCGATGGCAGCTTCAATGCCGCCGACCCGGAGACGTGGACCCAGGGCCGCTACATGGAGCGCGTGATCCGCGAAGCGCGCGCGTCC
>JAEUSX010000013.1 GCA_016788405.1 Flavobacteriales bacterium
GTCATCGGCAACGAAGCGGTTGTCATTCGGTGGAGCATGGTGGGGTTGCTGGCCGCTGTGCTCTTCGCCGCGCTTTGGCCGCAGCGCGATTCTGGGAAGGGCTCATGGGACGCCTTGCGTGTGCTGGTCGTTTGCCTGGCGTTCGACCTCATCGCGAGGTTGGCGCTGTGGTGGAGCAAAGGCGTGCTGTTCCCGGTGGATCGAGTCGCCGTCCACCTTGTCCCGCTCTTCCTGATCATCGTTGCGTTGGCGCTGGACCGCTTCTCGCGACAATGGCCAGCCATGGCATACATGGCGCTGGTCTTCCTCTTCCTGCCGTTGCGGTCGCTGAGCTTGATCAATCTTCAAAGGACCCTGCTCTGGCCCGAGATGGAAATGAGCGAGGAATTGATCACCACAATCGAAGAGCGGCAGGCTCGTTCGCCACGTCCCCTGCTGATCAGTTGCTCCTCAGGCTTCCCGCTGCTGTGGAGATTCGTGCATTACAATCGCCCGATTCCCGCGCCGATTATTACGGATAAGGGGTATCCCATTGACCAAGCCGACCTGCTGCTCCAAAGCGACTCCAATGATGCGGTGCCTCAGGGGTACACCTTGGTCTGGAAATCGAATACCGATGGGGTGCGTGTGTTTGAGCGCGACCACCCGATGCAATTGGTCGAAATGCGCGATACCACATTCGTCATACCCGGGTCCAACGGCCCGTTCTTCAATCTCTGGGTATCGCCGGAAGGGGAGGCATCCCGGCCGTCCATCCTGCTGGACGTGACCCTACGCCTGCGCACAAAGGGCCACAAGCCGGCTCTTCACCTGGTCAGTGATGCGCACGATGGAAGCGGTGCCGCCTTCCTCTATGATGGCATAGAGTTACATCATGTGCATGATGAGTGGAACGGGGACACCCTGCGCATCGCGAGGCACTTCCCGAGCCTCCAGACCGAGGACTGGGCCGCGCTCTACCTGTGGATGGTGAACGGCCGATGGGTTGAAGGCGAGTGCCGAGTAAGGACGTATCGTATTCTGGATTGAATGTGATGGAGTTTCATCCGGGGTGCTGAATCATGCTCAAACGCCGAAGAAACATAACGCCCCGGGCTACATTCGGCGCCATGGATCTGGTGGCCAGCGGGGACAACATCATCGTGCGCATGATGCACGCCAACAAGGCAGGCGAGAGCAAGCTCCTGAAGAAGTGCAACCTGCCGCTCACTGGCGCGGGCTGCGTGAAGAAAGTGGTCACCGACCTCGGGGTGTTCGACATAGCTCCTGATGGCTTCAAGCTCCTCGAGCGTGCACCTGGCGTGGGCGCGGAAGAGATCAAGGCGAAGACGGAGGGCCGGTTGGTGGTGCAGGGGGAGATTCCGGAGATGATGGTTTGAGCGCTCATGCACGGCACCGCTGACCTGCGAAAGGACAATGTGCTGAGGATTCTGCTGTTCGCGTGCTCCGCCGCACTGATGGCCTATGTGGTGGTGAGGGCGTCCACCATTTCGATGACCTTCGATGAGGCAGCGAGCTACATGACCTATGTGCGTTGGGACATTCTGCTCATCAAGGAGCATGACCACGCCTCCGCGAACCACCATCTGCTGAACATTTGGGGCATGTGGGCGTGCGCGCAGGTGTTCGGCCCGGGCGAGTTCAGCCTGCGCCTCCCGAACGTGCTATGCTTCGTGATCTACTTGTACGCCGCCGTGCGCTTCGCACTGCGCGCACCCGTTGCCATCCTCGCCTTTTCATCCTTCGTGCTGCTCACCCTTCATCCGTATCTCCTCGACTTCTTCAGCATGGCGCGCGGCTACGGTATGTCCAACGCGTTCCTTCTCTTCTCCCTTTGGCAGCTCTACAGATTCGCCACGGAAGGCATGGGTTCCCGGCCTGCATTGCTCGCTGCGGCCAGCGGCGCCCTTGCTGCGCTGGCGCACACCATGCTGCTGAACTACTTCCTCTGCTTGATCGCGGTTCTCATCGGTGCGTGGGGGTGGATGGCGTTCAGGAGTCAGGCACGAATCCCATGGCGCTCGATCCTGGGCCTCGCCGCCATCGCGGCGCTGTGCCTCTCGATCGTGCTGCCCCATGCGCTGGGGATGCACGCCGGCAAGGCCCTTTTTTTCGGCAGCAGCGATCCGTGGCGGGGAATGATGGGCTCATTGGCCAGGTCATTGGCCTATGACTGGCCCATGCCGGTTCAGCCGCTGGCGATCATGGCGCTTTTTCTGGGCGTACTCGGCGTTTGCTGCTGCATAGCGTTTCTTCCGGGATGGAGCAGCAAGGAGCGCAGGCTTGCTGTGGCATTGGGCATGGTGCTGCTCGCGGGCGTTTTGCTGGCGCTGTTCCTGCAGCATGCGATTCTGGCGCTGCCCTGGCCCGAGCAGCGGACTGCGCTGTTCCTCGTGCCCATGATGGCCTGGCTCTTGGTCGCAGCGCTCTTCGCGTGGAAACGTTCATCGCAAGCCGCGATTCTGGCATGTGCGATGGCGGCGCCGGTCACCGCGCATTTCGCGCGAGCCATGAATTCAAGCTATGCCATGGAATGGGCAGTGGCCGGCCCGGTGAACCGTTTCATCGACTTGATGGAACAGGACCATGTGCCTTTGAACGCGCATCGGCCCGTGGTTTCAGTGAGCACTGCCTTGCAGTGCGCCCCAACCGTGGCTTTCGCCAAACGCGCACATGGCCTGCCATGGCTGGTGAGCATGCACCAGCCGCCGGATGACAGTCTCCCGCGCTGCGATTATCATATTGTCACGAGTGATCGTGAGCGTTGGGTGGAGGCTCCGCGCATGGTCCTGGTCGCGCGCCATGCACGCGCAGGCGTCGCCCTGTACCGCGAAACGCGCATGCAGCGCACTTTCGATGAGGTAGTCCATGCGGCGAGCCTGCCCGCGCTTGTCGCCGACAGCGTAGGCCCTGACAGCATGCCGCAGCCGCATTTGTCGTGGTTCGTGCCGGAGGATTGGGCCGGAGGTGATGTGCTCGTGGCCGGTACAGTGCAGGCCTTGGAGATGATGCACGAGACCTACTTGACGCTGGCCATGGACCACATGCGCGATGAGCGGGTCGTTGAGCACAGGGACCTCGGCTCTCACTATCAAGTGCCGACCTACGGGCAATGGTACCAGGCCGGTATGCTCTTTCAGCCCCGGCACATGCTGCTTCCGGGCGATGAGGTCCGCTTCCGAGTGATCCCCTATCTGCTGAGGCCGCGTATTCATCTGGGTGAGGTGAGGTTGGTGGTGACCCGCTGATCAGGGAGAAAAGCCGTGATGCGAAGAGGTGGGCTACCTTGCCCGTGCAAGGAGGA
The DNA here is from genome assembly GCA_016788405.1 of Flavobacteriales bacterium. Classification (GTDB taxonomy): domain Bacteria; phylum Bacteroidota; class Bacteroidia; order Flavobacteriales_F; family PHOS-HE28; genus PHOS-HE28. The sequence continues at coordinate 3,305 of JAEUSX010000013.1, forward strand.
GCAAGGCCCTTCAGACCCAGAACCAGAGCCGCGCGATGGAGATGCAGTCATCAGAGCCCTTGCAGACGTTGAGATCATCCGGCTTCAATTGGCGCCGCTGGCGCTGGTTCCTCCTCGCCGCATTCATGGCCTTCTTCGCCTGGTCGTCCATCGACACGAACAGCAAAGTGCCGCTGGATGATTGGAAGCACGACCTGCGCGCCGATGCATCAGGCTACTACATCTATCTGCCCGGGTTCTTCCATCATGGCATGCGCGCGGCGGGGGTGACCGACAGCCTGCGCGCGGCGGTCGGGCTCGGTTTCACCATTGATCGCGAGCACGACCGGCTCATCACCAAGTACACCTGCGGGCCGGCCATCCTGATGCTCCCGTTCTTCCTGATCGCCGAGGGCATCACGGGCTGGGGCGCAACGGATGGCTGGAGCCGCACGCATCATCAGGCCATCGAGGCCGGGGCCATCATCTATTGGTCGCTCGGTCTGTACCTGTTGATCACGGCGCTCTGGCGGCGACGGCGAACCGCGCCATTCGTCGCGGCGCTAGCCCTAGGCGCGATCGCGTTCGGCACCAATACGTTCTACTACGCGTACCGGGCCGCGGGCTACTCGCACGTGTATTCTTTCTTCGCCGTGTGCGTGGCCATTCATGCCGTTTACGCGGATCGCGGCGCCGTGATGCGCCCGGCCATGCGCTGGCTCTTCCTCTTCGCATGCGCCTTCATCGTGCTGATCCGCCCCGTGGATGTCGTGGCCGTGATCGCGCTGCTGGGCATGCTCTATCTGCAGCATCGTTCCGAGCTCCGCAGTCCTGGCTTCTATCTGGGCGGGCTCATCGCCGGGCTCATCGTCGTGGCACCGCAGCTGATCTATTGGAAGTTCGCGCACGGGCATTGGATCGTGTACAGCTATGGCGATGAGGGATTCTCGAATTGGGCATCGCCCTGGATCGCCGAGGTGCTCATCGCGCCGATGAATGGACTGTTGCCCCATGCCCCCGCGCTCTTCCTGTTGCCATTCGGTGCGGTGGCGCTCTGGCGCGAGGACAAGCGCCTTGCAGTCCTGCTTTCCGTTTCGATCCTCCTCATCCTCTACTCGTTCGCGGCATGGCATGCCTGGGCCTTCGGCTGCGGTTACGGCATGCGGCCTTTTGTGCAGTACACGCCCTTCGCTGCGCTCATGATCTGGTTCCTGCTGGCACGGCTGCACGAGCGCCGACCGCCGCTGTTCTGGGGCCTGGCGCCCCTCCTGGTGCTGGTCTGCTTCGTGAACTACCGCGCCATGCTGCAGTACGGCACCTGCTACGTGTGGGACGCCTGGGACTGGCTGCCCTATGGCCGCAACCTCTGGGAGGCCTTCTTCGGGCGCTTCCCTTCGTAAGGGTCCCGCTACATTCGCGGCCCATCGCATGAGCGTCCGCACCCTGTCCATCATCATCCCGGCCTACAACGAGGAGCGGACCATCCACCTCATCCTCGACAAGGTGCGCGACGTGGTGCTCATGCAGGGCATCGGCAAGGAGGTGATCATCGTGAACGATGGGTCGAAGGACGGCACGCCCGCCGCGGTGAAGCGCTACATGGACGCGAACCCGTCCATGGGCATCCGCTTCATCGAGCAGCCGCGCAACATGGGCAAGGGCGCGGCCATCCATCGTGGCATCCAGGAGGCCACTGGCGACTACCTGCTGGTGCAGGATGCCGATCTGGAATACGACCCGCGCGAGTACAACGACCTGCTGCGCCCCGTGGTGGAAGGCTTCGCCGATGTGGTCTTCGGCTCGCGCTTCATGGGCCACCACCCGCACCGCATCCTGTTCTTCTGGCACAGCATCGGGAACAAGTTCCTCACGTCGCTCTCCAACGCGTTCAACAATTTGAACCTGACGGACATGGAGACCTGCTACAAGCTCATCCGCAGCGACATCGCCAAGGGGCTTGTGCTGAAGGAGAAGCGCTTCGGCTTCGAGCCGGAAGTGACCGCCAAGCTGGCTCGTGTGAAAGGCGCTCGCATCTACGAGGTGGGCATCAGCTACTACGGCCGCACCTACGCCGAGGGCAAGAAGATCGGCTGGAAGGATGGCTTCCGCGCCATCTGGTGCATCGTGAAGTACGGGCTGTGAGCCCTCACTTCGCCTGCAATCGATCCTGCTCGATCATGTATTCCGCGTTGCGCCGCAGCGTTCGGTCCATCCCCTCGCCTTTCCAGAACGCTTGTCGGCGTATCGATGCAAGCCACGCCTCATCACCGAGGATGAGGTGCTCGTAGTACTCGAGGTTCTTCTCGGTCGGGACAATGGGGCTGGGCGGAAGGCTGTCCGAGGCAGCCACGAGCGGGTCATCGGCCGGGATCACGCGATACCTGAACAAGCGCGATCCGCGGAGGACGATGGGTCCTTCCACGGCGAGCGGGGTATGCAATCCCTTGAGTCGCATCACGCCCCCACGAAGTTCGGCCAGCTCGCGCAGCATGCCGGTGCGGCTCACGGCGATCAATCCTCCTGGATGCTCGGCAAGGAGGAGGCGCGCCTCCTCGGGCTTGAAGTCCTCGTGCTTGGCGCCCCCCACGACCATGGTATTCGCTTGAGCGAGCAGCAGGATGAAGTAGGAGCGGTCCCAACTGTGAAAATCCAGGATCAAGCCATCACCTGTCTGCGAGTTCGCATTGATGCAGCCTAACAGCTCCTCCGTCTCAATCCCGTATAAGTGAGGCACCACCTGCATCTCGCGATAATGGCCCAGCACGAGCCCATCGAGGGCGCTGCTTGATGCGCGTTCGCCGAGAAGCTTGACGAAATCGACCTTGCCGAAGAGGAATGCGGCCGGGATGGTCAGCAGCGCCCCGAGCGGCATGATCACGTTGTGGAGCAATCGACCGCGCAGCGCCGTGAACACCAAGGCCACGAAGGGCAGCAGGAGCACCAGCCAGGTCACGAGGAAGCGGTGGTGCAGCATGAGCGAGCCCTCCCAGGCCTTTTTCTGGAACAGCAGCGCCATGAGGACGAAGGGGATCAGCCAGATCCATTGCGCACGTGTGATGCGCCTGCGGATGACCGCCACCATCAGCGCAAGGATGAGCATGGCCGAGCAGATCACCGAAGCGTTCAGCCAGAACGACCAAGGGAAAAAGATGGCGCGCTGGATCCGGGTCGCTTTCGAGACCTCGTCGTTGATGCCCTCCTTCTCCATGTTCCACTCATCGTTCTGGTTCACGCTGTACAGCGCATCGCCGAATTCCAATTGGTTGCCGACCATCCACACCACGGGGAAGAGCGATGCGCACGCGCCGAACACCAGCGCATGGCGCCAGCCGCGCTGCAGGAGCGCCACCAAGGAGAATGCGGCGATGATGACCCAGGCCTCGTAACGCAGCGCTGCGGCGCAGGTCATGAAAAGGCCGGCGATGAGGCTCGATCGGAAGCGGATCGGTTTCCCCTGATCATCGGACAGGAAATACAGCGACCATGCGAGGAAGAAGCCGTACGGGATCTCGGAGAGCGGTTGCAAACTGGTCCACAGGGCGATTGGGCTGAACACATAGAGCAACGCCGCGAATACGGCGCCACGGCGCGATTGGAACACGTTCAGCGTGAAGCCATAGAGCGGGACGGCCGTGAACGATGCGGCCAGGATGTTGAGCACCGTGGGACCGAGCGCCTTTCCCGGGAAGATCGACATGAAAAGGGCGTTGAGGTAATGGTGCAGCGGACCCCAATAGCCATGCGTTATCCAATGGGGCGCATTGCTCCACTCGAGCGCGATATGGATGCGGCTGACAGCATCGGCTTGCACCACCTGCACCCACGGCAGCTCGGCCAGCCGCAGCACAAGCGCTCCCAACACGATCAGCGCGAGATCATCGCGAAACGGCTTGCGGAGCAGGCTCATGGATCTTCAAGGTGTCATTCAATGTATCGGACATCGTTCCGCGCAAGGCTCGAAGCTGCGCGTCGCTGCGCAGCAGGATCGCGTTGGAGTGATCGAACTGCACCACTGGCGTGAAGCCGATCCGCGCAGCGGAATCATCGATCAGGACGTAACGATAGTCGTCGTCGGCACGAATCCCGTCACGGTTCAACTCGCACATCCAGCCCAGGCCCATCGTGTGGCGGTAGTAGTTCATCGCGGGCTCGAACAGCCAGTTGTTCCCCACTTGCACGAAGCCGTCGGCTTTCCACACCGTGGCGTGGTCGGCGACGAGCGCCTGCATGGCCTCTTTGGTCCGCACATCGTACCGCCATTCCCAGCTGAAGTAGCGGTTGAAGTCCGCTGCGAAACGCGGTACGACCCATGTGCAAGCGCCAAGCATGAGCAGTGAGGGGAGGAGCACCTGCCGGCTCGCCCAGAGCGACAGGAGGCCGATGAGGGAGAGCATCAGCGGCGGCAACAGGAAAAGCGCGAAGCGCCCTTTGAGGTGGTCCACGCCGAAGAGCAGGTGCTGGGCATAAGCCCCGAGCCCGATGAGCACGAGCGTGAGCACCGCCATGGCCAACCCCCCATGATCCTTGACGAAGGAGAGTCCGCGCTTACGGAGCCCGATGAGCACGATGGCGAGCGCGATGGCCACTGGCAGCGTGAGCAGAACCCAGGCCGTTTGCATCACCCCGCCGCGCAGGCTCACTCCCGGCACCATGCCGTCGATGAGCGTGCACACGGTGTCCCAATAGAAGGTGGCCTTGCCGCCGAAATCGAGGCGGTTCACTTCAAGCACGTGCCCCAGTGGATCCTTGAACGACAGGATGGCCGCCGCGAGCAGCAGGCCATGCATGAGCAGGATGCGGTTCCGGGCACGCGCGCCGATCGGATCCGTGCGCCACGCAGCCCACGCCATCACGGCATAGGCGAGCAGCGCGGCCAGGTAGCCGGTGAGCAGGGCGAAGTTGCTCCACGCCGCCAATGCGCCTCCGGCGTGCAGCAGCACGATGTGCGACCACCGGCCCGTGGCGGCAGCGCGCCAGCCATGGTAGAGCGCCATGATCAGGAATCCGTAGGAGAGGCCGTAGCCGCGCGCCAGGGTGAACATCTCCATGAAGAAGGGGTTCGTGGTCATCAGCGGAAGGCCAAGGAGCGCTATGAGCGGATGCGCGCGACGCAGGAAGAGAATGGCATACGCCAGGTACATCGCCAAGGCGAGCAGGTTGGGCAGTCGGCAAGCCAGCTCCGAGGTGCCGAAGAGCATGATGCTGCCCTTCATGGCCACGCTGTTGAGCAAGTGGTTGTTCGTGTAGGCCGCGTGGTGGATATGGGCGCCCTCCAGTGAACAGTAATAGGCAGGGTCCACCAGTTGGTCATTCGTGCTTTTCACCGCCATGGCCAGCAGATCGCTGTACGAGAGCCAGGGATAATGCAGGAAGGTGAAGGCCTCGTCGTGGGTGATCGAGGCGGTTGCCGCCTTGTGCCCG
>JAEUSX010000018.1 GCA_016788405.1 Flavobacteriales bacterium
TCGCGCTGCTCTGCCAGGATCATGCGCAACCCTTGCTCGATCAAGGCCTTCAGTGTGGTCTTGCGCGCACGGGCAAGGCGCTTGGCCTTGGCGAAGAGCGCCTCGGGCAGTTCGATGGTGGTTTTCATGGGTGCCTGTCAAGTCGAATATGGGTGCCAATATAGTGCTGGTTTACAGGCCGCATAGGCATCTTGGCCAGCCTCCAGTGAGGCTCATTGAAACCGGAAGGGCCGGTCTTTCAACCCTCAACCCAAGTCAACCCTCAACATTCCTTCACCCTAGATCCAGGTCCAGCTCCTCGCGCAGCTTCAGCAATGCGGGGTTCCGCTCGGCCATCAGGGTGAACTTGTCCAGCTTGGTGTAGCGCGGGCGCGTCACCACTTCCTCCTTCTTCACTTCGAGCTGCAGCGCGGGATCGGCCAGTTCGCGGCGCAAGTGGGAGAGGAGCGCGGGCTTCTCCTCGCGCAGGTACTTCTCCTGCACATCGTTCACGATGGAGAAGCTCACGATGCTCGGTCCGAGCACCACCGGCTCGTGCGCGCTCAGCGTGGCGTGCAGGCTGTTCTTGCCCTCGGCCTTGCGCGCCGCGGCGTACGCGCTCCACACGCGCGTGAGCAAGGCGGGGTTCACCGCCTTGGTGGCCAGCGCCAGCGCGGGGCCTTCGTCCGTATCGATGGCCGCGGTCGGTGCCGCAGGTGTTGCCGGAGCAGCGGCCACGGGCTTGATGCTCACCTGCTCGCGCACCAATCGGCGCTTCGGCGTGTAGCCCTCATCGCCGACAGGCTTCGGCTCGGCGGCCATGGAAAGCGCCGGTGATGCAGGAGCCGAAGGAGGGGCGGGCGCCGGCTTCGGGAGCGCTACGCTGAGGTCAGGGCTTTTTTTTTCCGAGGTGGCCGCGGTCTCGGAGGCCATGCGCGGTGCTGCCGGTTCCGCTGGCGCGTTCAAGCGGCAGAGCTGCATCAAGGTCAGCTCCACCAGCAGGCGCGGCTCCTTGCTCTGCTTGTACTGCGCATCGCATTGCGCCAGGCGGTCGAGGCCGCGGATCAGCAGCTCGCGGGTGACGCTCTGCGCCTGCTGGCCATAGCGCGCCACCAGGTCCTCGCTCACTTCCAGCAGCGGCAGCGTGCGCGGATCCTGGCTCACCAGCAGGTCTCGGAAATGGCGCGCCAGGCCCGTGACGAAGAGATGGCCGTCGAAGCCGTTCGCGAGGATGGTGTTGTACTCCACCAGCGCGGCGGGCACATCGCCCTTCACGATGTGGTCGGTGAGGCTGAAGTAGTGCTCGTGGTCCAGCACGTTCAGGTTCTTCACCACGTCGGCGTAGGTGAGTCGGTTGCCCGCGAAGCTCACCAGCTGGTCGAAGATGCTCAGCGCATCGCGCAGGCCGCCATCGGCCTTCTGCGCGATCACGTGCAGGGCCCGCGCTTCCGCCTCGATGCCCTCCTTGTGCGCGATGGAGGCGAGATGCCTGGTGATGTCCGCGACCTGGATCCGGCGGAAGTCGAACACCTGGCAGCGGCTCAGGATCGTGGGCAGGATCTTGTGCTTCTCCGTGGTGGCCAGGATGAAGATGGCGTAGGGCGGCGGCTCCTCCAGCGTCTTCAGGAAGGCGTTGAAGGCCGCTGGCGAGAGCATGTGCACCTCGTCGATGATGTACACTTTCTTGGTGCCCACCTGCGGCGCGATGCTCACCTGCAGGATCAGGTCGCGGATGTTGTCGACACTGTTGTTGCTGGCGGCATCGAGCTCGAAGATGCTCAGGCTATGGCCCTCCAGGAAGGTCTTGCACGGCGCGCATTCGCCGCAGGTGGTCAGGTCCTCGTGGAGGTTCTCGCAGTTGATGGTGCGCGCCAGGATGCGGGCGCAGGTGGTCTTGCCCACGCCGCGCGGCCCGGTGAAGAGGAAGGCCGAGGCCAGGTGCTTGCTGCGGATGGCGTTCTTCAATGTGACCGTCACGGCCTCCTGGCCCACCACGGTATCGAAGGTCTCCGGACGGTACTTGCGCGCGCTGACGACGAAGGGCTCCATCGGTGGCGAATGTAGTTGGGGGAGAGGTTGGGGGTTGGAGGTTGGCAAGAGGTTGAGGGTTGGCCCCAACCTCCTTCAACCCCCAACCATCCTCACCCCCCAACCCGCACCTTTGCCCCGGATGATCACCCTCACCTTCCACGGCGCCGCAGGCACGGTGACCGGCAGCAAGCATTTGGTGGAATTGAAGCGCGCCGATGGAAGCGTCTTCCGGCTGCTGCTCGATTGCGGCATGTTCCAAGGCGAGGCCCTGCGCGATGGCAGCGGCAAGGACCGCAACCGGCGCTTCGGCTTCAACCCCAAGAGCATCGATGCCCTGGTGCTCAGCCACGCGCACATCGATCACAGCGGCCTGATTCCGCGCCTAGTGAAGGAAGGCTTCGAGGGCACCGTCTGGTGCACGCCCGCCACGCGCGACCTCTGCGCCATCATGCTCGAGGACAGCGCGCGCATCCAGGAATTCGATTTCGCCTTTGACTTGAAGCGCGCCGCGCGGCAGGGGCGCGAGCCGCAGGAGAAGGAGCCGCTCTACACCGTGGACGACGTGAAGGCCGCCATGCCGCTCTTCCAGACCATCGATTACGGCGAACGTTTCCAGCTGACCGAGGGCATCGAGCTCACCTTCACCGATGCGGGCCACATCCTGGGCAGCGCGGCGGTGCACCTGGCATTGGATGACGGCGAGCGGGCCGTGCGCCTCTCCTTCACGGGCGATGTGGGACGCTACGTGGACCGCCTGCTGCCCGAGCCGATGCCGTTCCCGCAGGCTGACTACCTCATCTGCGAGAGCACATACGGCGACCGCGACCATGCGCCCATCGCCGAAGCGGAGGAGGAATTGCTGCGCCATGTGCATGCGGTGTGCGTGGAGCAGGGCGGCCGCCTCATCATCCCCGCCTTCAGCATCGGAAAGACCCAAGAGATCCTTTACACGCTCAATAGCCTGAGCAATGCCGGCAGATTGCCGCGCGTGCCCGTCTTCGTCGATAGCCCGCTGGCCATCAGCGCCACCGAAATCAGCAGGCGCTACGCGGAACTGTTCCGCGAGGCCGTGCGCGCCGAGCTGCGCCGCGATCCCGACCTCTTCAGCTTCCACGGCGTGGAATTCGTGCGCAGCCCCGAGCGCAGCAAGCAGCTCAATGGAATGAAGCGGCCCTGCATCGTGATCGCGGCCAGCGGCATGATGGAGGCCGGGCGCGTGCGGCATCACCTGCTGCATGCGCTGCCCGACGCTGCCAATGGCGTGCTGGCGGTGGGCTTCTGCGCGCACGGCACCCTCGGGGCCGAATTGCTCGATGGCGCGCAGCAGGTGCGCATCTTCGGGGAGCGCGTGCCCGTGCGCGCCGGCATCCGCCGCATGGAGTTCTACAGCGCGCACGGCGATCGCAACGAGGTCATGCGCTACCTCGGCTGCCAGGACCCCGCCCAGGTGAAGCGTGTGTTCCTGGTGCACGGCGAGGATGGCCCGCGCGCTGCATTGAAGGAACTGGTGGTCAAGGCCGGCTTCCCCGATGCCCACCTTCCGAAGAGGGGGGAGACCTGCGTCCTCTGAGCATTTCGGCAACCGCTTCGCCGGGTCCTCGTCCTCTCTCTGCGGTATCGCGCGCTATCGAGTACGGTCGGCGCACATGGTCCGGATGATGAGCGAATGCTGAATCGTGCCTCGGTGGCGATGAAATGGCGTGAATCCTTGTTTGATTCAGAATCGCCTTCTACATTGGCGACCCCTTAACCGAAACCTAACCCCCTGAACGGTTCAGCATAACCCCGCGTCACAGTTCAGCGGTGCCTCGCGCGCCGCCATGCATCCAGGCCATCGGCCTTGCCCGTGCGGCGCTACGGAAGCGCCAACAACCCTCGGAAACCCTAACCCAAAACCCAAGAAAAATGAATTGTCGAAACAACTCAAGTTGGCGTTCCTGGCTCTTGGCCCCAGCCCTGCTCTTGGCTGGCGCCCTAAGCGTACAGGATGCCGCAGCAACGACCTGCGCCGGCGCAACGGCGCTGAGCCCAGCATCCCTGCCCATCGTGGGCCAGGCGATTGTCTGCGGTGGAACCAATGATCTGAGTTCCACCAGCGTGCCCGCCACATGCGGTGCTGCCTCCAACAGTTACAAGGGTGGCCAGGAAGGCTTGTACACGCTCACCCCAACGACCAGCGGCAGCTACACGATCAACATCGCTGGCCAGACATGGACTAGCATCTTCGTGTACAACGGATGCCCCACCAGCGGCGGGGTCTGCGTGAATTCCGTCGGCAGCGGCGCCTCGTCGAAGTCGTTGGCAGTGACGCTGACCGCAGGGAACACCTATTACATCTGGTTCGATACCTGGCCTACTCCGAATAGCCCCTGCCCCGGGACCTTCGGTATCACCGCGCCAGCGCCGCCCTACGATCCTTGCGCGGGCATCACCACCATCACCGCCTGCGGGGTCAGCACCGTTTCGAGCCACACCGGCGTGGGTGCGTCATGGAACATTACGGCCTGCGGATGGTCGACGCCGGGCCAGGAGAAGGTCTATGCGTTCACGCCCACACTCACGGGCACCCATGCGCTGCAAGTCACGGCAGCCGTGGGCGGCTATGTGGATTACTTCTGGAAGGCTGCGGCGGGCGGTTGCAACAGCACGGGCTGGAGCTGCATCGATGACCTCAGCGGCGCCGCGACCGTGAACTTCGGGCCGCTCACCGCCGGAACGCTTTACTACATCCTGCTGGACCCCGAGGGATCGGGTTCCTACACGCACACCTTCCAGGTGAACTGCCCCACCCCCCCGCCGCCGCAGGAGATCTGCGCCACCGCGCCGGTCATCTCCGTGGCCGCTAGCTTGGGCGCCTGCTCCTATACCACGGTCACCGGTGGCAGCACCCAGGACGGCCCCGCTGGCTGCTCCGGTACGGCCGACGACGACGTCTGGTACCAGTTCGTGGCGCCGAGCAACGGCAACAAGCTGATCGCGACCACCACCGCCGGAACCTACTCGGACTGGGTGATGCAGATCTGGGATGCCTGCGGAGGCACGGTGCTGGCCTGCGCCGACGACGTGATCGGCGCCATGCCGCAGATCGAGCTCTGCCAGTACCAGTACACCGGCGGCAATACCTACTATGTGCGCCTGTGGGCCTACGGCAGTGGTTCGGGATACACCTGCAACCTCTGCGTGTACGAGGCCACGCCTTGCGCGCCGCCCCCGCCCAATGACAATTGCGCCGCCCCCGCCGCGCTCACCATGGGCACGGCATGCTCCGGCATCACCTCCGGCACCACGCTGCCTTCCACGGCTGAAGGCAACCCCAACCCCACCTGCGATCCCTTCGGCGTGATCAACGATGTGTGGTACTCCTTCACCACCAACCCCTGCACCCAGCAGGTGGGCATCACCCTCACCGATACCGACGCCGGCGCGACCCCCGAATGGGCCGTGTACACCGGATACGTCTGCGGCGTGGGCGGCACCCAGGTGGCGTGCAACTCGTTCTCGCTCTCCCAGCTCCTGAGCGTCGCTGGCAGCACCACCTACACCATTCGGGTGTGGAACAATCCGGGCAGCGAAGGCACCTTCGACATCTGCGTGGATGAGACGATCCTCAGCGGCGATCCGGACGGCGATGGCCTCTGCGACGCCCTCGACAACTGCGACAGCACCCCGAACCCTGGTCAAGAGGATGGTGACAGCGACGGCGTGGGCGATGTCTGCGACAACTGCCCCACCACGGCTAATGTGAGCCAGACCGATGGCGACAGCGACGGCGTGGGCGATGCCTGCGACAACTGCCCCACCGTGGCCAACCCCGGCCAGGAGGATGCTAATAGCAACACCATCGGCGATGTGTGCGAACCGCCCGCTAACGATGGCTGTGCGAACGCCATCGCTGTGGGCTGCAACAGCAGCACGTCGGGCAGCACCGCCTTCTCCACCATCGATGCGGTGCCAACCTGCACTACCTCGCTCAACACGGCGGGCGGCGTATGGTACACGGTTGTAGGCGCGGGCGGCAACATGAATGCTTCGCTATGCGGTGCGTCCCACGATAGCAAGATCGGCATCTTCACGACCTTGGATTGCTCGACCTTCACATGCATCATCGGAGAAGATGATGACTTTGTGGATTGCGGCGGAGATGACCCATTCGTCTCTTGGGCTTCCACCGTGGGCCAGACCTATCACATCCTTGTGACCGGGTACAGCACCTATACCGGGACCTTCACCCTCCTAGTGGCAAGCACGGGCGACAACGACAGCGACGGCATCAACAACTGCGACGATAGCTGCCCGAACCTCTTCGGCGAGATCGGCGACTCCTGTGATGACGGCGATGCGCAGACCGCGATCGACTACATCAACGGCAGCTGCACCTGTGCTGGCGTAGCATGCACCACGGACCTGGACTTCGTGTACCAGGCCGATGGCGCGGACGACCTGGATTGGGTGATCTACGAGCAGGGCACGAACCTGATCGCCAAGATCGGCGGCGGCGCCTTGATCGGCAACGGCTCGGAGGCCACCTGCCTGCCCGACGGCTGCTTCTACCTGGTGGTGACTGACGGCGGCGGCGATGGCATCGTGAACGGCGGCTACTTGCTGAAAGTGAACAGCTCCGCCCGCCTGATCGACAACCTCTACGGCACCTTCGGCGAGGGCGGCTTCACCAGCGGCGCCACGAGCGCGATCAGCGGCAGCGAGGGCTTCTGCCTGCCGGTGGGCACAGACCGCCTAATCTACACCAGCTGCGACAAGCGCGACTGGCGGATCTCCCCCTGCATGGGTGAGTACATGGTGGCCGACGACAATGCTGCGGTGAACGCCGAGTACGGCGTGAACAACGCCAACAGCGGTTACCAGATGTGGTGGTTCAGGCCCAATGGCGGCTACAGCTTCAAGCGCTTCCAGAGCCACAACACGGCCAACGGCCTGCCGGCAAGCGCCACGCGCGCCTGCCACTTCAAGCTCAACAGCTGGGCGGGCAACCAGCTGGTGGAAGGCAGCTTCTACAACGTGAAGGTGCGCGGCCGCGTGAACGGCGTGTACAACCAGTGGGGCCCCGTGTGCCGCATGGTGGTGAGCAGCACCGAGGCGCAATGCCCCCGCACCAAGCTCATGGACATCCCCGGCAACCAGTACCTGAGCTGCGGCCAGTCGCGCCCGGTGGCGGTGAATGCCTACGTGCACGCCCGCCCGGTGAAGCGCATGAACGCCAACTGCACCTACACCAACGCGAACCGCTACGAGTTCCGCTTCCGCATCCCTGCGGAGTTCGTGACGATCACGAAGACCAGCGCGGTGGGCCAGTACTGGGTGAACACCAACGGCCTGACCTGCGGCAAGACCTACGAAGTGGACGTGCGCGCGAGCTTCGATGGCGGCAGCAACTGGTGCAACGCCAGCGACCCCTACGGCGATGTGTGCCTGCTGACCACCACCTGCGCCTTCGGCATGGTGCAGGAGGGCACCAGCGGCACGGCTGCTGAGGCCCGCATGGCCATGTACCCCAACCCGAACCGCGGCGATCAGGTGCGCTTGAGCCTGAGCAGCGTGGAGGAAGGCGTGGAGACCGTGAGCGTGGACATCTACGACGCGCAGGGCGTACGCGTGGCCAGCCGCCGCATCGCGGTGCAGGACGGCTTCGTGAACACGGACCTGGAGCTCAACGGAGCCCTCGCCAACGGCCTCTACATGGTGAACGTCACCGCCGGCGCCGCCACCTACAACGAGCGCCTGGTGATCCAGAAGTAAGCCTTCAGGCGCAAGCCTGAACCGAGAACCCGCCCCCCGCGCTACCGGCTGAAAAGCCGGAATGCGCGGGGGGCGGTGCTTTCTCACACTGCCCGGTTCGAGCGAACCATGGCCGGAGTTCCGGCGTCTAGGCACCGTATGCGATCTTCGCACCCGTCTTAGACCCGATGCGCCTCCCCATAGCCCTTTCCCTGCTCCTGGTTCCGGTACTGGGAGTGGCGCAGATTTCGGCCCCGTGCGATGTGAGCGTGTCTGTGACCCAGCCCAGCTGTCCGGGCATCGCGGATGGCGCCATCACGGTGGCCACCGTGTCCGGCGGGCCTTTCACGTACGTGTGGAATCATGACGCGAACCTCATCGACGCCACAGCCAACAACCTGATTGCAGGCCTTTACACGGTGCAAGTGACGGGCTTCGACTGCGACACGCTCATCGATGTGGTGGTCGATGACCCCATTGTGCCGCCCTTGGGCTCATTGGCGGTGACCAACCTGAGCTGCGCGGGCGCCAACGATGGCGCGCTCACGCTCACCCTGGCCAATGGTGGTCCTTTCGTCTGGTTCTGGACGCATGACCCTACGGTAACGGCCACGACGATCACCAACCTCTCGACCGGGATCTATGGCGTGCTCATCACTCCGCCGCTCGGCTGCCCCTCCTACATCGAGGCCACCTTGGGCGATCCAGATGTGAACATCCTCGGAGGGCCGCTCTCGTACTGCCCCAGCCAGGCCCCGCTGCTCACCACCGAACTGGTCTTCGGCTTTGCCCCGCACACGTACGCATGGGGCACCGGCGAGACCACCACGAGCTATCAGGTGCTGCCCGGATTCAACGGCACAGTCACGCTTACGGCCACCGATACCATCCTGAACTGCGTGGCCACGGCCTCAGTGGACCTCGTGGAACTCGTGCCGCCGTTCGCCGTGCCCATCATGGTCGACTCCGCCTGCCAGAACGTGTCGTTCATCGTGAACACCCTGGCCACGAATGGCGATTCGCTCGTGTGGCAATGGGGCGTTGATGGCCTCAGCAATGAGCGAGACCCCCTGGTCTCCTTCCCGGAAGCGGGCTGGCAGCCCATCTCCTTGCAGGCCTTCGACCTCAACGGCTGCGGCAATCTCCCTGTGCAGGACAGCATCTTCATCATCGCGCAGGTGCCGGCCATCTTCACGGCCACGCAGATCCCTTGCACGCCCATGGTGAGGATCTCGCTCGGGAGCCTCACCGCCGATAGCTGCGCTTTCTATATCGGCGACAGCCTGGTGTCGCACGATTGCACCGGCTACCTCGAGTGGGACCACCGCCTTTATGATTTCTATCCGTACACGCTGTACGCCACGCAGGTCAACGGCTGCAACGACACCTTGGAGATCATCGTCGATGTGCGCACCGAGCCGACGCTGTTCCTCGCGAACGCCTTCACGCCCAACAACGATGGGATCAACGACACCTGGCCGGTGCGGGTGGATATTCCGGAGCTCGGTTATGAATTGCGCATGTTCGACCGATGGGGCGAGAGCATCTGGGCCACGAACAACCCGCAGGAGCAATGGGACGCCAGCGGCATGCCCATGGGCGTGTACGTGTACACGATGAAGATGCGCGATCCCTGCTCACCTACGAACGAGATCACGAAGCAAGGGCATGTGACCCTCTTCCGGTGATGCTCGTCAGAGCTTCCTGATCGCTTCCACCAGCCGGTCCAATTCCTCGGTCGTCGTGTACACGTTCGGCGTCACGCGCACATGATTGAAGGGCGCCTCGACCCCGGGCTTCGCCTCGCGCTCGATGGCGACCGTGTGGATCTTCCACTTGGCGAAGAGTTCCTCGCTGATGGCCGTGGCCTTCTTCCCTTCAATGCCGAAAACGCCGATGGCGCAGCTGTACCGCGGGTCCGGTGAGGTCTTGAAGAAGATGCCCGGGACATCCTTCACGCGTTCCATCCAATAGGCTTTGAGCCTGTGGATGCGCTCCTGTTTTCGCGCTGAGCCGATGAGGTTGTGCAGGTCGAGGGAATATCCCGTGGCCATCTCGATCGGAAAGCTGCGCGTGCCCAGCGATTCGAACTTGCGGATGTCCTCGCCCTGCGGCTTGTCGTTGCTGAGCAACGGCCAGAGCTTGGCGATCTTCTCCTTCTTCACCCACATCAGGCCATTGCCGAACGGCGCGCACAGGAATTTGTGCAAGCTGGTGCCCCAGTAGTCCGCGCCGAGGTCGGGTATCCGGTAGTCGAGCAGCGCGAAGGAGTGCGCGGCATCCACCAGCACTTCGATCCCGCGCGCATGGGCGGCGTCAGCGATGCGGCGCACCGGCAGGATCTGCCCGTTCCAATTAACGATGTGCGTGATGTGCACCAGCTTCGTCCGCGCGGTGAACCGGCTGATGAAGGCCTCGGCCATCGCCTCCTCGTCCTCACTGGGCAGATCCGGGTCGGCGTACACCAGCTTCACGCCATCGCGCAGCGCGCGCTGCTTCCAGGCGTTCTGCATGTTGGGGTAGTCGTACGTGCTCACGACCACCTCATCGCCGGACTTCAGCGGCAACCCGAAGATGATGGTGTTGAGCGCCTCGGTGGCATTCCGGCAGATGGCGAGCTCATCGTGGGGCACGCCGGCAAGAACGGCCAGGTTCATGCGCAGCGGCTCGCGGTCCTGATCCAGGATGCGCCACATGTAGTAGCTGGGCGCCTCATTGCACATGCGGTTGTAATGGTCCAGCGCCTCCATGGCCGCGCGAGGCGAGGGGCTCACGCCGCCGTTGTTGAGGTTGATGAGGGTTGGGCTGCTGGCGAAGGCGGCGCGCACATGGCGCCAGAAGGAACCTTCGTCGCCTTCATGGGTTGGCAGAGCGGCCAGATCGGGGAAGGCGGCGTGCAGGTCGCGATGCAGGGCGAGGCCCCCCAGCAGGGCGGCGCTCTGGCGGATGAAGCTGCGGCGGTCGGTCATGCACCGAAGGTATCCGGCGGCCTTATACAGATAGGCCTGTTAGCATCGCAGGGCGGCATGGAAGGGGCCACCCCTCGGTCCGGGCGAACTTTGTTCGCAATCATGCTCTGATGCCGAAGCGCTTGCGAGCCCTGCCGCTCTTGTTCCTGCTCGTGCCGATGGTGCTTCGAGCCCAGATACCCACGCAATGCCTGGAGATCGAGAGCATCCTCGTGGATGCGTGCATCGACCTGACGCTGTGCCCCGGGGGCGCTGAGGGGATGAACGAGATGGTGCGCTTCCGCACCGGTCCTGTCGACATCGCCCTCAGCGAACTGGAAGCCGATTGGCCGAACAACAGCTGGAACGGCCTGGTGCAGGACGCGAATACCGCCACGCTCACGGCTGAACTGAACGCGACCATACAAGGTTGCGGTTGGCTGTGGGAGCCGCCCGGCGGCGTGATCCCTGCGGGGAGCGGCGTGATCCTCGTCACCAGCACGCAGATGTGCACGGCGGCGAACTCATTCGCCAACCTGAGCGACACGCTCTACATCGTGTTCCAGGCACCGGGCAACACCAGTGGGCACTTCGCGAATCACAACAATGGAGGCACCATCAGCCCGACGCCCGTCGGAGCCGTCAGTCTGCGCACCCTGGTGCTCACCTACCTGCCCACCGCTTGCAGCGATACCGCCGTTTACGACCGTTCCTTGCTCGTGAACAACCTCGGCACCTACGGTGGTAGCTCTGCGGAGAATGATGGCGCCACTGCGCTCTTCACCTGGCCCGGAGCACCCGTGGTGACCTATGTGAACTACGGCTGTCAGGCGCCATTCGTGCCCACGCTGGTGAGCGTGGAGGATGCGGTTGGCAGCATCTGCAATGGCGCTGGATCAGTACAGCTCACCGGTAGCGCCTTGGGAACGGACATCATCGGCGTGCAATGGCAGGGGGGCACCGGGACGTTCAATCCGCCCGATGCGCTGAGCACGGAGTACACGGCCGGGGCAGGTGATACAGGTCCGGTCGTCGTGCAGTTGTGCGCCATCGGCTCCTGTGGCGCGCCGATTTGCATCGACTACACGCTTCCGGGCGGGAGCGCACCCACCATCCTCATCACTCCGGATGGACCCACGGCGCTCTGCCCAGGCCAGAGCGTGACGCTGGCCGCCAGCGGAGCCGATGATTACACCTGGAGCCCAGGCGGTGAAACGACATCGAGCATCACGGTCACGCAGCCCGGCACCTACAGCGTGGACGGGACCAATGCCTGTGGTGCCGGAAGCGCGCAGATCGACATCACGTTGGCGAACGGCCCGGCTGTGGTGATCACCCCCGATGGGCCGACCGCGCTCTGCCCTGGACAGAGCGTGACGCTCACAGCCAGCGGCGCCGACAGTTACGTATGGAGCCCCGGTGGCGAGACCACGACGAGCATCACCGCTACGCAGCCCGGCACCTACAGCGTGGATGGGTCGAATGCCTGTGGCACGGGTAGCGCCCAGATCGACATCACGCTCGCGAACGGCCCCTCTGTGGTGATCACTCCCGATGGGCCGACCTCGCTGTGCCCCGGACAGAGCGTGACGCTGACCGCCAGCGGAGCGGATAGTTATTTGTGGAGCCCCAATGGCGAGACAGCGACCAGCATCACCGTGACACAGCCCGGTACCTACGGCGTGGTGGGAACGAACGCCTGTGGAACGGGCAACGCGCAGGTCGACATCACATTGGCGAATGGACCTGCGGTGGTGATCACGCCGGATGGCCCAACGGACCTGTGTCCCGGCCAAAGCGTTACGCTCACCGCCAGCGGAGCGGACTCCTACGTGTGGAGCACACAGGAGACCAGCGCCTCCATCACTGTCGATCAGGCAGGAACGTATTCTGTGACAGGGACCAATTCCTGCGGCACGGGCAGCGCGCAGATCGATGTTGCCGTTGTGGATGTCAGCGCGGCATTCACCGCCGATCCCGGCAATGGAGCGGCTCCGCTCGATGTCAGCTTCGCGAATGCGAGCACGCCGTCCTCGGCGAGCATGCTCTGGCAATTCGGCGACGGCTCATCGAGCACGGCATTCGAGCCTGCGCACACGTACGATGCGGACGGCGTGTACAC
>JAEUSX010000064.1 GCA_016788405.1 Flavobacteriales bacterium
CTCCGACGTGAACAAGCTGCGCCAGATCACCGGCGCCGGCATGATGGATTGCAAAAAGGCCCTCACCGAGGCCAACGGCGACTTCGACCTCGCCATCGACGTGCTGCGCAAGCAGGGCCAGAAAGTCGCCGCCAAGCGCGCCGATCGCGATGCCTCCGAGGGGCAGGTGATCGGGCTCACCAGCGCCGATGGCAAGCGCGGCGTGCTGGTATGCACCAATTGCGAGACCGACTTCGTAGCCAAGAACGCCGACTTCGCTGCCATGGCCAACCGCATCGCCAGCATCGCGCTGGAGAAGGGCGCCGACAGCGTGGATGCGTTGAAGACGATGGCCTACGATAGCAACGGCCTCACCATCGCTGAGAAGCTCATCGAGCAGACCGGCGTGATCGGTGAGAAGATCGAAGTGAGCGCCTGCCACCTTCTCACGGCCGAGTTCGTGTACGCTTACAACCACCCTGGCAACAAGGTGGGCAGCCTCGTAGGCCTGAGCAAGACCGGCTTCGAGAGCGTAGCGAAGGACGTGGCCATGCAGGTGGCGGCCATGGGCCCCATCGCGCTCGACAAGGACGGCACCCCGCAGAGCGTGATCGACAAGGAGATCGAGATCGGCAAGGAGCTCGCGATCCAGGAAGGCAAGCCGGCAGACATGGCCGAGAAGATCGCCATGGGCCGACTGAACAAGTTCTTCAAGGAGAGCACCCTGCTCGCCCAGGAATTCATCAAGGACAACAAGCTCAGCGTGGAGCAGTACGTGAAGAGCGCCGACAAGGACCTCAAGGTCACTGGCTTCAAGCGGCACTCGCTCACGGTATGAGAACAGGTCCGGTCGGATTCGGAGAAGGGAGGCGCGCGCCTCCCTTTTCTTTTCTTTGGCCCGCTCAACATGGCCAACACGTATAAGCGCATCCTCCTGAAGCTCTCCGGCGAGAGCCTCATGGGCGGCAAGGACTACGGCATCGACCCGCAGCGGATCAGCCAGTACGCCGATGAGATCATCGGGATCGCGCGCAGCGGCGTTCAGGTGGCCGTGGTGATCGGCGGGGGCAACATCTACCGGGGCATGCAGGCGGAAGGGAGCATTGACCGCGTGCAGGGCGACCACATGGGCATGCTGGCCACCATGATCAACAGCCTGGCGCTGCAGAGCGCGCTGGAGGCCAAGGGCCATAGCACGCGGCTCATGTCAGCGATCAAGATGGAGCAGATCGCCGAGCCCTTCATCCGCCGCCGTGCGGTTCGTCACCTGGAGAAGGGCCGCACCGTGATCTTCGGCGCGGGCACGGGCAATCCCTATTTCACCACCGATACGGCCGCAAGCCTGCGCGCCATCGAGATCGAGGCCGACGTGATCCTCAAGGGCACCCGCGTCGATGGCATCTACACCGCCGACCCGGAGAAGGACAAGAGCGCCACCAAGTACGAGCGCATCTCGTTCACCGAGGTCTACGAGAAGGGCCTCAACGTGATGGACATGACCGCCTTCACGCTCTGCAATGAGAACAAGCTGCCCATCATCGTCTTCGACATGAACAAGCCCGGGAACCTGGGCCGGCTCATCGCCGGGGAGCGTGTAGGCACCCTGGTTGAATTCTGAGCGCGGCCGCTCGGCTATTTTCGCGCTCCCATCGCAACAACGCACCCCATGTTCGACAAAGCCGCCACCATCAGCATGTGCGAGGACCAGATGCGCAAGGCCGTTGACCACCTGGAGCACGAACTCACCAAAGTCCGCGCCGGCGCGGCCAACCCTTCCATGCTCGAAGGCGTGCGCGTGGATTACTATGGACAGATGGTGCCGCTCTCGCAGGTGGCGGGCATCAACACCGGCGATGCACGGACGCTCTTCGTGAAGCCTTGGGAGAAGAAGATGATCGATGCCATCGAGAAGGCCATCATCGGTGCCAACCTCGGCTTCAACCCCAGCAACAACGGCGAGAGCGTGATCATCCATGTGCCCATGCTCACCGAAGAGCGGCGCAAAGCCTTGGTGAAGACAGCGCACGCTGAATTGGAGCATGCGAAGGTGGGCATCCGCAGCAGCCGTCAGAAGGCCATGGACGCCATCAAGGCCGCCAAGAAGGAGGGACTGCCGGAGGACCACGCCAAGGACCTCGACGCCCAGGTGGAGAAGCTCACGGCCCTTTACAACAAGAAGGCGGAGGAGCACCTCGCGGCGAAGGAGAAGGACATCATGAAGGTGTGACCGGGCGGTCAGGCCCAGACAGGCGACCCCTCGCTGCAATTCCTGCACATCTCGATGCTGCTGCGCGATCGCAGCAGTGAACGCCTGAAGTCGTTGTAGGCCTGGCTGTGCCACAGCTCGCGAAAGCTGCTCGTGCGCAGGTCGCCGAGCACATGGTGCGCGTCCTTGTCAAAGCAGCAGGGCACCACGCGGCCGTCCCAAGTGATCACGCAGCTATGCCACATCTTCCAGCAGTCGTCGTCCAGCCGGTTCTTCACCTCCCACACGCCTGAGTCGCTGCGCCGGTAGCGCGCGTACTTGTCCTGCGTGGGAATGAGCGGGTGCTGGTCCTTCGGATCATAGATCTGCGCGGTCTTCAGCCAGAGATCATCCACGCCGATGCGTTTGGCCAGCGCGCGTGCCTCGGGGATCTGGTGCTCGTTGGGCTTCACCACCAGGAATTGGAAGACCACATGCGGCGTGAGGCTCTTCAGCCTCTTCTTCCAGCGCACGATCCGCTCAGCGCCTTCGAGCACTTTGGCGAGCTCGCCTTCCTTGCGGTAGGACACGTACGTCTCCTGCGTGGTGCCGTCGAGGGAGATGATGAGGCGCGAGAGCCCGCTGCGAACGGTCTCTTCCGCCTTCTCCTCCGTGAGGAAGTGCGCGTTGGTGCTGGTGGCGGTGTAAAGGCCCTTGCCGTTCGCGTAGCGCACCATGTCCAGGAAGCCCGGATTGATGTACGGCTCGCCCTGGAAATAGAACGTCAGCGCCCACAGATCCGGATAAAGCTCGTCGATGACACGGGTGAAAAGGTCCTGTTTCAGGTTGCCCGTGGGCCGGGTGAAGCTCCGAAGTCCGCTCGGGCATTCCGGACAGCGCAGGTTGCAGGCGGTCGTCGGCTCGAAGCTGATGCTGAAGGGCATGCCGCCGATTCGCGGATCCTTGGTGCGCTTGGCGCGCTGGAAACTCGTCCAGAGCGCGACGGCATTGCGCAAGCGCTTCGGCGTGGCCTTTCGGCTCCAGAGGAAGGCATCACGGGCCTTGGCGAGCATCGGGAATCGCCTGGGCGCATGGGCCGAGACGAGCGGGCAAGGTAGCCCCGGCTGTGGAGGACTGACATTCGCGCAGCGCCGCCGCGAAGAGGGGAAAGCGTTCCTTTGCCCGGCGCGTGAAAAACCTCTTACCAACGCGCTTGAATCGAGCATGTGGGCCTGGCTGAGCAGCCGAATCCTGCGCAACCGCAACGGCATCCTGGTGGTGCTGGGCCTCATCACGCTCTTCATGGGCTGGAACATGAGCCGCGTGCGCATGAGCTACCGCTATGGAGGCCTGCTCCCCAAGGACGATAGCGCCTACGTGCAGTACGAGCGCCTGCTGAGCCGATTCAGCGAGGACGGCAATGTGATCGTGTTGGCGGTCGAGGATCCGCGCTTGGCTGAGTTGGAGCATTACCGCGCATGGTGGGAATTGGGCACCGACCTCAAGGCGCAGCCCGGTGTGGATTCCGTGTTCTCCGAGGCGCACCTCTTCAACCTGCTGCGCGATGACAGCCTCAAGCGCTTCCGTCTGCGTGCCTTGGTCCCTGAGCCGCCGCGGTCGCAGGCGGAGACTGACAGCCTGCGCCGGCTGGTGCGCACGCTGCCGTTCTACCGGGACCTCCTGTACAACGATAGCACCGGCACCAGCCTGATGATGGTGTTCGTGAATCCCGAGCGCTTCAACAGCGAGCAGCGCGGCGATATGGTGGAGCAGATCGATGCGCGCGTGCGCGAATTCGAATCCGGCGGTTTCAAGGTGCGGCGCAGCGGGTTGCCCTACATCCGCACCGTCGTCACCGGGCTCACCAAGGCTGAGCTGCGCCTGTTCACGGGCCTGATGCTGCTGGTGGTCGCAGTGCTGCTGCTGCTGTTCTTCCGGAGCTGGCGCGTGATGCTCACCTGCCTGACGGTGGTGGCCGTTGCCGTGGTCTGGGCGCTGGGCACCATCGGCCTGTTGGATTACCCGATCACGCTGGTCATGGCCATCATGCCACCGTTGATCGTGGTGATCGGCATCCCCAACTGCATCTTCCTCATCAACAAGTACCACCAGGAGTACGCTTCGCACCGGAATCGCGTGAAGGCGCTGGGCCGTGTGGTGTACCGCGTGGGCCGCGCCTCCTTCATGACCAATGCCACCACCGCGGTGGGCTTCGGTTCATTCGTGATCACGTACAGCGACACGCTGCGCCAGTTCGGATTGGTGGCCTCGCTCAACATCATGGCCGTCTTCGCCCTAAGCCTGTTGCTCGTGCCCATCCTGTTCAGCCTCCAAGGCGAGCCGAAGGACAGGCACCTGGCGCACTTGGACCGACGTTGGGTCGATCGCGCGACTTCCGGACTGGAGCGCATCGTGCTGCAGCATCGGCCGCTGGTGTACGCGATCACGGCGCTGGTCGTGGTGGTCGGCCTTGTGGGGGTTTCCCGGCTGCGCAGCGATGCCCGCGTCGTTGACGACTTGCCGCAGGACCATGCCATCATGGAGGACCTGCGCTTCCTCGAGCAGCGCTTCGGCGGTGTGATGCCGCTGGAGGTGATGGTGGATACGCGGAAGAAGGGGCAGGTGCTGAAGGACGCGAACCTCAAGCGCCTGGCCCGTCTGCAGGATTCCCTCGCGGCCTACCCGGAGCTCTCGCGCTCGCTATCGGTGGCCGATGCGGTGAAGTTCATCAAGCAGTCGTTCTACGGCGGCGATCAGGAGCGCTACGCCTTGCTGGCCGGAACTGAGAAGACCTTCATCCTGCCCTATCTCGAGCCGGCATCGGAACAGGATGGCGTTGCGCGCGGATTCCTCGACGCCGACCGGAGGTGCACGCGCGTCACGGTGCAGGTGGCGGATATCGGGACCCTTCGCATGGACCCCCTGCTCGTGCACATGCGTGCCCAAGTCGATTCGCTCTTCCCGCCCGATAAGTTCGATGCGGTGATCACCGGCACCAGCGTGGTGTTCCTGGAAGGCAGCAAGTACATGGTGAAGAACCTGGCCGTGTCGCTGGTGATGGCCGTGGCATTGATCGCTTTCCTCATGGCCCTGTTGCTTGGTTCGGCGCGCATGGTGCTCATCTCGCTCGTTCCCAACCTGGTGCCCTTGGTGGCCACAGCCGGCCTCATGGGATTCCTGGACATCCCCATCAAGCCCAGCACGATCCTCGTTTTCAGCGTGGCCTTCGGCATCGCCGTGGATGATGCCATCCATTACCTGTCCCGCTACCGCATGGAGGTCAAGCACGCCTCCGGCACGATCCGGCAAGCCGTGCTCTCCGCGCTGCACGAGGCCGGCGTGAGCATGATGTACACCAGCATCGTGCTCTTCAGCGGCTTCTCGCTCTTCAGCTTCTCCGAATTCGGAGGCACGCAAGCGTTGGGCCTGCTCATCTCCTTCACCCTGCTGGTGGCCATGTTCACCAACCTGATCATCCTGCCATCGCTACTGCTCAGTTTCGAGCGCAGCGTGACGGCCAAGAGCTTCCGCGAACCCTTGCTGGACATCCTCGATGAGGATCCGGACATCAACATCGCGGAGCTTCAGATCGAAGGCGAAGGCACCCGAACGAATACCGAGAACAGGACTTGACATGAAAGGAATCATCCTCGCCGGTGGATCCGGCACCCGCCTGCATCCGCTCACGCTGGCCGTGAGCAAGCAGCTCATGCCCGTGTACGATAAGCCGATGATCTACTACCCCCTGAGCACGCTCATGGCCGCGGGGATCCGTGAGATCCTGCTGATCAGCACGCCGCACGACCTGCCGAATTTCAGGAAACTGCTGGGCGATGGCGCCGCTCTGGGCTGCTCGTTCACGTATGCCGAGCAGCCCGTTCCCAACGGACTTGCGCAGGCCTTCGTGATCGGCCGGGAGCATGTGGGCCGTGATTCAGCGGCGCTCATCCTGGGGGACAACATCTTCTACGGCGCGGGCCTTGGCCGCATGCTCAGCCGTCACACGGATCCCGAAGGAGGATTGGTCTTCGCCTACCACGTGAGCGATCCCGAGCGCTACGGCGTGGTGGATTTCGATGCGGACGGGAAGGTGCTCAGCATAGAGGAGAAACCAGAGAAGCCGAAGAGCAACTACGCCGTGCCCGGTCTTTATTTCTATGACAATGCCGTGCTCGACATCGCCCGCGACCTGAAGCCGAGCGCGCGCGGTGAGTATGAGATCACGGATGTGAACAAGGAGTACTTGCGCCAGGGCCGCCTGCGCGTGGAGCTCCTGGATCGCGGAACGGCCTGGCTCGATACCGGAACATTCGCCTCGCTCACGCAGGCGGGCCAGTTCGTGCAGGTGATCGAGGAACGGCAGGGCCTGCGCATCGGATGCATCGAGGAAGTGGCCTGGAAGAAGGGCTGGATCAACGATGAACAATTGGAGGCCCTCGCGCGTCCTCTCACCAAGAGCGGCTACGGGCAGTACCTGCTCTCGCTGCTGAAGCGCTGAGGCGATGGCCACCATCGAAGAGCACCGCGCGGCCGTTGAATCGCGCATCAATCAGTGGTGCGGCTCGCTGCCCAAGGGCGAGCTGTACGCGCCCATGGAGTACCTCCTTCGGCTGCCAGCCAAACGGGTGAGGCCCATCGCCACGCTCATGGCCTGCGAGCTCATGGGCGCTGAAGCGGACCGAGCGATCGACGCCGCGCTCGGCATCGAGCTCTTCCACAACTTCACCCTCATGCACGATGACATCATGGATGCCTCGCCGACGCGGCGCGGCAGGCCCACGGTGCATGTGCGCTGGGGGCAGAACCTCGCCATCCTGAGCGGCGATGCCCTGCTCGTGAAGGCCTACCAATGCATGGGCGCTGACGCACGTGCGTTGGCCGTGTTCAATTCGTGCGCGCTGCAGGTGTGCGAGGGGCAGGAGCTGGACATGGCCTTCGAGCGCGCTGCGAGCATCACCGCCGAGCAGTACATGCACATGATCCGCCGGAAGACGGCCGTGCTGCTGGCCTGCGCGCTCGAGGTGGGCGCCATCATCGGCGGCGCGTCGCCCGGGCAGCAGCAGGCGATCGCGCGATTCGGAGAGCAATTGGGACTGGCGTTCCAGCTCCGGGACGATCACATCGATGCGTTCGGCGATCCAGCCGTGTCCGGCAAGCAGCGCGGTGGCGACTTGCGCGCCGGGAAGAAGACATGGCTCCTGATCCGCGGGTTGGAGCTTGAGCGCGCGTGTGGCGGTGGCACGCTCACCAAAGCCATGGGCCAGATGAGCATCGCGCGTGAGGTGAGTGACATGGTGGAAGCGCTCATCGCCCTTGGCGTGCGCGATGAATCAGAGGCGCTTATCCGAGGCATGGAAACCGAGGCCCTCGCTGCGCTCGATTCCGTGGATGTCCCCGCTGAGCGCAGGGCGCCGCTCCGTGCGCTGGCCATGGGGCTCATGGGGCGCACGAGCTGATCGTCAGCGTTGTTTCAGAAGCGTCAGCAGCTCCTCCTTCAATCCGTGCCCTCTCTGTCGGAAGGCGCCCTCCGCGCGCGAGCTGCTCACAGGCGACCCTTTGAGCAGCAGGTCCGCCGCTTCGCCAAGCGCCATACGCAAGAGCGGGCCTGGCACCGGAGGAAGCCACATCGGCCTTCGCACCGCTACAGCCAGTGCCTGCATGAATTCGCGATTGGTGCTGTTGCCCCCGATCACGTTGTAAGCGCCTTGCGTGGTCACGTCGTTCAGTGCGCGCACGTAGGCATTCGTCAGATCCTCGATGTGGATCCAGGGCATCCATTGCGTACCGCTGCCGAGCGGTGCGGCGAGGCCGCAGCGAGCGAGCGCCGCCAGCTTGGCGAGTGCGCCACCTTCGAGTGCCAGCACCACTGGGGTGCGCAGTTTCACCACGCGGCATTGCGAGGCCCATTCATCCACGGCACGCTCCCATTCCACCGTGATGCGCGCGATGGTGTCCGTGCCGGGAGGGTCATCTTCGGTGAATGGCTCATCCTGGGTCACTGCTCCGTAGTACCCCACGCCAGATGCGCTCACGATGCATTGAGGCCGGCACCCCGCCTCTCGCGCGCAGCGGAGCAGCAAGCGGGCCGATCCGGCCCGAGTAGAGATGAGTTCCGAGATCCGCGCTTTCGACCACCGCCCCCCGGCGATGCTCGCCCCGGCCAGATGCACGATTCGTTCGACGCCGCGCAGCGACTCTGCATCAATGGTCCCGTGCGTCACATCCCATTCGTAGGCCCGCACGCCATTCCATGAACCAGCTGCACGGCTTAGCCAGCGCACCTCGTCCCCCCGCGCCAGGAGCGCTTTGGTGAGCGCGCGACCAACCAGCCCGCTGCCTCCGGTGATGAGCACCACGGCCATGGTGCACTAAACAACAACGGGCGCCGATTGATCGGCGTCCGTTGACATTTCGTTGGATCGGGTCAACGAATCAGGCCGAAGCGATGCACGCTGGTCGCGCCATCAACCTGCAACAGGCGCAGGACATAACTGCCATTGACCAGGTGTTCAGGCAAATCGAGCTGGTTGTTCCCCGCTCTGATCACGGTGCTCCAGGCGACACGGCCCGATGCCTCGAGGAACTCAGCTCGGGCTGGACGCGAACTGTTGATGAACAGTGAGCCAGCACTGGGATTCGGATGCAGGAGCGAGGCGCCCGGGGATTCCAGGATGCCGAGCGTCAAGCAATAAGGGTCGGAGGCATCAACGAAGTTCACGCGCACGCACGCGGTATCGGAGCCGCACTCCGGATGCACGACCACATAGCAGTAATCACCGTCCGGGTCCACTGATGGGTCGAACGTGCCGCTCACAGGTAATTCACCATAGAACCAAGCGCCGCCTTGGTCCGGGGTGCCTTGGAGCGAGTCGAACAAGGCGAAGATGTCGGATTGAGGACAAACGAGGAAAGAGTAATCATCACCGGCGAAGGGCGCCGGTACCTGATTCACGGTGAACACGGCCTCATCGCTTCCGCATCCATTGCTGACGGTGTAGGTGTATACCCCTGCTGCAGCCACTATGGGACCTTCGCTCCACGATCCGCCAGCCGCGCCGGTCAGGAGCAACGATAGGTCTACCGCTTCCGCGATGCAGATCTCGGTCGTTGCATCAGCGCCTGCGTCGGGCGATGTGCCCGGCACCACCTCGAACTCGGCCATGTCCTCACCGCACGCGCCAATGATGGTATAGGTGTATGTCCCGAAGTCGCTCACCACAGGCCCTTCGCTCCACGTGCCCCCGCCGAGGCCAGTGACGTACTGGCTCAAATCGATCGATTCTCCAGGGCATAGACCGACCGTGGCGTCCTCGCCCGCGTCCTGATGCGCATAGACTTGAATGCTGTACGTGAAGATCTGGGTGCCGAGCACGGGGCAAGCATCATCCTGAGCGGTGATCGTGAACAGGTAGGAGCCGGGCGTGGTGGAACCGTCGAAGCAGATGGAGGCCGTTGCCGGATTGCCGGGCACCAGCTCGATGCTTCCGCCGGGAATGGCGAAGTTGGTCTCGAGGCTCACGGTCTGTCCGGCGTCGAGATCCGTGATGGCCGCGTTGAAGCAGCCTGCACCGCAGGCATTGATCGAATACGGGTCAATGGCGGCAAGCGCGCCGTTAGAGACGTTTGCCACTCCGCTCGCTGCGTCGGGCACATTGTTGTCGCAGACCTGCACGATGAACGGGAAGTCGCGCATGATGGTGCCGCGCCATGTCCCATTCGCGTCGCGGACCTCGATGGCGATCACGCATACGATGTAGCCCTGCGCATCAGGTGTGAAGGTGATCTGGCCGGAAAGGGTGTCGATGGCTAGGCCGGTGTACGGTACGGACCCGGTGAATGGAGATTGATAGGTGACGGGCTGGATATCGAGGTTGAGCGGGTCGCCATTGAGCAGGCGGCGTGCCTCGATCAATCGGAATCGCAGGTCCTGACCCTGACTGAAGACCACTCCCGGGTCATAGCTCACGGGCTGGTTGACGCACACCAAGGGCGGGGTATTATCACTGAAGGTCGGGTACTCGATGCAGCTGCCACCAGCGTTGTTCACGAGCGCTTCCACAAAAAGACCTTGAGAGCCTTGCAGATTCAGCGCAGGGTAGCGGCAGCAGGTGCTCCAATAGATGCGCCAATAATCGCATGGGCTCAGGAACACCGTGATTCGGTATGTGTACTCCTCGATGCCGATGAGCGTCCCTCCATCGCAGGTGGTCTGGCCGGTCTGTCCAGCACAAACGGGCGAGACGTTGGTGGCGGAGATCAGGGGCACATCGCTGAGGGCGAAGCTCACGCCGCAGGAGTTCACGAAGGTCAGCCCTTGTGCGATCATGGCCACGCCGGTGCATTCGCGCCAGACCTTCAAGGTCACTTCGTGCTGGTTGCCGCTGATGCAGCGCACGGAGATGTTGCCGCCTGGGAGGTGCTCCGCAAGGGCCGGTAAGGAAGCCAGCAGGAGCGTGATGGTGAGGGTAAGGATGCGCATGGGTGCCCGTTGTTGAAGGATCGCCAATGTAGCCACCTCAGCCGGATGGCCAAATCGGGGTTCACCTACAGGGCAGCGGGTCGGCGTCCAGGCTAGCGGGCTCGGGAGATCGCCTTCAGGTCCTCCTCGATGAAGCCTTCCTTCTTGCCGAAGATGGCGGCGTCGTCTCGCAGGTACATGAGCTCGCCTGTGCCGGCGTTGAACACGCGCTTGAAGCAATGCTTGTTCTTGTGGTCGCCGATGGTGATCACGGCGTCGCTCACCATCTTGGTCCGGTCCTGAGCCTCAACCGGAGCGATCACATCGCCGATGGAGAACGCTGAGGTGTACTGCGCCTTGATGGCATCAGCGCTGGGCAGGCTCTTGTCCAAATGGTCCTTGCTGAAGACGAGTTCCGTTTCACGCACCAGCCGCGTGCGGTCGGTGTAGGTCCGATCGGCCGTGGCCTTGTCCGTGATCTTGCCGCCCTCCACCAGCCGCAGGTAATCCTGCAGGTGCTTCACATAAAGGTTGATCATGGGAGCTGCTTTGCCCTCGGCGATGGCCTTGGGGTCGATCAGGATCGAGGCGAGCTCCTGCTCAACGGGGATGCTGGTGAAGCAATTCTCGGTCTGCGCCAGCGCCTCGCCCTTCTTCTGTTTCCAACCCCTCACCACGGCCATGAAGGTGCCTTCGAACTTCACGGGATCCGTCCGTCGCGTCTTCAACAGGTACACCTTGTCGGCGCTCATTGGCTGCATGCCCAGATCGCTCACCGTGATGAAGTCGCTGGCGCCATTGAACTTCCATTCGCTCTTCACGGCGTTCATCACCGTACGGTTGTACGGCGAGTCGCCTGCATCGAGCACCACCACCAGCGGCAATGCCTTGGCCGATTTCACGGCGCCTGCGTCGAACGAACCGTATTGGGCGTGGAGCAGGGAGAGGGATGCCATGCCGGCGAGGACGAGGAGGGAGCGGAGCTTCATGCGTGTGTTTTTTCGCGACGGGCGAAAGTAGTGCCATGCCTGGCGGACCTTTGCGCGCATGAACGGGGAGGCCAACAAACCGTTGTCGATCGGAGAGGACGGCTTGCGGCGGTGGCTCGACCGTCAGGAGGTGCTTTCTTCCACGGTCAGCCAGTTGCGCAAGGACCTTTCGCTCTCTGCTGCTGAGCTTGTGGAGCCGCCCGGCGACGAGGGGGCGTTCGAGGCATTGCGCGCGCAGGTGCTGGCGGCCCTCGACCGGTGGCAGGGTGCTGATTCAGCCTCCCTATCGCGCGCCATCAACCGCATCGACCTTACGGAAGGGCAGGTGAATGCCGCCATGGGCCGCGGCGGTTTCCAAGAGCTGGCCGGTGCCATGGTGCTCAGGGCCTTGCAGAAGGTGCTCACGCGGTTGCGGTTCGCAGGCCGTTACTGATCGCGATCGCCTCTGCGCCAGAGCCATCGCCTGCCAGGGGCCGTTGTTCACAACACCCGCCCGGCCCACCGCCGACCTGCTACCTCGAAAATACCTTTGCCCCGATTCCATGGATAAGTACTCCTACCTGAGCAACGTCGATAGCGCCTGGCTCGACGACCTGCACCAGCAATACCAGAAGGATCCCGCCAGTGTCGAGACCGGTTGGGCGCGCTTCTTCGAGGGCTTCGAATTCGCCCGTTCGTTGGAGGGCGATGCGCATCTGAGCGCTACGCCCACTGCGCCTTCACCCGGGGGCAACGAGCGTTTCGAGAAGGAGTTCAAGGTCATCGACCTCATCAACGCTTATCGCCAACGCGGCCATTTGTTCACCAAGACCAACCCGGTCCGTGATCGCCGCAAGTATTCCCCGACGCTCGACCTGGAGCACTACGGGCTGAGCGATGCCGACTTGGACACCGTGTTCAGCGCCGGGAATGAGGTGGGCCTGGGCCCCGTGAGGCTGCGTGACATCATCGACCTGCTCAAGCAGACCTATTGCCAGAGCGTGGGCGCGGAGTTCAAGTTCATCCGCAACCCGGAGAAGGTGCGGTGGCTTCAGCAGCGCATGGAGGGCACGCGCAACACGCCGGAATTCAGCCTCGAACAGAAGAAGGATATCCTGGAGAAGCTGAACGAGGCAGTGGTGTTCGAGCGCTTCCTCGGGAAGAAGTTCATCGGCGCGAAACGCTTCAGCATCGAAGGAGCGGAAGCGCTCATCCCCGCGCTCGACACCGTGATCGAGCATGGCGCCGAGCTGGGCATCACCGAGTACGTGATCGGCATGGCCCACCGCGGCCGCTTGAACGTGCTGGCGAACACCCTGCGGAAGAGCTATGACCAGATCTTCTCGGAATTCGAAGGCAAGGACTACGAGGATGCGCTGGTGGAAGGCGATGTGAAGTACCACATGGGCTACAGCAGCGTGGTGGTCACCAACACCGGCAAGAACGTACGGCTGACGCTGGCGCCGAATCCCAGTCACCTGGAGACCGTGGGCCCCATCATGGAGGGCATCAGCCGGGCCATCATCGAGCACGACGACAAGTTCCAGAAGGGCATCACCGCGCCCATCCTCATCCATGGTGATGCGGCGGTGGCCGGACAGGGCGTCGTGTATGAAGTGGTGCAGATGGCCGGGCTCAAGGCTTATGAGGTGGGCGGCACCATCCACATCGTGGTGAACAACCAGGTGGGCTTCACCACCAATTACATCGACGCGCGCACCAGCACGTATTGCACCGATGTGGCCAAGGTGACCCAATGCCCGGTGTTCCATGTGAACGGCGATGATGCCGAAGCCGTGGCCTTCACCATGAAGCTGGCGATGGACTATCGCCAGAAGTACGGCACCGACATCTGGGTCGACATCCTCTGCTACCGCAAGCACGGCCACAATGAGGGCGACGAGCCCAAGTTCACGCAGCCCGTGCTGTACAAAGCCATCGCGGCGCACCCGGATCCGCGCGAGATCTACACCGAGAAGCTCATCGCCAGCGGCGTGGAGGGCGCCCGTGAGATGGCGAAGGAGATGGAGGAATCCTTCACCAACATGCTGGACGACCGCCTGAACGAGGCGAAGCAGGTGCGCGTGGGGAGGATCACCAACTTCATGGAGGAGCGCTGGAAGGGATTCAAGCGCGCCGAAGCGAAGGACTTCTCGAAGTCGCCGAGCACCGGAGTGAAGAAGGAGACGCTGCGGCTCATCGGCGATAAGCTCAGCGTGCTGCACCCCGATGGCAAGAAGTTCTTCAGCAAATTGGAGAAGATCCTCGGCGACCGGAAGAGGATGATGGAGACGGGCGTGATCGACTGGAGCATGGGCGAGCTGCTCGCCTACGGATCGCTCCTGCTCGAAGGCCATCCCGTGCGCATGACCGGTCAGGATGTGGAGCGCGGCACCTTCAGCCATCGCCACGCCGTGGTGAAGGTGGAGGACAGCGAGGAGGAGTTCATTCACCTCAAGCACATCCGGGACGGGCAGGCGCTCCTGCAGATCTACAACTCCCTCCTGAGCGAGTACGCGGTGCTCGGCTTCGAGTACGGCTACGCGCTGGCCAGTCCGCACGTGCTCACGATCTGGGAGGCGCAGTTCGGCGATTTCGTGAACGGCGCGCAGATCGTGCTGGACCAGTACCTGTGCTGCGCGGAAGAGAAGTGGGGCACGCAGAATGGCGTGGTGCTCTTGCTGCCGCACGGCTACGAGGGCCAGGGCGCCGAGCACAGCAGCGCGCGCATGGAGCGGTTCCTGCAGAGTTGCGCCGACGAGAACATGGTGGTGGTGAATTGCACCACGCCCGCGAACTTCTTCCATGTGCTGCGCCGCCAGCTCAAGTGGGACTTCCGCAAGCCGCTGGTGGTGTTCACGCCCAAGAGCCTGTTGCGCCACCCGAAGTGCGTGAGCGAGCTGGATGAGCTGACCAAGGGCGGCTTCCAAGAGCTCATCGACGATGCGGGCGCGGACCCGAAGAAGGTGAGGACGGTGATCTTCACCCAGGGCAAGGTGCACTTCGACCTCGCCGAGCACCGCGAGAAGCA
Source organism: Flavobacteriales bacterium (assembly GCA_016788405.1). GTDB lineage: Bacteria > Bacteroidota > Bacteroidia > Flavobacteriales_F > PHOS-HE28 > PHOS-HE28. The sequence continues at coordinate 14,622 of JAEUSX010000064.1, forward strand.
CAAGATCACGGATACCGCGCTCATCCGCATCGAGCAGATCCACCCATTGCCCGCCGAGCAGATGCGCGCGGTGATCAAGAGGTACGCGAAGGCCGAACGCCACCTATGGGTGCAGGAGGAGCCGGTGAACATGGGCGCATGGGGCTACATCGCCATGCATTTCAACGAGGTGAAATGGGAGGTGATCGCACGACCGGCCAGCGGGGCTCCTGCAACGGGCAGTAGCAAGCGCAGCGCGAATCAGCAGATCGCCATCATCGAGAAGGCCTTCTCGCCAGGCGTTACGAAGACGAATAAGGCGGCACCTGCCAGAGCGAAAGCCTGACAACCGACAACGAACAACCGATCAAAGAGCCCATGGCCATCGTCGATATCAAAGTCCCCAGTCCCGGAGAGAGCATCAGCGAAGTGCGCATCGCGCGCTGGCTTGTGAAGGATGGCGACGTGGTGAGCAAGGATCAGGTGCTGGGCGAGATCGACAGCGACAAGGCCACCTTGGAGCTGAGCGCCGAAGCGGAAGGCAAAGTGCAACTGCTGGCCAAAGAGGACCAGACCGTGAGCGTGGGCGATGTGGTGGTGAAGGTGGATACGAGCTTCAAGGCGGAGCGGAAAGCGGCAAGCGGCGAGACGGCGAGCGGTAAGGTTGCCGCGTCTGCGCCGGTCGCGAAGGCCGAAGCGGCAAAGCCGGTCGCCGCAACTCCGATTGCGCATGCTACGCCTGTGGCGAAGGCCATGTTGGAGGAGAAGGGGCTCAGCCCAGAGAAAGTGAAAGGCAGCGGACCGAACGGCCGCGTGACCAAGAGCGATGTGGCCGCGTACGTGGCTGGCGGTGTGGACGCTGGTGCGATCGCGCTCAATGGCTGGGGCGGCTCGCGCAATCAGAACCGGCAGAAGATGACCACCCTGCGCAAGAAGGTGGCTGAGCGACTGGTGGCCGTGAAGAACCAGACCGCCATGCTCACCACGTTCAACGAGGTGGACATGAGCGCGGTGATGGCACTGCGCGACAAGTACAAGGACAAGTTCAAAGAGGCGCACGGCGTGAACCTGGGCTTCATGAGCTTCTTCACGAAGGCGGTAACCGAGGCATTGCGCCTCTTCCCAGCGGTGAACGGACAGATCGATGGCGATGAGCTGGTCATGCACGATTACGCCGACGTGGGCATCGCTGTGAGCTCACCCAAGGGCCTCATGGTGCCGGTGCTGCGCAACGCGGAGAAGATGAGCCTCGCGGAGATCGAAGCGGGCATCAAGGCGCTGGCCGTGAAAGCGCGTGATGGCAAGCTCAGCATCGATGAGATGACTGGCGGCACCTTCACCATCACCAACGGCGGCGTCTTCGGCAGCATGCTCAGCACGCCCATCATCAACCCGCCGCAGAGCGCCATCCTGGGCATGCACAACATCGTGGAGCGCCCCGTGGCGGTGCATGGGCAGGTCGTCATCCGCCCCATCATGTACGTGGCGCTCAGCTATGATCACCGCATCATCGACGG
>JAEUSX010000069.1 GCA_016788405.1 Flavobacteriales bacterium
CCAGAGCACGCGATAGTCCGATGCGCGGCGCAAGGCACCGAAGCGCGCCAGTTGCTCCTCGTCCTTCGAGATCAGCCTCGCCTTGCCACGCTCGCCGCTGCGCTGCTGCTTCAAGCGCTCCAAGGCCGACTTGTGCAGCTCCGCCGCCTTCGGGTTCCATTCCTGTTCCAGAATGGCGAGGTCGGCGGCGTTGGGCTTGTGCGGCTGCATGTTGGTCTTCTCATCCTCCCAGGAGAGGTAGCGGCCCTTGTCCTTCTCGTTGTTCACGTACCGCTTGTCGATGGTCCACTGGTCAGCGAGCACCAGCACGATCAACGCGGGCACCAGCACGGCCTTGCCGATGATGCGGCGCCCGAAGCCGAAGAGCAGCGCGCCGCCCACGAGCACGTACGCGAAGCTGCGCCAGGCATCGGCGGCGAGCACGCCCTGCCGATGCTCCTCGATGCCCTCCACCAAGGTGGTGAGCTCCGCGCTCGGCTCGCCCGAGGGGCCGATGCGGCCGTTGAAATCCGCGCGCTCCGCATCGCTCAGGAAATCGAAGATCGCCCCGGGGGCCACGGCCACCAGGAGGAGCCCCGCGAGCAGGATGCCGGCCGGGATCAGGAAGCCTCGCTCCTTCAGCTTGCCCCATCCGCCTTCCCGTACGAATCGATCGAGCCAGAGCATGCCGAGCACCGGCGCCGCCAGCTCCACGATCACCAGGATGATGGTGACCGCGCGGAACTTGCTGTAGCCCGGCACATGCTCCAGGAAGAAATCGGTGAGCGGCATCAGGTGGCGGCCCCAGCTCAGCATCAAGGTGAGCACGAGCGCGGCGAACAACGCGTACACCAGCGTGTCGCGGACGAACCACAGCCCGGCGAGCAGGTAGACCAGCGTGAGGAGGCCGAACACCAACGAGGCGTTCATGCCCCAGACGCTCAGCGTGCCGTCGGCATCGGCGAGCACCATGTTGTTCAGCGCGGTGAGCACCAGCATCAAGGGCACGGCGCCCACCATCCACCAGCGGGCGGCGCCCTCCTGCTGCGCGATGAGCAGCAGCAGCAGCAGCACGACGAAGGCACCGATGTACACCGGACCGGAGGTGAAGCTCTGATCGCCCCAATAAGACTTGATGTACCGGTTGGCCTGGTACTCCTTCATCACCGCATCGCGGAAGCCCGGATCGCTGATGGCGCGGAAGTCCTCCTGCGATCGGATCATGGAGCCCGATGCGCCGCCCTTGGCGTTGGGCACCAGGAGCGTGAGGCTCTCCGATTTGCCATAGCTCCACGCCGTCACGTAGTCGCGATCGAGGCCGCTGGTCTGCTTGCTCGCCGCGGAACCGCCATCGGGGGTGATGGTGAGTTCACTCCTGCCGCGCGTGGTGTACGCGCCGTACTCCACAGTGGTCCACAGCAATCCGAGGTTGCACGCCAGGCCGAGCGCCACGGCCGCCAGGCCCAACGCGCCGCGCTTCACCAGATCCATCGCCTGCTTCTCCCGCACCGCCCGCACGGCCTCGGCCACTGCCAGCAATGCCAGCACGATGCCGAGGTAGTAAGTGATCTGCACGTGGTTCATCATCACCTCGAGCCCCATGAACAGGGCGAGGAGCGCCGCGCCGAGCAGCTTGTTGCCGCGCAACAGCAGCCACGTGGCACCGAGCACCATGGGCGCGTAGCCGACCGCGTTCGCCTTGCTGTTGTGGCCAGCCTCGAGGATGGCGAAGAAGTACGACGAGAAGCCGAAGGCCACCGCGCCCACGATGCTCAGCCAGGGATCGATCCGCAGGCAGCGCAGCAGGATGTACATGCCCAGCAGGTACAGGAAGAGGAAGCTCATGGGCCTCGGCAGGAACCCGTGGCACACGTCATCGGCGAAACGAAGCAGGTTCTGCGGCCACAGCACCATGATCTGGTAGGCCGGCATGCCGCTGAACATGCTGCCGGTCCACAGCGGCTCCTCGCCCGTGGCATCGCGGTGCTCGATGATCTCCTGGGCCATGCCCTGCCAGTTCTTCAGATCGCCCTGCACCAGGCGCTTGCCCTCGAGCGCCGGGCTGAAGTAGACGATGCTCAGCGCATAGAACAGGGCCAGCGCCGCCAGCACGGGCAGCAGGTTCTTCCAGATGGCTTTCATGCGTGTGCCGCTGCGCGGCCGTGGTTACTTGATCTCCTCGAAATCGGCATCGATCACGTGGCCGCGCTGCGGCTTCTCCCCCCCGTCGCGTCGAAGGTCCTCGATGCGCACCTCTCCGGGCGGCCGACGCCCCCCGCGATGCGGCGCTGGGCCCGCCGATGCCGATCGGCGCATCCACCATCGCACCACCAGCCAGATGGCCAGCAGCACGAGGATCAACCGCGCGGTGCCGGTGAAACTGGCCTCGTTGATCATGGGCGGCGAAGATACCCGCCTGTCCACATCGGCCCCTGGCAACACCCGCCAGCGCGCCAAGGCCTACCTTGGCGGCCATTCCGCGCGGTCCCGCGCCTCTTTCCCAGCCATTCCCAGACAGATGCCCGCATTCGACGCGCTCGGTCTCCGCGCGGAGATCCTTCGTTCCCTTCAAGAACTCGGCTGGGAGCAGCCCACGCCCGTGCAGGAGCGCGCTATCCCGCACCTGCTCACCAGTGAGAGCGATGTCGTGGTGCTGGCGCAGACCGGTACCGGCAAGACCGGCGCCTTCGGCCTGCCGCTGCTCGAGGACATCGACCCCGGCCAGCGCGGCGTGCAGGCCCTGGTGCTGGCGCCCACCCGCGAGCTCTGCGTGCAGATCACCGGCGACCTGGAACGCTTCGCCAGCCACATGCCCGGCGTGAAGCCCGTGGCCATCTACGGCGGATCCAGCATCCGCGAGCAGATCCGCGCCATCCAGCGCGGCGCCAACATCGTGGTGGCCACCCCCGGCCGCCTGCTCGACCTGCTGGGCCGCGAGGCCGTGGACCTCGGCACCGTGCAGACCGTGGTGCTCGACGAGGCTGATGAGATGCTCAACATGGGCTTCCAGGAGGACCTCACGGACATCCTGCAGAACACGCCCGCCGACAAGAAGACCTGGCTCTTCAGCGCCACCATGGGCAGCGAGGTGCGCCACATCGCCAAGCGATACATGCGCGACGCGGAGGAATTGCAGATCGGCGAGCGCAACGTGACCGCCAGCGCCATCCAGCACCAGTACAGCGTGGTGCATGCCCGAGACCGCTACGCCGCCCTGCGCCGCATCATCGATTCGGACCCCGACCTCTTCGCCATCGTTTTCTGCCGCACCAAGCACGAGACGCAGGAACTGGCCACCGCATTGATCAAGGACGGCCATAGCGCCGATGCCATCCACGGCGACCTGAGCCAGGCGCAGCGCGACCATGTGATGGGTCGCTACCGTGCGCGCTCGTTGCAACTCCTCATCGCCACCGATGTGGCTGCACGCGGCATCGACGTGAGCGATGTGACGCACGTGATCCACTTCGACCTGCCCGGTGAGGCCGAGAACTACACCCACCGCAGCGGGCGCACCGCGCGCGCAGGCCGCACCGGCATCTCGCTCAGCATCATCGGCGTGCGCGATGTGGGCAAGATCCGCCAGTTGGAGCGCGCGCTCAAGACGCACTTCACTTACGTGCGCGTGCCTAGCGCCGGGGACATCGGCAAGGCGCAGGTGGTGGCCTACATGAAGAAGCTCAAGAGCGTGGAGGTGGACCACGACGCGCTCGCTTCCATCCTGCCCACCGCGCACGAGGAGCTGAGCGCCTTCAGCAAGGAGGAGTTGATCGAGCGCTTCATGAGCGTGGCCTTCAACCGCCTCATCACGCAGTTCCGCGACCTGCCTGACCTGAACGTGGACATGAGCCGCAAGGACCACACCGCGCGCGTGACGGCAGGACCCGGCGGCGACCGCCCTTCCTCGCGCGACCGCTTCAGCACCGGCCGGCAGATGTTCATCAACCTGGGCAGCGCCGATGGCTTCGACAAGGGCAAGATGCTCGGCTATGTGTGCGGCATCAGCGGCGTGCAGGGCGATGTGATCGGCCGCATGCTCATCAAGGACGTGTACTCCTTCATCGACATCGAGCCCGATCACTTCGAGCAGGTCTTCAACAGCTTCAAGGGCGCCAACTACAAGGGCCGCAAGATCCGCGTGGACCTGGCGCAGGGCCCCGGCCAGGGCGGCCCCCGCGATGAG
>JAEUSX010000109.1 GCA_016788405.1 Flavobacteriales bacterium
GCCGATCCGGCACGGGAAGCACTTGCCGCAGCTCTCCATCGCCGTGAATTCGAAGAGGTGCTCGAGGTACTTCACCATGGGGAACGTTTCGGGAATGCTCAGCACGCTCGCATGTCCCAGCAGGAAGCCCTCGCGCTGGAAGCTCTCGAAATCGATGCTGAGCGCGTTGATCTTGTGCAAGGGCACGATGCCGCCGAGCGGTCCGCCGATGTGCAGCGCCTTCGTGGGGCGCGCGAATCCGCCGCCGAGGTCGTCGATCACCTCCGCCAGTGGAGTGCCGCACTCCACTTCGTAAAGGCCCGGGCGCTTGAAGCCGCCATCGAGGCACACGAGCTTGCTGCCATTGCTCTTCTCGCTGCCCAGCTTGGCGAAGGCTGCGCCGCCGTGCTTCACCACCCAGGGCACGCAGGCCAGGGTCTCCACGTTGTTCACCACCGTCGGGCGGTTGAAGAGGCCTTGCTGCGCGGGGTAGGGCGGACGGGTGCGCACCTCGCCGCGCTTGCCTTCGATGCTGTTGAGCAGCGCCGTCTCCTCGCCGCACACGTAAGCGCCTGCGGCCTTGATCACTTTGAAGCGCCAGTTGAAGCCGCTGCCCTTGATGTCATTGCCGATCCAGCCGTTGGCTTCGAGGTCGCGCACGGCCTGCTTCACGATCTCCACCGCCTCAGGGTACTCGGCGCGGATGTATAGCACGCCCGTATCGGCGCCCACGCAATAGCCGGCGATCATCATGCCCAGCAGCACACGGTGCGGGCGCTGCTCCAGCAGGTAGCGGTCGCTGTAAGCAGCGGGGTCGCCTTCGTCGGCGTTGCAGACGATGTACTTGCGCGGCGTGCCATTGCCGGTGGTGTCCTGCGCGTTGCGGCAGGCCTCCAGCTTGAAGCCCATGGGGAAGCCCGCGCCGCCGCGCCCGCGAATCGTGGCCGTCTTGATCTCATTCAACACATCCACTGCTTCGCTCTTCAGCACCTGTTCCCACACGGCGTAGAACTCAGGCAGCGGCGGCATGGGCGCCGTGAGGATCGGCGCGGCCATGCTTGTGCCCACGTGGTAGGCGTCCATGTTGGGAAAGGAGGATGCGCCGCCAACCTTCAACCTCTCAACCCCCAACCCGGCATCAACCACTTCCGCCAACCGGTCGATCGCATCCCCGCTGTAGTTCAGCCCGCCGAGGTTGAACGCGCTGTTCTCGTGGCAGCGGCCCAGGCAGCACATGTGCCCGATCTCTTCCGGCTTGAAGCGCTTCGCCAATTCATGATGCACCTTGTCCTGCGTGCCCGCCACCAGGCAGGCGCTGCCATTGCACACGTAGGCCTTCTTGCCCTGGTTCTCCTTCTTCAGGAAGTCGTAGAACGAGCTGGTGCCGTAGGTGATGGCCTCTCCGATCAGGAAGTCATCAGCGATCTGCGTCAGCGCGCGGTCCTCGGGCGTGCCAGCGGCTGAGGCAGCTTTCTGCAGCCGTTCCCAGAGCGGATCATCCAGTTCCTTGCCGTCCCGGCCAGAGAGTGACGAGATGTTCTTCGACATGCGCCGAAGGTATGCGGGCTGCTGGCTCAGCGATTCCGACATTCGCCCTCCATCAACCGCCCTCCTCATGATCCGCCTGCTCGCCCTAGCCCTGGTCTTCCTTCCTTTCTGGTCGGCAGCACAGCGCGCCCCGTTCACATACTCCGACCTGCTTCAGATCGATCGGCTCAGCGGGCTCGCGGTGGATCCAGCGGGCACCACAGCCCTTTTCAACGTGCGCGCCACCGACATGGAGAAGAACAAGGGCGTGAACTCGTTGTGGATGAAGGATCTCGCCGATCCCGCGAAGCCCGAAGTGAAGTTGCCTGTGAGCGAAGGCGGTGCCAGCGTGGCGCAATGGGCGGTGGATGGGAGCGGCTTCTTCTTCATGTCTGCGCGCGAGGGCGGCGTGAACCAGGTATGGAGAGCGGATGCTGCTGGAACAACGGCCACGCAACTCACGCGCCTGCCCCTTGATGTGGAGGATTACCGTGTGGCGCCGGATGGCAAGGGCCTGGTGGTGGCGATCGCCGTCTTCCCCGACTGCCCCGGCGATGAGATCGATTGCACTGTGAAGCGCCTTGAGGCGGACAAGGCCACGAAGGGTTCGGGAACGATCCACGACAGGGTCTTCCTCCGCCATTGGGACACCTGGAAGGATGGCCTGCGCAATCACCTCTTCTACATCGACCTCACGAACAGCACCGCTCCGGCGATGCCGCTCACCGCGCGCTTCGATGGCGATGTGCCCTCCAAGCCTTTCGGAGGCAACGAGGATTTCTGCATCAGCCCGGATGGCCGCACGGTCTATTTCGCCGCGCGCGCGGCCGGCAAACGCGAGCCGTGGAGCACCAACTTTGACGTCTACAGCGTGCCCGTCTCCGGTGGCGAGGCGCGAAGCGTCACCACGGAGAATCCGGCATGGGACGCGATGCCGGTGGTTTCGCCCGATGGCAGGACCCTGGCTTACAAAGCGATGAAGCGTCCGGGCTACGAGGCCGACCGCTTCGAGCTGCGCCTGCGCGATCTCGCCACGGGCAAGGTGAGCGCGCTCGCCACGGATTGGGATCGCAGCGTGGCCGACATGAAGTGGAGCCGCGATGGCAAGAGCCTGCTCGTGACCGCTGATGACCTGGGCAGGCACAAGCTCTTCCGCGTCGACATCAAGACCGGCAAGGCGACTGCGCTCACCACCTACG
>JAEUSX010000116.1 GCA_016788405.1 Flavobacteriales bacterium
AGGAATGGCTCGGCGCCATCACGGATCAGCCTATCGCAGACGGCGATGACGATGACGAGGAGCAGCAGGCCAAGGCATGCGATCATCGCCCAGCGCTTCAGCCTTGCGCCCATCGGTATCCGCATGCTTCCCGCCACTACGGCATCACGCGACCCATCAGGTCGATGCCGGTGTAGGTGCGCGGAGAGAGCGCGCGCAGCTGGACCTTCACGGATTCGTCCACTTCCAGCGAATCGATGAACGCGCGCATGTCCTCCGCCGTGACGCGCTCCTTGCCGCGCGTAAGCTCCTTGAGGCGCTCGTAAGGCTGCGCGAACCCTGCGCGGCGCAGGATGGTCTGCATGCCCTCGGCGATCACCGGCCACTGCGCGTCGAGGTCGCGAGCGATGGCGGCCTCATTCAAGAGCAATTTGCCCAGGCCCTTGCGGATGCTGTCGATCGCGAGCATGGCATGGGCCAATGGAACACCGATGTTGCGCGTCACCGTGCTGTCGGTGAGGTCGCGCTGCAGGCGGCTCACCGGCAGCTTCTCGCTCAAATGGCCGAGGATGGCGTTCGCGAGGCCAAGGTTGCCTTCGGCATTCTCGAAATCGATCGGATTCACCTTGTGCGGCATGGCGCTGCTGCCGATCTCGCCGGGCTTGATGCGCTGCCTGAAATAGTCGAGGCTGACGTAATGCCAGATGTCGCGGCTCAGGTCGATGAGGATGGTGTTCAGCCTGCGGATCGCATCGAACAACGCCGCTAAATGATCGTAATGCTCGATCTGCGTGGTGAATTGCTGGCGCTTGAGGCCAAGGCGCCGTTCGAGGAAATCATCGGCGCAGGCCACCCAGTCGATCTCGGGGTAGGCGGCGTGGTGCGCATTGAAATTCCCCGTGGCGCCGCCGAACTTGCCGCTGAAGGGCACGTCGCGCAATGAACGCAGCTGGTGGTCGAGGCGCTCCACGAAGACTTGCAGCTCCTTGCCGAGCCGTGTGGGCGACGCGGGCTGCCCATGCGTGCGGGCCAGCATCGGCACCTGGGCCCAATCGAGCGCCAGGCCATGCAATGCATCGCGCAGCCCGATGATGGCGGGCAGGTAGGCGGCTTGCAGGAAATCCTTGATGAGCAGCGGCAGGGCCGTGTTGTTCACGTCCTGGCTCGTGAGCGCGAAGTGCACGAATTCCTTCTGCTTGCCCAAGCCGGCTTCCTCAAGGCGCTCCTTCAGGAAGTACTCCACGGCCTTCACGTCGTGGTTGGTCACCTTCTCGATGTCCTTGATCCGTTGGGCATCGCTCGTGCTCAGCGCGTCGATGCGCTCGCGCACGGCGCGCAGCTGCTCCACCGGCGCTCCTGCGAGCTCCGGGAGCGGCAACTCGCAGAGGAAGGTGAAATACTCGAGCTCCACATGCAGCCGATAGCGCATGAGCGCTTTCTCGCTGAACCACTGCGCGAGGGCTCGCGCGCGGTCATGGTATCGGCCATCGATGGGAGAGATGGCACTGAGCGGGTCCAGGTCCATTTTGAAGGGCCCGAAGGTAGCGCCCGTGCCTGCCCGGCTCAGGTCTTCTGCTTGCGCTTGCGCGCAGCGGGGAAAAGGATGTTGTTCAGGATGAGCCGGTAGCCGCTCGAGTTGGGGTGCAGGCTCAAGTCCGTGGGAGGGTCGCCCACCATGTGCTGATAGTCCTCTGGATCATGACCGCCATAGAAGGTCCATTGGCCCAGCGCGAATTCACCGTGGATGTACTTCACTGTGCCCTGCGCCTTGTTCTCGCCCATGACGGTCACGGCGGGCTTCACGAGGTCCTTGCGGAAGGCGGTGGTCTGCCCCATGAAGCCGCGCACCACCTGCTCGTGGCTCTGGCAGAGCATGGTGGGCACCACGTCCCACTTGGCGCTGAAGTCGAAGAGGGTGAAGAAGTCGCGCGTCTGTCCGATCCGGCTGTGGATGTCCGTCGCGTCGATATCGCTGAACTCGTAGATCATGGGATCGGTGATCAGGCGGAAATCACGGAACGCGAATGACCGGCTGAAGTCGATCTTCTGCTGGCATCCGGGATCGATGGGGTCGTGATCGAACTCGGAAGCGCAGATGTCCACCCCTTCAGCAGCCAAAGCGATGTCATAGCTGTCGGTGCCGGAGCACATGGTGAAGAGGTAGCCCCCGCCGGCGACGTAGTCACGGATACGCGTGGCCACGGCGAGCTTCATCTGGCTCACCTTGGCGAAGCCGAGCGCGGCCGCCATGTCCTCGCTCTCCTTCACTTGATCGCGGTACCACGGCGCGTTGCTGTAGCTGCGATAGAATTTCCCGTACTGGCCGGTGAAGTCCTCGTGGTGCAGGTGCAGCCAATCGTACTTGGGCAGCGCGCCGGCGATGACCTGCGGATCGTAGATGCGCTCGTAAGGGATCTCGGCGTACTGCATCACCAGGGCGACGGCATCGTCCCAAGGCTGGAAGCTCTCCGGCGCGTACACGGCGATCTTGGGCGCCTTCTCCAGTTTCACGGCCTCCATGTTCACCTCCGGGTCGGCGATCTCGGCGAGGATGGCGGCCGCCTGCGCCTCGGCGATCACTTGGTGGGTCACGCCGCGCACCAGGCATTCCTGCTCGATCGCCTGGAAGTGATCGATCATGAAACTGCCACCGCGGTAGTTGAGCAGCCATTCCACCGGCACATCGCGCTGCAGCGTCCAGAACGCGATGCCATAGGCTTTGAGATGGTCGCGCTGCGATCCATCCATGGGGATCAGCAGCTTGGTGGCGAAGGCCGGGATGGCCAGCAGCACGAACAGCGCTGCAGTGAGCAGTCGGCTAGAAGGGCGCGGCGTCGTCGAAGTCGCTGTCATCATTCATGCGGCTGGGCCGGGTGACGGTCCGGAAGCCGCCATCACCCGATCCCGGGTCCCCAAAAGTACCTGACATCGACTCGAGGTCGGCGAACTTGGCGAGTTCCGGGATGAACCGCAGCCGGATGGTGTCCAGCGCGCCGTTCCGGTGCTTGGCCACGATCACCTCGCCGATGCCCAGCGTGCTGCCGCGCTCATCCTCGTAGATCTTGTAGTACTCCGGGCGGTACAGGAAGCAGACGATGTCGGCGTCCTGCTCGATGGCGCCGGATTCGCGCAGGTCGCTCAGCATGGGCTTCTTGTCGCCGCCACGGGTCTCCACGGCGCGGCTCAGCTGGCTCAGGGCGATGATGGGGATGTCGAGCTCCTTCGCGATGCTCTTGATGCTGCGGCTGATGCTGCTGATCTCCTGCTCGCGGTTGCCGCCCCGGTTGTCGCCGCCGCCGGTCATGAGCTGCAGGTAATCGATCACGATCAGGTCCACGTTGTGCTGGCTCTTGAGTCGCCGCGCCTTGGCGCGCAATTCGAAGATGTTCAGCGCCGGGGTGTCGTCGATGTAGATCGGCGCGTTCGTGAGCCGCGCGATGTGCTGGTGCAGGATGGCGAATTCCTGGTCGTTGAGCTCGCCTTTGCGCAGCTTCTCGCTGCTGATGCCCGCTTCGCTCGCGATCAAACGCGTGACCAGCTGGGTGCTGCTCATCTCGAGGCTGAAGACGGCTACGGCCTTCTTGTGCTCCACGGCGATGTTGCGTGCCATGCTGAGCACGAAGGCGGTCTTGCCCATGGCCGGTCGAGCGGCCACGATCACCATGTCGCTGCGCTGCCATCCGGCGGTGAGCTTGTCCAGTTCCACGAACCCCGTTGGCACGCCGCTCACGCCGCCGGTCTTGCTCTTGGCGTTCTCGATGTTGGCGATGGCGTCCTGGATCAGGTCGCTCATCGGCTCGTAATTGCGCTTCAGGTTGCCGCTGGTGATGGCGTAGAGGTCCTGCTCGGCCTTGTCGAGCAGGTCGAAGACATCCGCGCTGTCGTCGTAGGCGTCACGCGTGGTCTCGGCGCTGATGCGGATCAGCTCGCGCAGGATGTGCTTCTGGCTGATGATGCGCGCGTGATACTCCACATTGGCGCTGCTGGCCACCTTGCTGGTGAGCTGACTGATGTAGAATGCGCCGCCCACCACGTCCAGCTCCCCGCGCTTCTTCAGCTCCTCGGTGACGGTGAGGATGTCGATGGGCTGATCGTTCTTGAAGAGATCGAGGATCGCGCTGAAGATGCGCTTATGCGCCTCCACGTAGAAGCTCTCGGCTTGCAGGATGTCGATGGCCTCGTTCACCGCGTTCCGCTCCAGCATCAGGGCGCCGAGCACCGCTTGCTCAAGCTCGGGCGCTTGCGGGGGCAGCTTGCCGGCCTCCAGCGCACTGGCCAGCAGGGCGGAGGAGTCGCGGCGCGGACCTCCGCGGGTGCGGCCCTGGGCGCGCGAGGTGGAGAAATCGGTCATCGTCCTGTATGTTGATGCAAGCTGCCGGCGGCGAGAACGGTTCTTTCAGGGCGGAGCGTGCGTGGAAGGGGGCCAAAAGTAGCCGGGCGCCGAACCGTGCTCGGCCGAAGTATCAACAGGCTGCGAGCATTGGATCAACATTTCGGATCGTTGACAATTTACCCTGCCTGACGCTGCCCTGCGCGGGGCGGCTATCTTGCACGCATGCGCTATCAACAATGCTTGATGGCTGCGGCGTTCCTGAGCCTGCTCGCTCCAGGTTGCCGCAAGGACAAGGACTCGTCGCCGCCCAGTGTCCGCATCCTCTCGCCCAGCGCGGGTTCCCTCGTGGGCATACCCGACACCATCACGGTGGGCGTGGCCGTGAACGATGACCGGCAGCTGGAGAGCCTTTCCATCATGGTCGCCGATGTCGATGGCGTTCCCATCGCGCCAGCCGTGACCATCGAACTGTCCACGACTTCGGCGGAGGTCGCCGTGGACCTGCCGCTCATCGATGAGCGGATCAACTCCGCTGAATACCAGATCACAGCCGTAGTGAGCGATGGCGCGAACGATGCCAGGGCCTTTCAGCCCATCCTGATCAACGCCGCCCCGTTAAGGGTGCGATCTACTTTCCTCATTCCCCCGGCTGATGGTCCAGGGATTCAAACGATTACGCGGATAGATAGCTCCGGCACGCCAAGCGCCTTCATGAGTGTGACGGAGATCTCGCATGCGGTGACTGGCTTGGACCATCTTTTCCTCGCGGGAACGATGACGAGGCCCCTCGAGAAGGTGCGGATCAGTACGGGCGCTGCGCAGCAGATCATGTACAATCCCGGGCTCTGGCCATCCTATTTCACCTGTCTGGTCCGCGATCCCACGGACCATCGGATCTACGCGGGTGGCGCGGACGGCGCGATCAAGGGCTTCACGAACGACGGAGCACCGATCTTGACCGCCACGTTGCCATCTGGCTTCCGGGCCGAGGCCATGGTGGTGAGCGGCAATGCGCTGGTCATTGCCGCCGTGAATCCGGTCAGTCAGCAGCATCGGGTGTTCCGCCTGGGCTATGCCTCGGGCGCCATCCTCGATCAGTTCAACGGACCAGGAAGCGTGTCTTCCATGGCCGCATTGGATGGCACCCGGGTGCTCTTGTTCGGCAATGCCCCATCCGGCGGGTTCATTTACGAGCTGAACCTCGTGGGCGGCGCATCGGTGTCCCTCCGAGATTTCCCCGGCGATTCCGTTCGCGCGGCAGCAGCCTTCGAAGACAGCCGGTTCAACCTGGCCATGGATTCGGGCATCCGTCGCTTCGACTACCAGACGACGGCCGTCACCACGCTGATACCGGGGCTCGTCGTGGAAGGACTGACGTGGGATCCCGTTGCGGGCCACATGCTCGCGGCTGGTGGCAGTAGCGTCACGGCCTTCGATCCAGTGAGCGGCGCGATCGTGGGCACCGAAGCAGCGCCGCATGCGGTGGCGGACGTGCTGCTTCAGCTCAATCGTTAGGCCTTCGCCTTCGCCGTTCCTTTCTTGACCGGCTTGTCCTCGAGGACGACGCCCATCTCGCAGAATTTCTTGATGCGCCGTTCCACGAGCTTCTCGGGAGCCACTTTGCGAAGCTTGTCCAATTGCTTGCGCACCTCGGCCTTCACCAGCGCGCATGCACCGTCCACATCGGCGTGCGCGCCGCCGGCCGGTTCCTTGATGATGCCGTCGATGAGTCCGTTCGCGAGCATGTCCGTCGCCGTGAGCCTCAGGGCTTTGGCGGCTTGCTCCTTGAAGTCCCAGCTGCGCCAGAGGATCGAGCTGCAGGATTCGGGGGAGATCACGCTGTACCACGTGTTCTCGAGCATCAGCACTTTGTCGCCCACGCCGATGCCCAGCGCTCCGCCCGACGCGCCTTCGCCGATGATCACGCAGATCACCGGCACGCGCAACTGGACCATCTCGTACAGGTTCCTCGCGATCGCTTCGCCCTGTCCGCGCTCTTCGGCTTCAAGGCCTGGAAAGGCCCCCGGGGTGTCGATGAGCGTGACCACCGGCTTCCCGAATTTCTCCGCCAGCTTCATCAGCCGCAGCGCTTTGCGATAGCCTTCCGGGTTGGCCATCCCGAAGTTCCGGTACTGGCGCATCTTGGTGTTGATGCCCTTCTGCTGACCGATGAACATGACCGACTGGCCATTCAACAAACCGAATCCTCCAACCATGGCTTTATCGTCCTTCACCGTGCGGTCGCCATGCAGTTCCACGAAGGTCCCGTCGGAGAGATGATCGATGTACTTCAAGGTGTAAGGACGGTCTGGATGCCGGCTCACCTGCACGCGTTCCCAAGGCGTGAGCTGGGAGTAGATCTGCGCGCGGGTCTCGGCGAGCTTCCGCTCCAGGTCCTTCAGCGTGGCGGTCACATCAACTTCGCCTTGCGCCGATACCTCCTTGAGTTTCTCCATCTGCTCCAGGATGTTCTGGATCGGCTTCTCGAATTCCAGGAAAGTCTCCATCGGCGGCTGGTTGGGCCGACGAAGGTAGAAGGATGGACTGAAGCAGGGCAGGCCTCACGGTACCTTCGGCGCCGACCGCATCAGCGCATGATCGCCTTTCCACACGCCAAGATAAATCTGGGCCTGAATGTGATCCGGAAACGCGCTGACGGCTTTCACGATATCGAGAGCATCCTGGTTCCTGTGCCGCTACGCGATGCGCTGGAGGTGGTGATCGATGATCAGTTGCCGGCAGGCGCATTCGCCTATTCGCGCACGGGCATCCCCATCGACGGCGACTTGAGCAATGACCTGGTGATGCGGGCCCACGCTCTGCTCAGTAAGCAGGCCGTGCTTCCCGGCATGCGGGCGCACCTGCATAAGTGCATTCCACTGGGAGCCGGCCTTGGTGGTGGCAGCAGCGACGGCGCGTTCGCGCTGAGGCTGATGAACCAGCAGGCGTGCCTTGGGCTGGGCACGGCAGAGTTGATGCGCCTGGCCGCGAAGCTGGGAAGCGATTGCGCGTTCTTCCTGGCCGATGGCCCGCAACTCGCCCGTGGCAGGGGAGAGGAGCTCACGCCAGTGGCGCTGGATCTCTCCGGAGCGTGGCTCGTGCTGGTGAACCCAGGGGTGCACGTGGCCACAGCGCTCGCTTATCAGCACGCGGCCATCAACGGTGAGGAAACAGGCTATGCGCGGATCCTTGAACGTGTGCCGATCGAGCAATGGCGTGACGCGGGGCCGAACGGATTGGAGCCTTTCGTCTTCAAGACATGGCCCATCGTGGAAGAAGCCATCGCGCGATTGCGCGCATCCGGTGCGGCGTATGCGGCCATGAGCGGTTCAGGCTCCACCGTGTTCGGCATCTTCAGGACCGTTCCGCCGAACCTTGAGTGGCCCGAGCAGTACCGGTCGTGGTCGATGCGGCTAGGGGAGGAGCCGCGTTAACAGTTCCTCCAGTTCCCGGCTGTTCGCGGGCTTCGCCACGATGCGGCCCTCGCGGTCAAGCACGATCAGCCAGGGTGTCGCCTGCACAGCGAAGGCCTTTGCCGCGGGCGAACCCCAGGCGCGCAGCTCACTGTAGCAGGGGAATTTGAGGCCTCGCTCCGCGATGTTGCTCCTGAAAAGGGCTTCATCGTCGTCAATCGCGATCCCGATGATGCTCAGCCCTTTTCGTGCGAAGCGCTCATGGAGCGAATTCAGCGGAGGCATTTCCGCGTGGCAATGATCGCAGGTGCTCGAGTAGAAGAAGAGCACGGTGCATGGATACGGTTGCACCAGTTCGAGCAAGCGGTCTGTTTGCCCATTGATGGGAGAGGGGAGCTCAACATCAGGCGCCAGCGCCCCGACGGCCGATTTCAGCTGGGCCGCGACAAGAGCGCGGAGCTCGCCGTCCGCGGCCGTGAGCGCTCCCGGGCCAGCGATGTAGTGGTCCACCAGGTGCTGCACTACTTCGCTGGGCCCGTACGTGCTGAAGATCTCGATCAGCTGCGCGCGCGCGAACGACCAGCAGGCCGTGTCGCCCGCTGCCCAGAACAGCACCGAGTCCGATGCTGCCGCGAGCGTGGCCGCGTTCGCCGGCGTCGCCGCTTGCAGGATGGCCATGATCGCCTTCGCGTAGATCATGCTGCGCACAAGGGACCCGTCGGTCCAATCCATGGAGTCCCTCACGGCCTGTGGACCGACGGCGAGCGCGTTCATCAAGCGCCGGTCCGCCACCACCACCTTGGCGAAGTAGGATCGCTGGTCCTGCATCACCAATCGTCGCAAGGTGGCGTTGAGGCGCTCGTTCACGCCGTCCTCCTCGACGACCAGCCGTTGGAGCGCATCGATGTCGCGCGGGTCCAGGGTTTGCCGCGTCCGGGCGATGCGCTGCGTGCTTTCCTGTGCATCGCGACTGGCGAGTTTGTACTCCCACAAGCGCTTGTTCTCTTCCGAGGCGACCACCGTGATGTGCTCCTGCAAGGGCTTCCCCTCGAGAAGGACCTCCACGCTGGGCTCGCGGTCGCAGAGGATCAGGTCGATTTGATCATCGGCTGTGCCGAGGCGGTAATACCCCGTTCGGTGAAAAGCCTGCTTGAAGGTGAATCGCCCGTTCCGGCCGAGTCGGGCTGAATCGATCGGGATGCGCTCCGGCCCGCGTGTTTCGTACAGGACGATGTGCCGGCCTGGTTGAATCGCATCGTTGAGGCAGGTGCCGCTGAGCTGCTGAGCCCGCGCATCGAGCACGAGGCAGATGGGCATGGACAGCGCCGCGCCGATCCGGATGAGGAAGTGAGCCATGCCGTGCCGCGCTGTATGAATCATGCCATAAAAAAAAAAAAAGAACCCCGCCCATTGCTGGGCGGGGTTCAGATCGGCGACGACATACTCTCCCGGGCTTGTGGCCCAGTACCATCTGCGCTGGTGAGCTTAACTTCTCTGTTCGGAATGGGAAGAGGTGGACCTCACCGCTAGA